>NZ_JBMOWC010000024.1:0-70669 GCF_049310765.1 Bacillus sp. PSXD-155 | reverse complement strand
TAACAGATGAATTTATTAACACTTGTTGATTTTGTAATAATTCTCAAATACATATACTCCCTAATGCTACCCATAAATCATAATGACGCATTACATCAAAAAAATCGCAACCCTCTACATTTAAAGGGTGTTGCGATTTTTTTGATGTAAATAATTTTTATAAATTTTGCGTTAACCTAATCATATCCATACATTGAATACCATTTTCATATATTTCTTCATTATAATTTCGTAAGAAAAAATCCTTATCCACACTAGTTATTCTAAAACCACATTTTTGATAAAGGCCTAATTGCATTAAACTAGAATTTCCTGTGCCTATTTCTATAGTTTTATATTTTTCTTTTTTAGCATAATCTATAGCAAATTTAAGTAGGTATTTCCCATATCCTTTTCCTTGCTCTTTTTCGGAAACTGCTATATTTATAATCTCAATTGTTTCAGTTCGGGTAGGAATTAAAATCATAATACCTACAGTAACAGCACCTTTTTTTAAAACAAAACAATCTCCCTTTTTAAGATATCCATTAACTACTTCTGTTGAGGGATCAGCTAACAATAATAACTCCATTTCTTCCATGTTAATACTTGTACTTTTTTCTATACTAATTCCATCCTCATTATTTAATTCCATTTCTAACACCCTCCCAATTAATATTTTCAATTAATATCTTAAATGAATTCCTTCTTATAAGACAATATCAACAACAATATTAATATTTTGTAATAGACAGAGTGATGATAAAAACTATAAATTTCTCACTTTAAATTCACTTAATCAGTATAACAGGTGTTTATGTTGTTTTATTTCTGTTTTTTCATTTCTTCTTGCCATGTAGCACCAACACCACCTGATGGCGTATTCCAACGGTCTTCCTGTCGTTTAATACGTTCCATGTCTGCATCACTCGGCTTAAATTCTTCTACTTCCTTATGTTGCTGTTCCTTATTATGATGTTGTTCAACTTCTTTATTATTAGGTTTATGATTGGTAGTAGCTTCTTCGGACTTATTATCTGCCTCTACACCTGCTGTACTAGATGCGGGTTTATCGTTGGCTTCAACATTCTTGCCTTCGTTCCTTTGAGACGTGTGGTTGTTTGACTTACTCTCACTAGATCGCACGCCTACGTTTTTTTCTTCCTCCCAACGATTATTTTTTACATCCCATCCAACAGGAATGACTGAATACATTTCCTTATCTTGACCAACATATTCCGCACCAAATAAATTACCATCCTTAAATTGAACTTGTATCACCGCTTCTGGTGCCTCATAAGTATATTCAATTAATTCAGTATCAAATTTCTTAGTTTTAATTGCACTTGTCGCATTACGGTGTAACACCTTAGCTACTTCTTCATATGGCATACCATGTTCAAGTGCTTCAAAGTAATCGACAGGCATCGTAGAACTACTTTCATCTGATGGAAGCTGATACTGCACAATATCAACTTTATCTTCTCTATTTTTCGTATCAAGCGCTTTGTTTTCGTTATCCTTTGGCACGTTATCATCCAACTTTTCCGTGTCCTTTAATTTATCATGCTTTGTTTCATCTACCTTCTTATCGGCTTGCGCGTCCTTCTTCACTTCCTGCTCACTCTTAGGCGTGTCTTTCTTGGTAGAGGCGTTCTCCTGACCACACCCCACTAATAAACTTGACAACAATAATCCTGCTACTAGATACTTTTTCATGTTCATTCTCCCTGTTTGCGCTATATTTATACAATAACATTAGCGTATTTACCTTATATTACCTTATTCCCTTTCGTAATATTATAACAATATATTAAAATATAAAACGATTTAATTCTCTATTATGCTATCTATTACGAGACATCTTACGAATTTAATTCTCTCAATCACGCTACGGCTTTCTAACACTTCTTTCGCACACTTTCTTCTTCCCCCAAGATGCACCTCTAATGGAAACAAATGAACAAAATTTCGATAACCTGATATGTATAGGTACTTATATAAATCAATAATTGATACGTTCACTGTATCGATCAGTCTGGCATTCCAATTAACCTCAATATTCACCCTAACATGCGTTTCTCATTGTAAATAAAAAAACAGCGAATCCTCCATGTAAGAGAATCCGCCATCATAAGTAACTAATTATTTCATATCTATTCTTTCTTTTACTTTCGCTGGGAGCTCGTCTCTCTTCACTTCCTCCCAACCAAACTTTCCTAAGTAATATACACGCAGGGGTGCTTCTTTACGAAAATTCAAGTTGTACCGCTTGTATTATTTCACTGTTTACAAAATACAGTTAGGAACAAAATGCTTCCACTTGAACAACCATTTTGTTCCATGTCGGTTACAATCCTTTGTAGAGTATCAGTATCGGTATGTTCAAGTTTAATATTTTTTTGTGCCAGAACCCACAATTATATTTGGTTCAACCGTTCCCATCACTACCATATCTTTATCAGTGATTATCTTCACCGTTTGATTTTAAATTATAATTTTTTCATAATATATGCAGAAGAAATATAACCTACTAGTTTTTGATCTGCAGTTTTAACTGGATACCATACAAACTGATTGCTACTATCTACAGATTCATCATATGCAGCGTTTCCTTGAATAATCAAGTTGGTATTTTTACTTAACGGTTTCCCACTTGAAGCGGAAGTAGGTTTAGATCTTAAATTTACGCCATCTCTTGTTACAAGTACTTGATCACCTGTTTTTAGGTGATAGATAGAAGAATGTAGATTTGTTAGTGTGTACTCCTTCTTTTTAAATATAATATTTGTGCTTGTGTTAGGATCATACTCGAAATCAGCTGTACTGAAAGGAAACTGACCCAATTTTGTATCATTTAAAAAACTGTATTGTTCTAGAATAGAAAATACTTTTTCCTGATAAGCGTTTAAATTTTTTTGACCAGTAGCTTTATACAAAGGACTGTTTGCAGGTTTTGTTCCATTATAAGCCATAACGGAGAAGTACCAGTTTTCGATTACTTCTGGTCCAGCAGCTTTTACCTTAGGAAGATCTGTTCGCTGATACATACTATGAAGAACTTTAACACCTGCTTCAATATTATAATTAATATCATATTTTAACTTTTGTTGATCGAACTGAGGTTGATTGGTAATTTGCATAATCCCAATTCCACCGTCTTGCGCTATGATTGGCTGGCCGTTTCCATCAAATTGTTTCCATCCACTTTCTTGTGTAGCTACTGCTTTTATAACTTCAGGAGGAACATTTTCTTTTAATGCTGCGTTCGTTAGTAGGCAATTTATGTGCTGACGAGAGGGATTTTGGTTTGGCTTAATTTCACCATATGGCTCACACGTAGATGCAGCAGAGACATCTTCATAGGACCAACAGAATATCATAAAGCAAGCCAATATCCCTATTCTTAGTAATTGTACTTTCATTCTAGTATTCTCCAATCTATTTAATAATTTATAGTTATACACATTTTACCATAATATATTTCTAATATTCTTTATTTTGAGAATGCATAGGGCAATCACGAGAGTGGCAATGGGACACCATGGTCTTGCACGTCAGCCATAGCAGAAATGGACTTTGCCTTTGGTAACAAGAATCCTACTAACGTTAGTCAACTTGCCTCTTTAGAGATAGGAGCTTCAATTTAAATAATGCGTTCTGAGACACAACTCTTCTTCTAAAATAGCATAATAATATTTATCCCACCATTCATTCCCATGTGGTATACACTTCCTGAAATAGCCTTCTCTTCTCATTCCAATCTTCTCCATCACCCGATATGATGGAATATTTTGTGGCTGACATGTAGCTATTATCCTATGTAAATTCATTTCCTTAAAGCCATATTTTACTGTAGCTTGTGCTGCTTCAGAAGCATATCCTTTATTGAAATATTTAGGATTGAACACCCAACCAATCTCATATGTATGCTCACCAAAATATTTATGAAAAACTATATGACCAATCAGAATACCTTTATCAATTAATACTACAGGAAAGTTCTTAGCGTTTTCACCAATGTTTTCATTCACAAAGTTTCTTGCACCTTCTTCAGTAAAAACCCCTTCAGGTATGTATTTCATAACATTAATATCTGATGTATACTCATGAACAGCTTGCCAATCTTTGAACTCAAATCTTCGTATTAATAACCTTTCTGTTTCTATAAACATTACTTTTCCCCCTCAAAGAATTGCAACTATATTTTAAATCCACATTTAACCCTTAAAACAAAAAGAACTTGTAGGACTCTCTACAAGTTCTTTTTAGTTTAAGGTGAATATACGGGCCAAACAAACTATCTTACAGATTGACTGTAGAAACTTTAGGGGTAATGCTTTGACAAATATATTATATAACAAATATTAACATCCACGGGATTTATTTTTGAAAATTATGTGAATTAGGAAAGAAAGTGGTTTTTTTAGCTATTATTGTTAATAACTGACGGTATCCTTATATTTCAAGAAAAAATATAGGTAGCCCGTTAAAGAACCCTGCAGAACAGGTTTATTAACATGTAAAGTGACAACCTATTTTTCAAAACTACAGAAATTCAACATTTTCGTTATACCGTATGTATAGTAAAAGGCATCGACACCATTCATGTCCCGTACAAAAAAGCGAAGTCTTTAACTAAACTTCGCTTTTCAATGTATTATGAATTACAGGAATTATTGCTAAATGCCAAAAGTGTATTTCTCCAAATATAAATCTTTTTTATTTCAGCTAACTTTGCAAAAGAATTTGATCAAATATAATTAATTATTGATTAACCGCTTTAGCTACAAGTACTGCGTATGCTTCTGCACCTATATTGGTTAAATGCACACCATCAGGTGCAAAGTAGTCTTTCTTTCCAGCACTTGCTGCATACCAATCAACTAGAGTTACATTAGGATATTTAGGTACTGTTACTTTCAGTCTCTCGTTCACAATTGATTCCCACGGACGTGGCACTCTCGTATTAATAAATATTATTTTACGTTCGTTTCCAATTAATTTTATTAATGAAACAAGTTGCTCAGTAGTAAAGGCTCCATTTGTACCTAATCCGATAATGACATAGTTTCCTAAATTCCCTTCATTTTTTAACTGTTCAACTACCGGAATCGCTTTTGACAGCTGACGACCAATTTGCGCATCAATCCTAATATCAGGAAAAGTATTTTTTAAATATGGAGTAATATCAATCATAACGGAATCGCCTATCGCAGTAACTGTGAGTGGATTTTTAGGTTTTGCAGGATTTACTTCTTTTGATTCCCCTTGATTTAGTGGCGTTTCTTGATCTGCATTTTCCCAAACAGCAACTGGATGTGGCGCCGGTTTTGTTTGTACTGTTTCCACCTTATCTTGTTGAGAATTCTCCTTAGCCTTACTAGCATTTGATAACCCTAAAACTGCTATTGACGAAAAGAATAATGAACAAACTAAAGCTAACTTAACACCTAAAGTGACATTTTGAAGTCTTAAGTTCTTAAACTGAATGTTCCGAAGCGCACCTTGTCGGATTGGTTTTTCGATAAACTTCCATGAAATTTGCGCAATCAATATGATTAAAAGAAATTGAAAGATTGCTCTTATTATTGAAAAATCCCCTACATTTACTTTTGGAGTCGTTAATGTAAGAATTGGATAATGCCAGAGGTATATGCCATACGATCTTACCCCTACCCAACGTAAAGGCCTAAATCGCAAAAATTGAGCAATGCGACTAGCTGGATGAGCTAGATTTGCCACTAACAATGCTGTTGCAATTGATAAGAGAACCATTCCTCCCTTGTATAGAAATGGATCATATTGATTGGTCTTCCAAAACATAACCAAAATTATAATAAGAGCTATGCCCCCCACTACATCAAGAATGAAACGCGCCTTCGGGATAATTTTATTAGCAAGCCTATTGCTTGGCCAAACTAAGGCAAGTACCGCTCCGATAAGTAAGGAAAAGGCCCTCGTATCTGTACCATAATATATTCTACTCGGATCAACTCCAGGTTCATATAAATTTGCCATTGCTAAAGCTGAAGCAAACGCTCCTAGACAAATCAATAAAATCATACGGGATTGTTTTTTTATGTAGTAAAGTCCTAAACTAATAATAAACGGCCAGACAACATAGAATTGTTCCTCGACTGCTAACGACCAAAAATGATTTAATGGAGAAATCTGATTAAAATTATCAAAGTAAGATAATTTATGATAAATATACCACCAGTTACTAACATAAAATAATGCCGCTAATGAATCTCCGCGCATTTTTTCAAGTAAAGAGCTATGAAAAATCGTAATCCATGCCAATGTTATAACGAGCATAACAATCATTCCTGGAAGCAATCTTCTTGCTCTACTAAGCCAGAATTTTTTCAAATCAATTCTCTTATTTCTCTTCCACTCCATGGCTAGAATATCTGTAATTAAATAACCTGAAAGTACAAAAAATACTGTAACCCCTAAAAACCCTCCAGGTAACCAATTAAAATTAATATGATACAAAATAACACCTAGTATAGCTAGCCCTCTTAGACTGTCCAACCCAACCATATAACGACTATTTTTTTTAAAAGGTTTAGTCATTCTATATTCACCTCTATTTCTTGGTAACTAGGTTAATAATAACGGCATAAAATGCTATTAATTTCCTAAAATCATATAAGCTAAATAAACCATTACAAACATCATTTTGTAAGGCTTTTTTTTATATTTACATGCACAGCAATAAATACTTTATCACGTTATCTGGCTCTGTTGTGAAAATTTTTATAGTAGATGTTTTTACTCTTCCTAAACAAGAGGAATTTGCCCAATCAAAAATTTATATACCGTTTGTCTTAAAGTAAAATTTTGATACGTTTTTACAGAGATGCCAAGGCCTGTGACATTTTGAATATAATTGATAATGCATATGTAAAAGATTTTGCATATAAAAACATAATAAAAAAAGGATATGCATAATTGCATATTCCTCTTAATTGTAAAGCGCTTTCATTTTTAGAAAAATCCTCTTTAATATTTTTAATCTCTTTGTTAGCTTGATAGCGAAATGGTATAGCAAACAAACCATAGTCTGGATATTTCCGTAAATATCAATTGGAAGAATGAAGGGATAGGGCTTCTAACCACAATAATTATGGAGATACCCTACTAATAAGTTAGAATTCGATTAAGCCCATTACTTATTAATTTCCCTCGTCTATACGAGATAATAGTGGGAGTAGTTCAATAATGGGATAATCTTCATAAAGTAAAATGACGCGTAGACTTTGATGAAATCCTTAAAAAATAATCAGCTCGATAAATCGAGCTGATTATTTTTTAAGGATTTCATCATTCTTTTTGATTTTGGGGCCATGTTAGCTTATATAAAAGTGCTAAAATTCCAAAGAACGTGTATAAAAAGTGACAAACAAAAGATATATTGTCAATAGCAATAATATTAATACACAAGTAAAATACACGATAGAAATACGCTTTCTATTCTCTTTCCAATTACGTATACTGGAAATTATAAAACTTACTATCACCATGCAACAAATCCCTACTAAAAAAACCAATACATACTCGTGAATAATAACACCACAAATTAAAAATATAACAGCTAATATTGCTAATAGTGAATGAACTACACGCAAAAATAACCTCTCCTTATCTCATTGGAAACCTATTAATGTACGATTATTTTATTTAGCAAACAAATGATTCCCAATTTGTGCAACGGTTTGACGTGTTGTAATCCATTTATCAGTCGAGGTTTTTGGATTGTAGAAATAAAGCCAATCAGAATTTGTTCCTTTTGAAGTGAGGGCCTCTTCTACTGCCATTTTTGCTTCCTGTGTAGCAGGCTGATTAATTCTACCATCTGTAACAGGAGTAAATGCGTAACCATTTTTAATGGGTTCATAAATTACGTCTGTAATTGTATTTGGAAAACCATTTGCGTTAGCACGATTTAATACTACCTTTGCAACTGCAACCTTTCCTGCATGCGGTTCTCCTCCAGCTTCTGCATTTACTAATCGAGCCATTAAATCCACTTCTTGTAATGAAATACCGGTATCAATCTTTAAGTGCTGACCGACAAAAATATGGTTTTCGTCTACGTTATTGTTTTGTTTTATTGACTGTATTGAAACTTTATATTGTTGTGATATAGAACTTAGTGTATCCCCGCTTTTCACTTGGTAAATTGCTTGATATGTATTAGTTGAAACTGTTGAATTAGTTTTTTGAACATATTTGTTTGCAGTTGACGATACCGGAATTGTTAAACGTTCTCCAATATTAATTTGATCATTTTCTTTATTGTTTTCTTGTTTAAGTGATTGTACGGACACCTCATATTGTTTACTTATTGCTTCTAGGGTATCATTCTTTTGAACCGTATAAACCGTTGAAGCCGCAGTCCCTACTGGATTTGATACTACTGTAATCATTGCAGCAGATAATGGTAACCAGGTTTTCGCCTTACATAACTTCATTCAAAAAAGCCTCCTAAAAATTATTAAGTACTCTTAATATGTTTAAGTTAAAAACAAATCAAGCTATTTATAGCGTAACAAAACATTGAATTCAAGTCATTGAATTTGTATTTCTATATAATAATTGGGTTGCTTATGATATTGAAATTGAATTATTATAGTTATGTTTCAAAAGAATCGGACAATCTAATTCTTAAACTAAATATGGTGAAAGTAGAGGCTTATTTCAATTGCCTAATAGTTTCTTTACTAAGAACTGTTACTATATGCTATACTGACTCCTAATTAATTGTAGAAGGAATGATAAAAATGAGTGACAGATCCTCAAGACGATGGAAAATGCAACAAAAGTTACGGGCACTGAAAACAAAAAAGAGCAATGATACAAACCCTTTGTTTAATGAATGTATTGAATCTCTCGGAGAGGAAACTCTCATTTTCTCTCAAAATAAAAGCCAACAAATTGCAAATACTTTCATAAATTCATTTCCTATAACTGTCTCTGGAAGAATAGATTGGGAACAGATAGACAATCAATTAATAGCTTTAAATAAAGAGCAACTAATTTCCCTTATTAAAGAAAACAAACCAGGTTTTGATGAACAAATTTTTATACTATGGGATAACTATGAAATCCCTGTAATAAGCACAAATCTTGATAAAGTATTCCAATCACTAGTTGATATTGATGCAGTCAGTTTTTATTTCTGGTTATTGGATAAAGAATATAAATTTATAATTGAAATAAAAAATGAAGAAATGATTATGGTTGGATTTTGCTAATAATCCAATCCACTTTCCTCATTCTTTTTTTCTATAAATGAGCTTTTTCCACCGAAGCCATGTCGCCTTTAGCAATACGAGTACCTCTTTCAATTTCATGATCTTGCATAATTTTCCTCTTTAGGAACTTCATTGTTAACAACCCACACTCCGACTTCTCCGTGGCAACTACTGTCCACCGTTCCAAGAACATTGTGTTCCGCGTTATACCGATACGGGGATGTACCTGCAATTCATATCCTGGTAGAGCCTTAAAAACTTATATTTTTGGGACACTAACATGTTTCTTTTTTCATTTATAAGTTTAATATTTCTTATACGGCATTTGGATTTTGCGATATAATTTCAATCGAGAATGGGAATTCCCTCTCACTACTTGTCTATTGTCTTGTTATTTGCTTTTTCCTAGTAGATTATAGCAAACGACAAGACTATTATTTTTTTCTTCTAATCCCGTACTTATATTCTTTGATTTTGTTACTTTTCCTTAACAACAAACAAGACGCCAACCAGATCACGGAAGCGCCTACAATACTTGCTATAAACTTAACTAAACTTATTTACCTTCACGTCATTTACTTCTTTGTTTCCATACCCCATTCTCTTTACGATAAGTATTCTTTCCATTCATGAATCCCGCTGTATTACCAGGAATGCTATATTTTTTATTCTTAGCTTTCTTCTTCATTCTCTTTTCTTCTTGAACAGCTTGCAGATCCACCTTCCATTGTTTTAACAAATCCTCTTTACGTCGCATCGAATTTGTACCCCTTATATCGAAAAATAAATTGAATAATCATATTATATACATTTAAATATATTTTTCAATAAAAAGAGAGCACCCCCGCTACCGGTGCCCTCAATGTGAATCGGGGTTATCCTGAGCATTGAATAGGACACGAAGAACTCGTCCTATTACATAATATGCTTGTCCTTATAATAATGTGCATTAAAAAAGCACCCTCGCACAGGTTCCAAATAATACATATACTTTGAATTAACTAACATGTTCGAAAAGACCTTTCCATATCATTGTATGATTATAAATTATCTTTATACTTAAATGACTCCTTAAGTATGTTTAATGTATAATTTCTATATAACTAAAAAAAAGCACCTGCATCATATAACTTTCTATCTTTCTTAACTATTCGCTTTATGTTTGGTGGTTGGGAGAAAACCAAGAATCTTCTCATTTATACTCCGTAGGTTCAGTCAGTACTTCTGTTGTCCCCTCACCTTCGCTCACCAATTATGGTTACGCAACATGATACCTAATAACAAATAAATCTATATATATAGTTTCAAAAATATGTGGTTGAGTGTTAAAATTGCATAGGTACTCTTTAACGTATTCCCCGAAAGAATTCTCCTTCCTCAAGCGTGTGAAGGGCGTAGCCCTACGATAGGTGGGAGATGACTTTCGGTTTGGCATAGCCAAAAACTTTTGATAAACTTGCTATATGAAGTTCTTTGATAACTTGATATAGAAGGTTGCAGGAAGAAAATAGAGTGCGAAAACCAAGCCATTCGGTTCCTGCGTAAAATATCAACCGTACCAACAGAGCATCCATGCGTTGGACATCTAGGGATGGAACACCCCGAAGTAACGCTCAGGGAGACGAAAGGTTACTTTCGTTGTGGAACTGATAAGCTCCCACTTCAAGCTTTGCTAAGTGGCGAGTAGTTCACGGAGTTCTCATATAAATTAACAAGAGTTTAAAAATTCTCGAATCTTAGCCCCTTGGAGCGCCCTCCAAGGGGCTGAACTAATTAAAATATAGATTATATGCACCTTTATTATTTTTATTGACTCTATATATTGCATATACGTAATATTTTTGTGAAACATCGCGGGTTTCAAATACAACATTTTTTAAAGAACTCTTATCTTTCCATAAGAGTTCTTTTTTAATAATGCATTTGTTTAAATTCTTAAATTTGGCCAGACAGTCCAGTAATTCTCAATACTTTGTCAATCTTCCTGATTGTCGAAACCCATATACATAATTATTTTCACCTCGGCATCCTAATAATACAATATTTTAAAAATAGATGAAGTTATGTACCAACAAACAAATTTTACATGAATCAATTACCAAAAATAGATAAAAATTTTTGACTATAGCGCATTTACCTTTATGAATATGAGATACAGACGAAATACGGGGAAAAATAGGTCATAGGACAGAAATGAAATCTGAAACTTCTAAACTATCTTTTTATTTCCGTTCGACATTATATGACAATATAAAGATATATGATGTGTTATTATTACTGTTGCAATCTTAAATTTTACATAATTGGAGGAACAAACGTGGGAAAAATATTTAAGTTTGGATGCCTAGGCATTATAGTTTTATTTGTAATCGGAATAATTGCTATGGTTGCTGGTGGCGGAGATTCAACAGAAACAACTTCAACAGACACTAAAGCAGTATCAAAAGAAGGGGTATCTTCTGATGTAAAAATCGCTGTAGGATCTATGGAAACAGTAGATTCTGTAGGCAATGAATATACAAAAGAACAAGCACAAGGTGTATTTAAAATTTTAGAAGTTACACTTACTAATAATCAAAAAGACGCTATCACTGTTGATGCTAACAGCTTTAAATTAGTAGATAGTAAAGGTCGCGAATTCACATATTCAACACAAGGTCAAACATCTTTTGACTTAGCTAACGGTGGAAAAACTGACTTCTTCTTAAAACAATTGAATCCTGGTCTAACCCAAACAGGTAAAATTGTATTTGATATACCAAAAGATGCTGAAGGACTTTTCTTAAAAGCTAGTGGTGGTATGACGGGTAAAGAAATTAAGTTAAAAGTAGAATAGTAAAAAGGTACTCGAAAGAGTACCTTTTTTTCTCACTGACCAACATTACATAACGCGGGAAAATAAGATGTGGATGAGAATTCAATACATATTAATAAAATTAAGACGGTTCAAGTTTGAGAAGGGCTCCTTAAGTTTACTATTCTTTTTGGAAAGTAACTTTACACATAGAAAAAACCTCATATATTGAGACCTTATAGTAAATATTTTAGTATTTTTCTTCCTACAAAATCTCAGCAAAAAGAATCATTAAAAAACATATTGAATTACTGAAGAATTCTGTCCTCAACATTACATTAGATTTGCATCATATTTATTAATCGTGAATACATTTCACGTTCTTCTTTTGACTTTTTTATATAATTGTGAGCAGCATGAAAAACATCCAAAAATTGATTAAGAAAAGGAAATTCCAAAATCTTCCACAATGCTTTCCCATTAAACCTACTATGATAATAAACGTCTAATTTTTTCTACACAAAGGTTCTGTATACTCATATATATTTATTTTAGCTTTAAGATACGTTCAATTTCCTCCACACTCAACTTACTTGCTTTTGCAATAGTTTCAAGTGGTACACCAATTTCATGCATTCCTCGGATTATCTGCATCTTACCTTGCTCGATTCCTTTTTCCATGCCCTCTTGTTCTGCATGCGCTAACTTAGCTTGTTCATCTAGAAGTAATTTCTCTCGAGCTTCATATGCTGTTCGGAAAGAAGAATCATGGCTCATATTTTACCATTTATTTATTACCTTTTGTAAAATTGGATCTTGATTCATCGCAATCTCCTCCAATATTTGAGTAAAATTCTTCACACATTATTGAGATTCTTCTCCGTCTAGAAAATTAAAATTACCATCAATAAGATTCTGTAAATACTCATCAAAGCTGTTTGCAATCACTTCATATTCATCGGGGTCGTGTAAAAAACGAATGATTTGACCACATACCCCTTCTTCAGAAGGATTAAAATCAATATACAGCTTTGATGTTCCACCGTTGTTCATACAATCTGAAAAGTGAATATACGTGCCAGGGAGAAGACCTTCTGGATTTATCTTAGAGTCAACAGCATCCTCGTCATCTTGGTATTCAAAAAGATAGGAGACGTCTTCTCCTTCTTTTGAACTTTCGATCATTTCCTGTGTAGAAAGCAAATAATATGGATACTCTTCAACATCTGAACCTAAAATACATACCGTGACTTCGTTTTCTCCATATTTCCGCCAATATGTACCATCGATATTTTCAAGTAAAGTGATTAACGATTGTGGACAATTTGGATATTTCGTTCTTAATATATCAATATCCCCTTTTGTAGCACCGTATGCTTTATTTAGTGCTTCGAGATCATCTGTTGATAATGCTACTTTCAAACCGTTTAAAAAATTTTTTACCAAATCCATTATTTTGTCCTCCCCAAAAACGAATATAAATTTTCTTAGTCTATATACCTAACATAAATAAGATTTGACCTTTAACCGTTTACACATCTAATTTAATTAGTACCATTACGTTCTAGCTCTTCTCGATTAAAGTATTGTTCTAGTAACTCTTTACCTGTTTTGATTGTAGTATAGTACTCTCCACCATACAGTTTCCCTTCTGATGGTTTATGGAAATCTTCGTATTTAGGGAAGTCTTCATTCTCTTCAAATGATTTCTTTGCAACTTCCATGTCTTCTGCTTCTATTTTAGCAAACAATCTACCTATACCGAATAACCCTTCATCATCAATACTTTCTTCTATAAGATAGTGTTCCTCTTCCTCTATAGGTGTCATTTTACTTTTTCTAACAGAATATAGATGACCCGTTTCTTCTTCTCTTACCGTAATAAAAATCCAACCAACTCTTACAACTGTACAAGGTTCTAATCCTAATAGTGTATAAGCAACTACCTTTTGGTCTTTCACATATTTCCCCATTTTATCTACCCCTTGTTGTTTATTTTGTTTAAAAGTTAAAATATTTTCAACGTGGTGATACATATCTATAACCATATAAAACCGTAATTCCCTTTACTACAACTGTTTTTTTTCAATGCTTTTCACTACCTCCTTTCCTGTTAAACAATTCATATATTAAATATAAATTGCAAATTCTATAGGTTCCTTTTTATTCCCATTTTGGTCATCCTTTTCGTTCCTATTAATAATTTTTTCAACTTCTATTAAGCCAATTATTGTCTATGAAAACATTGAATATTCCCATTTTTATCATACAGGATAAAGAATGATTGCACCAATTATTACCATGCGTTTCTAAAGTTTTTTGAAATGACGTTATTACTTTTTAACAAGTTTATTATTCGCGTACATCAAGTGTACAATGATATTTATTTTGCCATTATTGAAACAGAGTAAGATAGTAGCTAGTTCATCTTAAAGCGAGCTTTTTAATTCTAAATACAAACTAATTTCTTGATTATTTTTTTATAAATCCCCACCAACTAAAACAAGTTGTAATTGTTCATATATTTCCTGTGTATCAGGTGTACTTTCTGCCTGCTTACGTTCACGTTTAACTGTAGTATCATTTTCCACTAGTATTTCTTCTTTAGTTTCTGCGACCATTTCTATGTGCTCTAGTACAGCTACACGCTCTAAGCCTTCCATTTCATCTAAATCTTCTACATCATCTGCATCGTCAATTATTTCTGATTCTTCTGTTTTTATAATCTCTCTCTGTTCTTTTTTCAATTCAATTACTGCTGATTGCTCTTGTACTATGCTCTCTTTTTCAAGGCTAAATTGAGCAACTTCAATTACCTCTAAAGGTTTATGTTTAGTATTTGCAATTTTATTTGCTTTTGCTATAGCAATTTTCACTTTCATCGCTCTTAATGAAGAGGATATTTTATTTAGTATTCTTCCTAATCCATAGAAACGAATTGCCTCAACTATAACACCCATTGCAATTCCAAAAATCCATGAGCTTGAAAAATACCCAACTAAGCTAAATGTTATAACTCCTGGTAAATATAAGCTAGCATAGGCTATTAAATTAGGTATAGCTTTTTCTACTGTTAATTTGAAGCTATATTTAATTATTAAATATATAGCACTTAACCCCACTATTAAACCAGCCAGATTTAATAATAAATTTTTAAAAGTTTCACCTATCATTATAATTTCCTCCCTTTATGAAAGAAAATGCTCTAAAGGCAAATCTATTAGAGGGTTATAGGATGGTTTCACCTCATGTAAAACCTTCTCTACTATAATTTCTGCATATTTAAGCATGTAGTCAGTTAAACTATTACCCTCTTCTAACACGCTTCCATAATCCACCTTCGGAAACAAGATTTTCTACTCTTTTACCATTTCACTAATACAATAATTCATTTCAAATTCATTGAAATTGAACTTTAACACCTAGAAATATTTAAATAACTTATTGTCATAATAACAAGGTACAGTCTCCATCTCTTTTTTTCTCTAATAATCTTTGATAAATAGGTTCTCCCAATTCTTTTAAAGTACCAATTCAATACTTTTCTCACCTATAACGTTACGTATTGCAGCAGCTGGTGATTCTTCAAATGAAAAAGGTATATGATCTTTCTCTTACCAAATCATGTACCCTAATGATTGGCTTACGGCCATTAATTATAATTAGAAATATTGTATATTTTCCCTTTTCAGCATAAAACTGAAACTGTGATTCAAATTAATAACTTATTGAGTTTTTTCTTCAGTACCAAACTTCAAATTGGAAATCCCATTATCAATTGCATCTTTTATACTTTGAACTGTACTCTCAATGCCCCCAATTATTGTGAAAAGTAGTAAGGAAACACACTGTCCTATATCCGCAACAACATGTGCAAAGCAAAAGGCAGATTGATATGTTTTACCTTCTACTAGAACTTCTATCATCTGCTGATGAGTAGCAGATCTCTCAACTTCCTCTAAAATCTTAGCTATTCGCTCAAATCCATTTAGTTCATTCGTTTTAGTAGTAACATACATTATTTTTACTCCTACTACTTAGTATGAAATTTGTTTAATAAGTTAGTGGAAGTGTTACAAACCCTTTAGAGTAACTGCATAATAAAATTCCTTTTCAAATATATACAACACCCTTCATCCTTTCCTTATGGAAATATCTATATAAACGGCATAAGCCTAATTGTTTTTAAACACAAAAAACCCTTTCGGGTATATGAATTTTTGTAAGCAAGGCTGCTTTACAAAGTCATTTCCCCGAAAGGGTTGTAGTATTTATGGATTAAGAAAAGAAAAAAGAAAGTCTTACATACATTATATAAATTATCATCATCATATTCAATTTATTTTCAACAGAATATTCAGACTCCTATTTGTATTCAAGTTCTATTTTTCTTTATAATATGGATATATTTTAAAGGATTAAGCTATAATTCCTCATTACCTTCTGATATGCATGTAGAAAAAAGTCAAGATTCTAATAATTTTCCTTTTTTACTATAATTAGATTGATATATGCAGACTATTTGTTTGCTATAGTTCCTTATCACTTCTTGATATTATATGATATTTCACCACTGAAGACCTCTAAAATAACATTATTTAGGGACCTCCAATTATGTATAAAAGCGCTAACTTTATATACTTAAAATATAACATGTGTAACTTTTGACTAAGTTTGATAATTCGCCTTTAACTATTAGTTCTATATTAGGAGTGGATCTTATGGAAGGAAAAACATTGATAAAATATATTTTTTACTTTTTTTCTTATTTACTTGTTTATATACCCTCATTTCCAGTTATAGTTATTCTTAGTATGGCTGGTGCTTCTCCTGATGTAGAACATACTATACTAGAATGGATAATTACGATTTTTGAGTTATCTGTTACAATTTTAGGTGCTTGGTTTTTTAACTTTATTTTCAAAAATATTATAGGAATTAAGAAGAATACAAAATTCACCTGGACTATCTGTATTCTTCATTTAATTCTTATTCCTTGGACATGAAGACTTCTTCTTTATTATTAAGTTATCAATCTTTTTTATTAATAAAACTACATTTCAAATCCTGATTATTTAATCGTGTACTTGCATACTAAAAAAATAAATTCCTGTGTTTGTCTTAAACAAATATTCTTCATAACAGCATGCATAATAACCTCCTGGATCTAATTTAATCCAATAAACCTCATCTGGTTCTTGTTTGTATACATTTAATAACTGCTCTATTATAAATTCCTTCGGAGTCAATCCATGTAAATCATATCCGCACGGTATTTTCCCAAACCAAGAAGACTCTCCATTGGAATATTGGCAAATTAGGAATTCTTTTTTCCATTCTTTCAAGCGGATGAGTTCTAATGTGTCATTACTAGTAGCATATGTCGCCTTTTTGGCAAGTACAAAAATATTGTCCTCTTTATTTTCTGACATAATACTAAGCTCATAATAATTCCTCACGTATTCATCTGTATTTATATCTGCAAAATCACTTAAGATTTTATTAATTGTATTCATTTTTTACTCCTTTTAAACGTTGCTTTAAAATAAAGTTTAATCAAAAATCTCTTACCAAATTAGATTCTATGACTCACAAAAAAGAATCGATTTAAAAAAAAGATTGATTAGAATCAACTCTTTCTTTAGGATTGCATGAACAGTTTTCATAAAAAAATTTGTTCATTTTCTGTTCATGTTCCTAGAAAATATAAACTTTTGGTTGATTCATTCTAAAGAGATATTTCATACTGATATAACTTAATTCATAACTTTATACTTTTTAAAATTATACGACTTTCATTTAAAAATATAGCATTTAGAACTAACATAACCATCTATCGTTTAAGAGTTAGATGGTTATGTTAGTTATTGAAAAACTAATACAAACTTTCATTTTCTGTAAAAAGCAGCAAAACCATTCATGCACTTTGCGTCGAAAAAACAAAGTTATCAATAGAACCTATTACATATTATTTTTGATATACAATTATTTTATAAGTTCATAGATGTTACTACTGTTTTGAACTTTCTCTGACGTTAGCCAGAGTGAATAGCTTGTTCTATCTTTGTTGGATACAAATATATCAAATTTCTCGTTATGTAGTTCTTCTTTAAGAATCGTGACCACCTTTGTCAAATCCTCCATTACATCGGGATCATTTTTATACTCCATAGAACTGTCATTAAAAACTATCGTAGCTTCATATTTTGGGCATTTCCCTTCCTTCGGATGTGCACAAGTAATATCTTTAATTACAAAGCGGTCATTTTGAATTTCTTTTAATCTTTCAACGACTTTTGTTTGAGTTTCAATTAAATATGTCCAATAACCGCTTACTGTGTCTTTCATTGTTAGTAGAAGTTCTTCTTTCGTTATACCCTTTTGCACATCTTCGAAAGGAAGACCAATCGATTTACCATTATGATCCTCAATTTCAAGTTCTGTTATCTTTCTATTACTCTTTTGATTGAGTTGAAATAATGTATGTAAACGATCTAATTCTATAGTTTCAAATTGACTATAATCGATTTCCTTACTCATTTTTAAGGTTAATAACAACTCATCTGTTGGTTTTTCTGCTGCATTGTTATAATCTACTATATATTGAAGAACATTTTTATTTTCAGATTCCTCGTAACCTAACTTTTTCATTTCTTCAAGAATGGGTTTGAATTTCTTATATTCCTCGTATGTGTTTTTCCCATATTCGTATTCATCACCTTGTATTGTGGAATAGAAGATACCATTTACCTCTACTCGAAATTGAATATTTTTATTATCCTTTGCCTGAACAGTATGGTACGTATGTCCCATATTTCCTTCATGTATCCCGCCCCAATCTGTTACAACAACATCGAAACCATGTTTTTCTTTTATATATTTTTTCACCTGATCTTCATTTTCATAATTGCACCCACTCAAACATAAGAAACATAACACTAATAACCATACATTTTTCATTCTTTTCATATAACCCCTCATATCCCTTCCTTACATAAGAAACGTTCTCTGGTTGAATACTGTAAAAATATTAAAAGGTAAAGTAATCTTTTGAATAACGTACTTCATTCGTTCAATTATTTTCTCGCTAGCGCCAAGGTAGGTTACTCCATAATCTCGGCGGGAAAAATTACAAAAAACATTGAATTGCTGAGAATTTCAATTCTTAACATTAAATCAGATTTGCATCATAAATGTACATCCTCATTTACCAGGTATTTTCCTTTATTAAGTCTTTGTCTTATAAATAATTCTGCAATAATTAAATTTGGTACCCATGCTAACCAAGCAATAACAGTGTAACTAACTTCAAACTGTTGTAATCCAAATAGCAATACAAACAAAGGTAGCCAAATTCTTAATGTAACTGCCGCAAAGGTTAAAGAATAATTTCTAATCACCCAATTTTGATGGTCTTGAATTTTCTTATTCTTAACTCTATTTAATGCTTGATATGCTGATGTTAGCCAAAATACGGATAACAAACCGAGACCAAGCTTTGCTACCAATCCCCCATAGCGTAAAAGGATAAGTACAGTCCTGAAACGCCGCCTAATAATATATCAACCATATAGATTCTCCCAACTATTCGATGACGGTTAATATTCTTTCCTCTAAATTTTGTGGATAATGTAAACGGACCGATTACTAATGCTACTATACTAGTTGTAATATGTATAAATAACATTATATACCAAAAAACAATTAATTTAGATACAAACATAAACTTCATTTTGATAAGTCCTGTTTGAAATCCATCCATAATAAAATATTGGGCCACAACATAACTAGCTACTAAAATAGCTAAAAAAATGAATATAAACCAAATTTTACTGCCCCCTTGTTACATTTAGGGACATTTGATTATACATTACTGTTCATTCTAGGAAGGAATAGAAAAGCCTTATTTAATTATCTATTCAACATATTGTTTTTTCATTAAAACAACTCTAATTGAAGTCTATAAAAAATGAAATTAGATATATTGCAAACAAAAATCGAGTTGTGAATATCGATTCATCGTTAAAACAACAAAGAACCGCTTCAGCATATTTACCTGAAGCAGCTCTTGTTATCTCAAAAATGGTAATGGTGCTTGCTGAATTCCGTTTTGAGTTGAGATATAAAAAGATTTTGCGAATCCCTCACTGTGAATACATTCATCTATTAAAAGCATTATAGGAATCTTTTGTAAGTCTAACATTAGCTCCTTTCTAACATGTTCTGCTAAAGCAAGATTAGATATAGATAATATAAAAATTCCTGGTAAACTCTTCGTATTTTCGAAATTCAATAAATTATTTGGTCCATTTTGAATTTGCTCTTCCCAAATTTTCAATCGCGATTTTAAATGTTGTGCATACCGCTGACCTTGTTGTACCCTTTCAAATATGAAGTTTTGATTTCCAATCGGAGTTTTAATTTCTCCAACAGCAATTGGATTATAACCAGTACCAGTACCTTGTAACTTTGGATACCAGCACCAGTTTTTTAATAATTGTTGGCCTATTGCAAACTCATATTTTATTTGATTCATAGTGACAAATCTTTGTACCCCCACTACTCCAAGTTTTAACCACTGTTCTGGCTTCAAAGAATAGTTTGTGTTGCGATTATGGTAAGCCCACATCATTAAATGACCAGCAGTATTTAATGTAATTGGAGCAGAAGTTTTGGGTTGATCCGGAAATAGCCCCGATTTTATCTCCCATCGACTAACAAATCCATACAGTACCAGTTTTTTCAACGATTCTGAAACCTGTGACCTACTAATTTTAGATTCCAAAAAATTTTTGATTTGTGCTTCAGTAATCGCTAATGAATCCCAAATAAGCTTTAGTATTAAATTATCTTTTTCATTTATAAAACCTGAATTAATCCTGTCATAAATACTACGTAAATCTGTGAGTGGTTTGAATTTATCTGGAAGAATTGGTCCCCCCTGCAAAGAGGGGTCATCCCAAAGTGATAAAGATTGGTCCCTATTAAGCCAATATTGAACCGCCTTTCCATTCTCTTGTACGGAAACCTGCGACGCACTCATTAGTTATATAAAAACGCCGTTGGGTCGTTAACTTTTTTGCGCCCAAAAGGAAACTTAAAGATAACCCCCGACCCTCTCTCTTTTTCTACATCCACATTCACAATTCTCATACTAACTACTTCATCCAATACTGGCTGTTCGATTGTTTTAGGGACAATTCCTTTAATTGTGCAGCCTTGGTCCAATTCAACAAAAACTCCAAAACGCGGGTCAACATTTACAACTCGCCCTACAATTGTGTCCCCTTCAGCTAATTCAGATAACAACTGATAAGGATTTTCCACTGCCGCTTTCCTAGAAACGTGAATTAGTCGTTGTTCCGGATTAAATTGTAGAACCTTAACTGGGATGCGTTCACCAATAGGCGCATAGCGATCCACAGCGTTTTTATATACCCTTCCATAGTTTAATTCATGTAATTTCATGAAGCATTCCGCACCATTAATGCGTAAAAATATAGTAGGAACCTGAGCGTTCATGTTGTACCCTGTTACTTCTGCTTCGTAAGTTGGCTCTTGCAATTTTTCATCCTGCTCCAATTCTATTAATTCACGAATTAAAGCGTCTACCGATCTCCTACTTGCTTCTTTTACTGATACCTGAACTTTATTAACATCCAGTTCATCAGACATCTGAGTGATTACTACATTAAAAATATTACCTGTGAATTGTGTAATACTTCTAAAAGAATAATCTGAGAAGTCTTCTTTTTTACAAATACCTATAATCTTTCCGTTTTCAAGGGCGAACTCAGCATATTCAGTATCTGGATCATCTTTATCTTGTCTTTTAACCGTTCTCAATACTGCTTGAATTGGCTCTTTATATCTACGTAGTCCCTGTAGCTTTTCATAAGTTTTTGAATCCATAAAAATATCTCCTCTCCCTCGTTCAATATTTATAAAGTTCAAAAATAATACTTCTACTTGAATTATTGATACTTTTAGCTAAGAAACTAAGCTTTTTAGAAATATTTTCTAAAATTTATAATCTTGCTATTTTTCATATTTATAATCTCTATTATTCTTTCATTATTTTCAAAAGGTGAAACTCAGCAAGAAGCAAAAGAAGTTGTAAACGACATTATTACCGGTCCTAATGGAAAAACACTCTTAATCGTCGCTGTGGTATTTGTAATTGGAGGAATATTTATTGTTGGTAGTATTGTAAATAATGACTATGAACCAAATACACATCCAAGTATGCGAAACGATCGTACCCCTTTGAAGTGTGCTCATTATGGTGGCGAATGGGACACTGGCGGTCTTTTTGGAGAAGCTAAATGTGTTTATAATAAAACTGATGAATCGGATAATAGATAATATACATAAAGAAAAGGCTCCCATATAAGGGTGCCTTTTCTAATAGTTTTTTAGCAGAAGCAAGAAGCTCCAACAATAATTAATAATATGAACAATACAACTAATAAAGCAAATCCTCCTGCAAAGCCACAGCCGCCACCGCAGCTACCACCAAAGCCCATAATAATTCCTCCTTTAAAGAGTAGGAGAAAAATAAGGAGTCACTCATGTATTTTAATGGATTCAAATTACTTTATGTTTTTATGGATTAAATGAGCATGGCCTTTTGAAAATAAAAAAAAGACGCTATAAAGCGCCTCCCATTTGGGTAAATAAGAAGTAAGGTTTCTAAGATAACTGAAAAAATAGATCAGGTGCTTAGATTTTATCACGATTTTTTTCAGAATGAACATGCATTATTACATATCACAATAAATCCCTCTATTTTCCATTTGATAAAATACAATTCCAATATTGTTAATAATTAAATAAATATTTATATAAATTGAAAATATTTACAAAATTTATATAAGTGATACATTTAAGGTGCAAGTTATAAAAAATATTTAAGGGGGATTTATTATGTTTAAGAAATTAGTAGTAGGAACATTAGCAACTGGTATCGTATTAACTGGAGGGATTGGAGCAGCATCAGCAAGTACAGAAGGTGTAGATAATACTAAAAATTCAGCACCAATTGTCCAACGTACCCAAATACTTAAAGATGATTTCAGCCTGATAAATGGTGAAAGAGAAGTATCGTTCGAGCATGTAAAAAAAGCGGATATGAGAGTTCATATGACAAACAATACTAAAGGTACACTTGACTGGTCTTTAAAAGACTCAAAAGGTAATGTTATTGGTTCTGGATCGTTAGCAGCAGGAAAGGGTTTTACAAATACGTACAATACTCTTTCAAAAGGTAAATATAAGCTTAAAGTTACTCACAGAAATGGTGGTTCTGGATCGTTCTATGCAGCTGCTCGTACTTTAGACTAGTATACATAGAACCATTTTAAGCGTATTGCAGAAGAACGATCAGAGAGTTTGGGGATTAAGGAGTTTTGTCATAATATCATCGTTTGCAAATACAAAGTCACAAAATGCCTACCTAGGGAAATAGGTAGGCATTTTTAATGCAGAAAAAAGACACCCAAAGGTGCCTTTTACGCTGTAATAAATTTAAATACATAGTACATAAAGAATAACAAAGATAGACTTGCTAATCTGCCAGCAATTGATTCTTTCATAAATTTCATAAGTATCACTTTGACAATCAATGCTAAGAATAACGGTATAAACAGTACCATAGCAAGTTTGATAGCTAAGTCGTTTATAGTTGGATTAAACGCTTCAAAGTTAATAATGATATTCACTTATCCCTCTTTTTATCTATTTATATTTATAATTAGATTTATATTGTTTTGACTAATAAAGAGACGTTAATTTGAGAACCATTTATTTTTGGATTATAAGAGTACTCTCACATTTACGACAAGCGATCTTCTCTTCTTCAAAAATGAATAGATTCTCAGCATCACATTCTGGGCATACAACTGCAAATGGTGTTTTTATATTTTTATAGCATAGGAAAGAAAAGAATGCCATGATTAGAGCAGGTATAATAAGCATCATAATTAAGAATAGGCCCGCAAAAACGCCTGTAATTATGGAAAGTGGTTTCATTAGTTTTCTACCTACGGAGTTTACTTGATTATCCTTTTTACGAAAAGCAGTAACAAGGTAAGTTTGGGTTTCTTTTACTGGCTCAAATGCATTTACCGTATTGTAATCTTGTTCATCCATAGTGGGATAGGAAGTGTTTGGTCCTTGATATCCTCGTTGTATATAATAATTGTTTGACTCAGCTATTCGTGGTGTATACGAGATTCCAGTTCCAGGTACATAAGTTGTTGTTCTTGATTCAGGTGGAATGGAGTTCCCTTCCATACCTGTGTATGTAAAGTTAATTTTCACACCCGGGGAAAACTGGATAATTCTACGAAATTTATAACCCATAATATTGTATCCTCTCTATCTAATTAGTATAATTAGCAAATAATTATATTAAATTTTTAATATAATATTAATATATTAAGTTAAAATAAACTAATAAAAAAGAGTAATATTGAAGTTTACTAATTTAAGGCGTTTTAGGAGTCCATTTTCACATGAAAAAGACACCCTAAAACGCCTTTCTCCGACTTGAACCACTTTAATTTTAATAATATGTATTGGACGCCAATCCAAATATTATTTTATTACTTGCTACACATATTTACTTTTTCTTGGTACTTTACAATACTTTCTTTTATGGCCGGATTCTGTTCGGCATTTTTTAATTGTTCAAGGACATTTCTCGCGTCATCACAACTCATTTTTTCTCGTTCTTTATCCTCAAATGATTGTGCTTTCCTTTTTGCATACTCCAAACCTTCTCGTTCCTGGCGTTCTTCTCTTTCTTTAAGTTCTTTTTCAATCTTTTGCTCATTTTCCCATTCTTTTTGAACGTGTTCACATGTTATTCCAACTTCTGGCGAACCGCAAAGTTCAGGTTCTTCTTTCTTTTGTTGCTTCACTTCACGTTGCTTTTGCGCTTGTTGTTTACGGGCTTGTTCCTGCTCTTGACGTTGTTGTTCTTCTTTCTCTTCTCTTTCTGCTTGTTCTTGCTTCGCTTTTTCTTCTGCCTGTCTTTGAGCTTCTGCTTCTTGTTTTGCTTTCTCTTCTTCCTCTTTTTTAACTTCTGCTTCTTGACGTTGCTGTTCTTCTTGCTTCGCCTTTTCTTCCGCCATCTTAGCTTTTTCTGCTTCTTTTTGTATTTTCTCTTCAGCTTTAGAGTCATTAGCTGTACTTGCGTTTTCGTTAGATGAGCATGCTGCCAATCCTATAATTAAAACGCAGCTTGTTAGTGCGAGTAATAGTTTATTGTTCATAATATGTATCCTCCGGTGTCTAAAATGTAAGATTACCTGAACTATGATAACAAACTATTAATCGTTATATTGTCATATTATGTCGAAAATGTGCAAAAAAAGACACACTAAGGTGCCTTACGAGTTGAACCACTTTAAATTAATGATACATATTAGGGGTCACGTCATCAAAAGTAAAACGGCCACTAGTGGCGGGCGTCTTTTTAAATTTTTTAAAGTTTATTTTTTTGTTGTAATCATTATGATAAAGGTAATTATTTAAAGAAGTTGATGAGAAAATTTAAAAGATTTTTATAGGCATATGTTTTTAAAAAACCTTAAAGAAATATGTATTGTATAATGGAAACAAGCCCATCGTATTGGCGTACGAAAGGCTTGAAGGGTGGTGAATCTACAATGGATGCAGACACTGTTATAGCAATTGGAACATTGCTATTAGTTGTTATTGGAATTGTTCAATTAAGTCAAAAAGAAAACAAATAGTTATGATAAAAGCTTTTCAGTATTGGCGTACTGAGGAGCTTTTTTCATATTTATCTTTACTTAAATCATATCATGCTATGCATCTTAACTACAAGAATATGAAAGGGGGCAACGTTCGTCATTAAATAATTTATATTAGGTAAATTCCATAAAGAAAAGACACCCTAAGGTGCCTTCCTCGGCTTAATAACCGTATTTTATTTTCCTCGTAGACTCTGTTCATATGCTTTAACTTCATTAGTTGATCCGAATGTTTTCAAGTCAAATATTTTGTTGCCATCAACACATACTACTAATAATCCATCTTTAGCTTGAATAACACTTCCAACATTGCCCTTTTTTAGAGAAATACTAAAAGGATGATCTACATTCATCGTTTTTTTCTTCTCTACATATTGATTAAATTCCATGCCAACTGGGAATGCCTCTTTTAATTGTTGAAGAGTATACTCAGTTGTAGTTGGCGGATCACTTTTAGGCTTTTCTTGTTCTTGTTCTGGTTGTTCTTGCGGTTTAGGTGTTTCTTGACTCGGCTGTGTCGTTTTTTGAAGTGACCTAGTTTGCTCTTTTTCATAGGAGTCTACTTTAGATTTCAACTCTTTGATTTGTGTTTTTAATTCTTGCTGTTCATTAAAGTGTTGATCGATAAGTTTATCCATATCTTTTTGTGAATACTTAGGTTTCATATCTTCTGATTTGGAATCTTTAAAAATAGCTACGGAAGCAATGATAGCTACTAGTACAGCGATAATTCCAATGATTAGTTTTTTATTCATTTATGTTCCTCCTAAAATACAATGATATTATTATATAACAATTAAGCGTTTATAGGTAGAAAAAAAGACACCCTAAGGTGCCTTCTTCTGACTTGGACTATCTTGTATTAATGCCGTTACTATTAATAAATTAAATTATAAAAATAATTTGTTATACTTCTATGTACCCTAGCTGATATAATGTATAAGGCAATTATTGGTTAATTAAAGGTACATATATATTAGGAGGTACATAAGTAATGATAGATATAATATTCTCATTCTTCTTAGTGGTTACTTATTTCATTATTTATCTCTTTTCAAGTGGAGAAAAGAAACAACAAGCAAAAGAAAATCTAAAAGAAGTTATTACAGGTGCGGATGGTAAACTCCTATTAGTTACTGTTATGGGAATTCTAATCATGGTAATCTGGTTATATTTTTATGGTTTAGGTTTATGAATATAAACTAAAATCATATCCAAGTATACGAGATAATGGTTCACCTGGGAAGTATGCGTATTATGGTGGAGAATAGGACACTGGCGATCTTTTTGGAGAAGCTAAATGTGTTTATAATAAAATTGATGAATCGGATAATAGGTAGTATATAAAGGTCTTATCTTTTTTATAGGAAGATAAGGCTTTTTTATGCATAAAGAAAAGACACCCAAAGGTGCCTTTCTCCGACTTGAACCATCTTAATTTTAATAATATGTATTGGATCCCCATCCGAATATTGTTTCACCGTATTTATCCATATCTTTAATTAGAAAAAAAGAACAGTATAGTATCTTATTACTGTTTGTTCATAGCCTTTATCTGTTCTTCATAAACATATTTAGTAGTCATGAAGTCATTAGGGAAGTCGTTGATCACTTTCTTCATAACGTTTAGTTCTTCCTGAGATTTGAGTTCAATACCATTTAGATAATCAAACGCCTTAGATTGTTCATCTGCTACATAATTCTGTGTCATGTAATCATCTGGGAAGTCTTTCTTTGCTTTTTCTTTGACGGCATTCATAGCAGCTGTTTTATCGATATTTTTTATAGGATTTGTAAATCCCGATGCAGATTGTTGAACATCTTGTTTAGGTTGTTCTTTCTTTTCTGGTTGAGCTTGAATATCTTGTTTAGGCTGTTCCTTCTTTTCTGGTTGAATTTGAACATTTTGTTTGGGTTGTTCTTGTTTTGTTTCTTTTTTGGGTTCGATTGGAGTTGTTGTAGCTTCTTCTTTAGTTTTTTTTCCGCCAACAACAACAATTACGACAACGGCAATGATAAACCAAAACCACCACTTTGTATAAAATGAGTTT
This sequence comes from Bacillus sp. PSXD-155, assembly GCF_049310765.1. Taxonomy (NCBI): domain Bacteria; kingdom Bacillati; phylum Bacillota; class Bacilli; order Caryophanales; family Bacillaceae; genus Bacillus; species Bacillus sp. PSXD-155. Next base: position 42,798 of record NZ_JBMOWC010000024.1, on the reverse strand, counting down.
TGCATAATTTGTTTCCTCCGATTATAGGGAATGTAGAATTTCTCCTCCAAGCATAACAAATCCAGTAATAACTGTTTTGTTGTATCATGTCGACGAAAATAAAAAAGAGAGCAATAGCTCTCACTCTCAATTAATAGTAACCAAAGATGCTTCAATGATGTATCGCTCAGGTGCATCCCCAATATAGTTAAATGGATAACATGTAGTTAGTGTTAATGTTGGTTTATCTCTTGCGATAATTACGGTACGATCATTCGCATCTGTAATCCAGTGTTTTTGAATTTGATAAGTATATATTTTTTTATCATACTCAACTAAAATATAGTCATTTTCTTGTAAATCTCCTAAATTAGTAAATACCGTATCACGATGTCCACTTAAAACAGTATGTCCATTTCCAGAAGGAGTGGTTGTAATGTCACTAACAAACATTCCTACTCCTTTTTTTAAAGTTTTAGCATCAGCACCCCAGTAAACTTGATATTTCTGTTTAGTTTTCGGTATAACCATGTAGGCAATTTGTTCTCCTATTTGATGTTGAACTTGAGAAGCTGGGATTTGTTTTGGTGATTCTGGTAATGGTTCACTAGTATTTGTAAGATTAGGTTCTTGATTTGGTAGAACATGTTGGGAGTGTTCTTTATGTGCTTCATTTTTGACATCTTGTTTATCATTAGTAACAGGTTGTATATCTTTATATTGTTGAATTTCAGTACTTGTTAAGGCTTCAACAGTTTTTCTTGCGTCATACCAATCTATAAAGTAATAAACAAAAGTAAAAGAGCCGATAGTAATTAATAAAGCTCCCAACCAAACAAGTTTGTTCAAACTTATCACTCCACATTAAAAACGACAGGAATATTCCTGCCGTTTTTAGGTATTAGTTTAGGCATTCGTTTTTTTACGACGGAATACAAGAACTGAACCTGCTAATACTAAAGCAGCGCTTGCTAGCATCATCGTAACACCGTTTGATGCTGTATTAGGTAATTTTTCACCTTGTTTTTTTGTTTCATTCTTTACAGCTGTTTGTTTAGTTTGCTCTTGTTTATTGTTAGTTGCTTGGTTGTTTTGTTGTGTATTTTCTTGTTTTACAGGTTCTTTTTTAGTATCTTCCTGTTTAACTGGTTCTTGTGGTTTTGTTTCATCCTTTTTCGTAGTTTGTTTGCTAGCTACAAATTGATCGTAGTCCCCTTTTTTCACTTCACAAGGTAAGCCATCATTGTCACGATCTAAGTCATGAGGATCGTTAGTTGCACTGTATCCATTGCTGTGCCAGAATTCCATAACCTCCTGTTTGTTTTTAAAGTGACCGCAATCCTTGTCGTTTGGATTTTTTTCTGCAAATGCAGCAGAACTGTACCCCACTGTTAATAGTGTTACCGCTGTTGCTGAAGCTAATAATTTTTTCATGATTTTCCCCATCTCCCTAAATGGTATGTATTTACATCGGAAATTTTCACATTTAAAAACTTTAAAATATAAGAATATTATGTAGATAAATGTAAGATTTCTATATGATAATAGCAAGCTATTTATTCGCATGTTGTCATATTATGTCGAAGGTAAATAAAAAAAACACCCTAAGGTGCCTTCCTCCGGCTTGAACCATCTTAAATTTAATAATAAATATTGATATTTTTATATATATGAATTAAAATCGTAATGTCTAAAAATTGAGGAGGCTTATATGAAAAATCCATTCTACTCGAGACGTAAGTTTCGCTGTATTGCTGTAGTTTGTATATTTGCTTTTACCCAGGCATTAATTTTAAACTGCGGCTTACACTTTCTAGGGTTTGTACCTTACATCATATTATTTTGTTCACCTGTGTACTTTATATTTAAGTGTAAGAAAGAAAAAAATAAGTGTGTTGAATTAGTATGCAATCAATATAATCAAGAAAGATTCGCAGAGATGGAGGTATACCATCCAAATTTAGAATGGGGATTTCTTGTTTTAACAAAGCAAGCGCTGTTTTTTGTTCCCAAAAAAGGGGGTATCTGGTCTATTAATTTAGACGAAATATCTCGTTATGGAATGGATGGTATTGGGACTGGAGTATTCAATTCAACAACTTCGTCACTTACTGGGGACACTACTACAAGAGAAGATGTAAATCGTATATTTTATGTGTATAAGGGTAAAGAGTGTTACTATTGGTATACTAACAAAAATGAATTAATGTTTGAAAATATGCAGATATTATTTGGAACACATACTAGTCAATTAAAAAGTAATTACTAAGTGAATTTAATGCAAATGCAATTATATATAATTAATTTTGTATTTTGATTTAAATTATTTTTTATATTTCCCCCTCAGAAATGAGGGGTTTTTGAGCTATATCTTTTCGGAAAATAATAAAAAAGACACCCTAAGGTGCCTTCCTCCGACTTGAACCACTTTAATAATATGTATTGGACTCCCATCTGATTTCCACTTCACTATAAAAAATGTAATCATTTTGATTTAAAATTACATTTTATGAACTTCACCAGTATTAGAATTCACATTGAACCAACCATAAGTTGCTGTATGTCCGCCTTCTTCGTCTGACACAATTTGATATACATGTATGACATACTCTTCACCTTCAACGCCTTCGTATTGGCAGTAAACTTTAGGATTGTTGGTAATGTTTAAAGTTTTTCTAACTTTGTTTTCTGCATCTGTAGGAGAGAGCTTTTGTTTGCTGCTTTGAGCGGTTTGCTTTTGCTGTTCTTTTGCTTGTTGTTGCTTCTTTTGCTCCGCTGCTTTTTTCTGCTCTTCTTGTCGTTTTTCTTCTTCCACTGCTGCATTTTTCTCTTTTTCCAGCTTCTCTAACTGTTCCGTTACCTTTTGATTTTGTTCCGTGAACATTTTATCTGAAGTTGTTTCTTGTTGTACTTTTGTCAATATTACCTTTGATTCATCAAATTTCTTTTCGCTTAGAAGGTCTTGAGCTGTTTGTAATTCTTTATTGTAATTCTCACGTTTATCTTTATATTGAGTGAGTGTTTCTTTCTCCTTCTTCGCCTCATTTTTCACCGTCTCTAAACCGTCTTTCATGGTTGAAACTTGGTCGAATAACTTAATTGCATTGTCGATGTCGAGTTTTTCTTTTGCAATCAGCGCTTTTTCCATTTTGGATGCTTGCTTTTGCAAAGTTTGAACTTCCTCGTCCTTTTTTTCTTTTAATGCAATTTCAAATGAAGCATTTGCATTTGTATATTCCTTATTTGCCAGTGCTAATTTTCCCTGTTCTACCGCTTTATCGAATGTTTCGTTACTACAACCGAATAATAAGGTTGCGATTAATAAAATAGAAAAACTCATCAAGAATTTTTTCAAATTTCTCCCGCCTTTTTATATGTATTTTCCTTATATAAGGATAAATAAATTAAATGTCGATGATTCGCTGCATCTTCTTTTTCTTCGCAGCCAGTCATCATAATCATAGCTAGCAATAGACTATATGCAGCGAAATACTGTTTTTAAACTTCGTAAAAATCTTATGTTTCAACATGGTGTATCCTCCCTGATTGTATGATTACAATGAAATCATTTAATATTATAATATTTTTATATAAAATGAACCATATCATTTTATTAAAAAATGCGATGTATGTAAAAAAATTGGTGGTAATCCTATTGTAGGTTGGGAATATAAATGGGACGCATCAAATCATCAAGAAGGGACTTTTGAATATCAAAAGACTTCAATAAACTATCCAAGAGATACGTGGCGCACTTCGTTATATATTAAATAATTAGTTATATATATTCGTAGCATGATAATCCCTTCACAATGTGTGGGGATTTTTTCATAAAAAAAAGACACCCTAAGGTGCCTTCCTCCGACTTGAACCACGTTCATTTAGTATAAACCTATCCGTATTATCCCTTTGTTATACGTGTAAACACATCCTATAAAACAGAATCGTCTATATACACCAGATTGCTAGTTCACAAAATATCAAGAGATTTGAAATCAATATGTTACGTCTTTCAAAAGAATCTGCTTTATAGAATGTATCTACAATATATATTTTACTACATGTAATATTTATATAGTGTATTTTTTTACAAATATGTATAATTGTATAAAGTTTACAAGAAAAATAGAGTATACTTTGGTATTGTGTAATAAAGATATAGCCCACCTCCGGAAATAGATGGGCTTGTTTATGTAATGTAGAATAGATTCAATGTATACTGTGAGGGGGGTCAGTAGGTATTAATCATAGCGCCAAACTTTGTTCATATTTCTCTACATCTTCCATAGTTTTAAATATTAATACATCAAAAATTCTTTTTTCATTCCCACATACGACAACAAAACCATCCGTTGCTTCCAAAACCCTACCGACGACGCCATCCGTAAGTTTAATACTGGTGAGATGTTTTACGTTCAGTTTTTCTTCTTTTTGAATATAAGGGATCACCTTACATGCCCATCAACTTAAGAAAACAAATCCACCCCAAAACGAAAAAATGAGCTTTTTCATTACAAATTAGCAAAAAATCTTGTTCTGGGGGTAGTTGCATTTTCTTAGCTTGATAGCAATGGGGTGGTACCCCTACTTGGCTAGAAAAAAACTTATAAAATATAAGGTAATAAACAAAAAAACCTACCAATATGAGGTGAACCCGAATATTGGTACATGAAAAAAAACACCTCCTGAATTCACATACTAAATATGCAAATTCAATGGAGGTGTTTTTTTTTCATCTCCCCTCTTCCAGTCGCTAACATTTAAAATACAGAAAGCCTTCCTTTGTTTTACTTTCGATATTGTAGAGAGATAAAACTTTTATAACAATTGAAGATTTTAGTAAAGTAACTTTGAATATATTTTTCATATAAAAATATTCCTTAACATACAATTTTCTTTTTTGGGTCGCGTGCTCCCTATAAGTTCTTGAACTAAATAACATTACCCTCCAAATGCTTTAGTATCAATATTGTTCTTATTAAGGAAATTTTCTATTTTTTTCTGCTCTCTTCCATTCACTACATCGACTTGATCAATTATTGGTTTCTTTGGAAGATCTCCGTTACTTACGTCATCTATAAAATGATCAAGTCTTTCATCTAGTTTATAAAGGGTCTCATTTAAAGCTGTGATGTACTGGCTAATTCTTTTAGATTCTTCTTGATAGCTTTCGGGCAATGTATTATTTAAAATATAGTTAGAAAAATTTTTATCATTTTCTTTTAGAAGCTTGTAAATTTGGCCTAATTTCTCTAATTCATTTCCTTGCAATTTTTTTTCTTCGTCTATAATCTCTTGAAATGGTTCACTAGCATTAGATAACTCTTCATAGCTATCCAAGTATGTTTTTATACTTGATTTTATTTCTTCTTCGTCTATTATTCTATTTTGTTTTTCAGAGGTAAAAATATTACTAGAAATCTCTACGTTTTGCATAGGAGGCATTTCATCTTTTGTAGTATCAACATTTTCATTTTCCTTTTGTGAACATGCGCTTAATATAAAAAGAATAAAGGCGCTATAAAAAATCTTTCTCATCATAGTTTATTCCCCCTGGCAATTAACATATTCCATCTCAAGTATTTAATGAATAGTCTAAAAAAAGACTTCCCAATATAATACCCTAGGAATGCTAAAATAGAACCCACGATAACCCCTTTTATAGAATCGAAAACTTCTCCAACTCCAATTGTACTAAATCCATTAACAAATCCCATTATAATTAAAATCAATGGAGACAGAATCATGATAGGGACACTGATGATATAAGCTAATATAAATGGTGTCAATATTACCAGTGTAATTAAACTCACTATAATAATAATACAATTTATTAAACTTAATCCCATAATTGACAACATTGCTGTAAGCATATTTTTAATATTTTTATGCTCGTCAACCTTCTTAATAGAATAAATTGCATTTAATTCTTTAGCAATCTCTACAGGATTTCCTAATTCTTTAGAGATTTCCTCTTCACTTTTATTTGTATGTTTTCCCTCAGTAAAGTGAATAAGATATTCAGCTATTATATCCTTTTTTTCTTTTTCAGGCATAAACTTCAAACTATTTTTGAGTATTTTCAAAAAATTCTTCTGGTTCAAGTTTATCATTCTCCTCGATAAAGCGATTAATTATTAGGAAAAACTCATTCCATTCAAATTTCAAATCTTCAAGTTTATCAACCCCATCCTTTGTGATTGTGTAGTATTTTCTAAATGGTCCTTCTGTTGATTCTTGATGATAGGTAGTTAGATGTTTTTCTTTGACTAGTCTTCTTAATATTGGATAAACAGTGCCTTCAGATATGACAATTTTACTCGATATTTTTTTTACTAATGCATATCCATATTCATCCCTTTTATTTATTATCAATAAGACTATTAACTCAAGTACGCCTTTTTTAAACTGAGCATTCATACTTTATCACCAGCATTTTTAATTATTTCTAATCGAAATATTCTAATAATAGTTTATATTAAAATGGAAAATAAGTCAAGAATTCCCTTTTAAGTAAGAAAACGAATCATCTTCGTTTTCTTACTTAAAAGAGAATTCTAAGAAACATATAACAAATCTTTGAACATTAGGCATACTAATATTCGTACTAAAAAAAGAACGTGAGGGGTATGGAAAATCAAAACTTATTCAAGTAAAAACACTATCAGTCTGATGCTGTTTCTATTTAAATACATATTGGTTTTCCATACTAGAACCACTTATTACATTACCATAGATATAAACTCTTTATATCTATTATTTATTTCACTAACTCTTTCATGTGAGCCTTTGCATACAATCTCTCCATCTTCAAGGAATAATATATTATCATCCGGTTTTACTTCTTCTAAATTATGAGTTACTTTAATTACTGTCTTCCCCTTTGTAAGTGTCTTTATAGACTCTAAGACTAAATTTCTGGATTCTATATCTAGATTAGATGTAGGTTCATCTAACAAAATTATATCCGGGTTTTTTAAGAATAATCTAGCTATATTCAACCTTTGTTTTTCCCCCCCTGATAATTTATCACCACTCTCGCCTATGTTCGTATCAAGTTTATCTTTTTGCTTTTCAACAAATTCTTCTAAATTTGCATATCTTAAAGCTTCTCTTATATTAGATTCATCAATATACTTTTCATCAAGACCATACAGCAAATTTTCCAAAATAGTACCACTAATTAATGAGGAACCTTGACTTACTATACCTATGTTTTTTCGCAATTCATAAGTATTCAATTGATTGATATTTACATTGTCTATCGTTATTTCACCATTTGTTGGAAAGTAAAACTTCTCCAATAAGTTAATTAAAGTTGTTTTTCCGGATCCAGACGGCCCAACAATAGTTAAAGCTTCTCCACGTTTTATATTGAAAGTAATATTTTTTAGAATCAAGTTATCTTTATATCCAAAGTTAACTTGTTTAAAGGATACCTCGTTTTGAAATGCATATTTAGTATTGCTAGTTTGTTCAATTTCATTATTATTCATTATAGTATTTAAACTCTTGATAGCACCGTTTGCTTTGTGGTACTCTCCAATAAATCCACTAATTGAGCTCATTGGGGTCATCATTTGAAATGCATAAATAACGAACGCAATTAATGTACTGATAGATAACGTTCCTACCGATATTCTATAAGCTCCATACCCCACCACTATTAATAAACCTAGAATAAGTAAAAGGCTCACTAAAGGTGCTACCATGGCGAAAATTTTACTTTCATATAAGTTTGCATTATACAGCCTGTCAATACACTTATACATTATTGACTTTTCATGCTTTTCTGCTGTAGAAGCCTTCACCATTTTTATATTTTTAAAAGTCTCTTGAGTTTTTGCAATAAAAACAGAAATTTCCTTTTGTTGTCTATCCCCCGTTTGTTCCGTCTTTCTCATAAGAGGAAAGATGATACCAAATATAAATGGGGAGATTATTAGTATAACAATTGTTAATTTCCAATCTAAAATAATTGTTAATGTTAATCCACCAAGTATCATAATAACACCCGTAACTAATTTAGGGATGTGGTATGTTATTAGATCCTTTATAATTTCCGTATCATTAACAATTCTACTGGACAATTCCCCACTATGGTGCTCATCAAAAAAGTCAACTTTAAAATGGAGCATCTTAGTATATATATTTTTTTGTAAATCACGAATTATCATGTTACCAAATTTCGCTATTATATACTGATTTACTGATTCAATTATAGACTTTGCTATTAGAAATAATACCAACCCACCAATCATCCATAGACTGATCTTATTAACTGAAAATTCATCAACGATATCTTTCACTAAAAGCGGGAATACTAGGGATGCTACTGTAAATAAAATTGATACAATTATTATCGTACTTAGAAGTAACTTTTTTCTTCTATCGTTAATTGCTAGAAGGAGCACTTTATATGCATTCATTTATATTCACCTCATTAAATTAAGACAATAAAGTTTGATTGATCAAACTCTATTGTCTTTATGGAGAAACAAGTATTTAAAGTTTAGCAGAAGAACCAGCTTGCATTGCTACTTGTTTTACATTGAACACTTTTAGAGGATTTCGCCTTCAGTTGAACATCTTTAGAAATAGATTCTTTTTGTAAAGATAGTACTTTATTCATTTAATACCCCTCCGTTCTTTCTATATTTGGTGTTTTAATGCTTAGCAGAAGAACCAGCTTGCATTGCTACTTGTTTTACATTGAACACTTTTAGAAGATTTCGCCTTCAATTGAACATCTTTAGAAATAGATTCTTTTTGTAAAGATAGTACCTTATTCATTTAATATCCCTCCGTTCTTTCTATATTTGATGTTTTAATGCTTAGCAGAAGAACCAGCTTGCATTACTACTTGTTTTACATTGAACACTTTTAGAAGATTTCGCCTTCAATTGAACATCTTTAGAAATAGATTCTTTTTGTAAAGATAGTACTTTATTCATTTAATACCCCTCCGTTCTTTCTATATTTGATATTTTAATACCTAGCAAAAGAACCAGCTAGTATTACTTGATGGGGAACACCCCAGACTTATGCTTGATTTTGCTGGATTTTGGCCCTTACCCTTTTGTTTTGTTTTATTCATTTTTTGTAATGCAAGAACATCTTTCATTTTTATCACCCCCTTTTATATAAAGTAATTTCCCTATCCGTGTAAATAATTCCTAAAGTAAATCTGATGTTTTTCTTTGGACTATATCGTTTATAAATCTCAGTATCCTTATGGTTGAAGGGTCATCTTACGATAGAAGAAAGGGGTTCAACTATATTTTGTAAACTTTCTTCTGTAAAAGTTGAAGAACTAAATACTTTTTCTAAATTGAGTATGGGTATCCATGAATGGTTCTTACTTTCTAAAATATCATTTATCGTTAACAATAAACCAGAAGAGCCAGACATGATATCACCAGAAATTCTAAAACACGAATCACCAGGAACAAATATACAATCAGCATCCTCTAATAAGTGTAAATTAAGTGTAAATAATGCCGAATTAACCAAACTACTTTTTTGGGTATATAACTCTAATAAATTTGCAACAGCTAAAATGCCCGTAGTTCCTTGAAATAATCCAGCATTATAAAAGCATTTACTTTTTGATATTTTACTAATACCCTCAATTTCTTTATTCCATTTCTTCAATTTTGCATTTATCTCTAATTCAACAATCGGTAAAGCTAAACCACTTCCCCCACCGGCAAGATAAGGTAATATCCTAAAATCATCATCAATTTGATACAAGCCAGTATCATCGAATATCCCTAGTTTCATTTCCTTTTCCAATGCCTGTTCTGATAATACTAACCATTTATTATCGTTTGTTTTTTTATACAGTGCAGTAAAATACAGGGAAACCCCAGCCCAACTGGTCATAACCCCTTTATCAACAACATCGTAATCATAAGTAATAATTGGTGCATCAGCATTCAACTTGTTTATTAATAATTCTCCGATATAGAGACAAATATTTAAATATTTAGGATCATTGACTTCGTAACTAAATCCTAAGTATGCAAATCCAATTCCACTTAAACCTGTTGCAAAAGAAATATCTTCAATGTGTTTAAAATCAATAAACGTGTCGAATAGAGCCTTTGCTTTCTCCTGATAACCTAGTTCCCATAAAACCGATGCTATCCCCATATTACCGGTGAATAAACCATTTTCTAATTGAATAAGTTTATTAACATCTTGATTTTCAACCCAATCTTTTGCTTTCTGATTTATTCCTCCAGTTCTATGTAATGCCATTGCAACACCAAAACCACCGGTTAACACATTTAGCATGCCTGTCTCCATTTCATATTGCCGAATGTCTCCAGGTAATAGCCTCTCTTCATTTTTAACGTCCTTTAAAATAGAATTACGCAATTTTAATTTCATGGCTGATAGGTCAAATTTTTGTTTCATTTGTCCATTTGTAGTCAGTAATTCTTCCATAGGACGTGATCCGTAAAATTCACATAATGACTCAATACGTTCAATTATTGTATTTGCTTTTTCTCCAAATACAACTCGAATCCAATTACTATGAATAGTGTCCATATTCCAGGATATATCTTGGACACAACCAATTGGTACAAATAGCTGTTTTGCTATCCTTAATAATGCAAACCAATCACTTTGTTCTTTATTCATTTCTTGATTCCCTATGAAACCGGGAGTCATTAATCCAGAAAGAGAATCGCTTGTTGAACTTGCAGTTTCAAAATCAATTAATCTAATTTTCTCTTCTGGTGTAATTATGATATTAGCAGGTTGTAAGTCCCCCATACCTATATCATTTCTATGAAGTTCGTGTATAGACTCAATTAGTTGATTGATGATATTTATACAAGATTTTGTATAAGATTCGTTTTTTATATTAGAACTAAAAGGGTAGTTCTTCACTAGCCATTCAGATAAAGAATCACCTTCAATATACTCTTCTTCTATAAAATAATGTTCCCAGGCACGGAAAGAACTTATTTTTTTAACTGGGTATTGTGCCTTTTCTAATTTATCTAATATCTCGCTTTCATTAACAATTCTAGAAAAGGCATCCTGCCCTTGAGCGTCTACTGCAGCATGAGGCCTTCCTTCTTTTAAAATGACTTTCATATTATTACTTTTATTTTTACAGATATAAACGCCACCACCATTACTAAAATGCAATGCTTCATTTATATCAAAATTATCTAGAGGAGATGAGGTGTCAACTTGATTCAACTCTTCATCCATTTTTCTAATTTCTATTGGCTCTTCTACAAAATTAGGTAAGTAATAGTAAGGAACTCTTTTATCTTCAATAAGTTCACCTTCTAAATTTTCTATAGCATCAACTTTCTCGCCATCTATATATACATACCTAGACATGAAAGCACCATATCTAAAATATATATTAGAGTTATACCATCTTTTGTCATTCAATATATAAGGGCCAGGTTTTAAATGGGCTAAGTTGCTTTCTAATAACCTCAATAAATCAATAAATTGATCATCATTTTCAGGATATATAGTTATAAACTTCCCTGACGAACCTCTATCTCCGTATTTAGAATCCTTCAGTACTAGCTCCTTATTACTTCGGACATATTTAAACGATATGTTTCTTTCTATCATTAACTTGGAAACAATATCTAAAGTTTTTTGCGATTCTCTGATATCCGTACTAACATGAATTTTCCATCCTTGTTTAGGGAGTCTTGCACTTTTAGGCATTAGGTTTGTCCAATGCTCACCATCAATTAATACATAATTATCAAATGGATAGTCTACGTTTAATAACCCTTGACTAATTTCATCAGCAACACTATAGTAAGGATTTTTATTTATATACTTTATATACCTATTATCCATTAGAACCCCCCTATATAATACATAAGCACAAATTAACTAAATTGATTTGTGCTTATGTATTTAAATTATTATTTAGGACTAACACAGAAAAAAAGGCTTAAACCACTTTGGGTTTTACAATTAACACTAACATTTGAACCAATGGGCTTATCATTATTTTTATGTTTTTTTAAACTTTGCAATGATAAAACATCAAATCTAGACATAGATATCACCACCTTTCTATACTGTGTACCAATTTTACTGTATCACCTTAATTGGCAACCTTATTCAACATGCGGATACATCAATTTTTAAAGAGGGCTTATATAGTTTATAAATATTCATAGTTTATAAATATTTATATTTTCTAAGTTACTAACCTTTTTATTTGCTTGTAGAAATAAATTTTCTATATGTTCTCCCCAATAAGGTCCCCAAATTATATCTTTAACACTATTAAATGACAAACTCGTATTAGAAAATTGAAAATATTCATTATTCATTTTCATTATCCAAGGACTTCCTGAACTGCCCACGCCCAACTTTCCTTTTAAACCTAACAATGTTGAATTATATATATGGTCTTCAAAAGTAATATTTCTTATTACCTCGACTTTTTTCTTTCTGAGGAACTTTTTACTTATGTAAGGTACTAATGCATTCTGTTTTTTTGATGAGTTATTAAATATAGGTTTGATTAAATTGTCCATTTCTACAGGAGGTTCCCTTAATGTCAAAAAGGCAGTGTCATAGTCTACTATTCCATTATCAACCCACTCAGTACTAATGTAGATTTCTTCAATTTCATATTCTTTATTATCATTCGTTATAAAGGTTACTTCATTTGCAGATAATTGTTTATACCAGTCAAAGACACAATGTGCAGCAGTACAAACTATGGGATAGTCCAATCCTTTAATTAAGGAAGCATTACTTATAAACTTGGTTTTATTTTGTTTTATTTTCAATAATCCTGTATTCATTGTTTTTTTTTCATTATTTTCCATAGTAGATAATTTGATAATTATTCCTCGCTTCTTTAATTGGTATAAATATACAATAATCCTAAAATGAGGATAACTCAATATTTTCTTTGTAAAGTAATGTGTTATGTTTAATAGTGTTCTATACATAAGACTAGGGTTTCAAACGCAAAACTCTTAAAGTAACTGTAGGGTACAAGGAGTATTACCAGCATTTTTTAAAAACCTTCACGCTAAGAATGGTTCTGTTGCAAGGTTTTTAAAATTGAGCTTAAATTCTGCAACAGAACCATAAGTTCCCCACTCAGCCTCCTGTAAAAAGGGAGGAAATGATTTATAAAATAAGGATTCATGAGGTACCATACTAGATATTTGGTAGGTGACGTGCCTCTTCTATCTATATTCTCTTCAACAATCTTCTATATTGCTTGTTGGCATCGTATTATAAAAGATCCTTAATCCTTTGAACTGTATCCATAAATCATGGACACTAAAAAAAAACCATGATTCGGGGTTTTTGTGTATTTTTATCAAAAAACTTCGTTATAATGGAACCAACGATTGGAATGCCATTTGTATCGGTAACTGATTGCCATTCTATTCTTGCTCTTCTACTATGTTTCAAATGCGGCAATTACTTCTTATGAAAAAAACGAGAACTAAGTGAATATAAGGCCATATATATGATTAAAGATTACTTTCTTCTTTTCCAATCTATACAGAAAGACACCCAAGTGCTATCAAAGATCCTAATTCACCTGTTCAACCTCCTACAGCAAAACAGGCAAAAATCTCATCGATATGAGAAGCAAATAGTCTTTGATATATTAGGTGTCGTTTACAATTGTACTATGTCTGATAATCAAGCGGCTTAAATCAAAAAATTGAAACCCATTAGGGTTTATTTCGTATGCAAATCTTTAAATTCCCTACACGTAGCTTTAAAAAAAGAAACAACCTCTACTATAATTAACGTTGTATGGGCTTAGCTTGATAACGATGGGGGCCTGCCACATCAGATATTATCTACATAATTGAAGAGATAAAACCCCCATACATTAGTAATTACTTCACGACCCTATTGTAAGTTTACAAAATTCCCAAAAGGCCCCTCTCATTAAAAATAAAAAGAGGCACTTTTTTAGTAATCTACATGTTAAGTGTGTACAAATCCTAAGGCATACGATCTTTTAAATCTGCTAAAGGTATAAGCTTGTCGACAAGCCATAATTTCTTATTTCCATCATAGATAAGGTTTATTTGCATTAATGACATATTATCAGATGAAACACCATTAACTGTAATTTTACTTTTCACTTTTGCTAATACATTTGCTTTGGTGGTATCCAAAAATGCATAATATAACTCGCCACCTGTGTATTCAGATTGAAATGAAACTTTCTTCTTTTCTTTCTCATCTCCAGTTCCAGGAGCAGATTGCGTTGGTCCACCTGGTGGTGTTAATTCTTTCTTTGCATTTGGTGTTATATATGCATCGATATTAGCAAGGTAAGATTCGCCTTTACCTGTATCATAAGTACGGAAAGCTTTAAGAAATCGTTCTGCAGCTTCTTTTACTTGTTGTTGATTATTACTCTTTAGAGCTGACAATTCCTTTTTCGTATCGATGTATTGTGCCTCCACCTTTTCCACTTTTTTCGTTAATTTTATATTATCAGTTTTAAGTTTTTCGTTATCAGATTGATATTTTATTAAAAAACCTACACTAGCTATTAATAAAATTGCTATTATAATGTTGATTTTCTTCATGATTTACCTCCTTTTCGCAGTTTCATAAGTTGCTAGGTGTGTTACATGCATTATTATCTAACTACACGACCATACCCTGCAAAATGCTGTTGAAAATATGGTTTACTTAAATCAGCATAGCCAATCGGATCGCCAGCATGATACATTGTATTATTTCCTACATAAATGCCAACATGCGTAATGTAGTTACTTGTAGCATAAGTGCTATGGAAAAATACTAAATCCCCTGGCTTAGGATCTGTTACACGTTGGGTTTTATCCCATTGGGTTTGTGCAGTACCAAATAAATTAATACCAACCCTTGAATAGGTATACTCAACAATTCCACTACAGTCAAATGATGTATTTGGTGTTCGCCCTCCAAAAACATATGGCCATCCTTGATACTTTAGTGCTTCTGCCATAATTGCTTGGAATACATCATCACCTAAAACACTACCACCAGCAATTCCTCCAGAACCACCAGGGGTTTGACCAGGTTGATAGTATCTCATAATATGTGGGACATAATCGGGATCACCATAGCACCAATTATTAGCTACAGCCTCAGCACTTCTCCACGAACCACATTTATAACCATTTTTAGCTGATTGCTCTGCAGAAAATGCCCTTGCATTCTCATGAGTATATCCACCTTTCGAAACTGCATAGTTAGCGTAGCCAGTTCCATAGTTATAACATTGTAATGTAATATTTTGATCACCATTGGATTTTTTATGACAATCAGCAAAATGCATTAAACCATATTTTATACTTTCCTCTGGATCAGTAAAATACCCTGGAGGATGCCCCTGTGATTCCGAGCTTTGCATTACATCTAATTGTGTTCCAGAACTTTCTTGTTGGATAAGAGCAAGAATTAAAGGAGTCATTGCTTCAATACCATGCTGTGCCGCATATTTCCTTACCAATGGCTCCCATCTCATTACTTCAGGACTAACACTTGCTGTACCTGGGGCAAAAGGACCACCAATTCCTCCAGGACTGACTTCATCTTCACTCATACTAGCAGTTAATAAAAATATCACTATACCTAAACCTGCAACAACAGCCAGAATAACACCGGCTATTATTAATAATGGCTTTGCAAAAGCAACTGTAGCTGCCTTTTGAGCTACCTTAACCGCTACTTTCTTACCAACTTGTGCAACTGCTTTACCCGCTATTTTGGATCCTTTTCCAGCCGCCTTTCCTAAAGAATGGCCTGCCTTTTTCAAGGCAGGCTTAGCATTCCCTAGTTCAGCTTCAGGATGATGTTCATTTTCAAAGTCGCGATTTGGTTCCGCACTCAATGTATAAACCCTCCCTCACGAGCTGAATTATTTTGGTTTTATCGTTTCTTTTGCTTTTACATTTTTTAAAGCTTCTTGTTGTGTTTGTGCTTTCGTTTCAACTTTTTTAATTGCCGCTCCATCTTTTACATGTTGCTGATTATTCTCTTTAGGAACATTCTTAATTTGTTGTGGATTAACCGGTTTTACCTCTACTTGTTTTTGTGGAGTACTTACATGTGAAGTAGTAACTGGTTTACTTTGAATTGGATTCGCTGGTGTTGTTCCTGACTGTGATGTTATGGTTGGCTTGCTCTCTATCGGATTTGCTGGCAATGGTGTTGTTCCTGACTGTAGTGTTATAATTGGCTTACTCTCTAACGGATCTGCTGGCAATGGTGTTGTTCCTGACTGTGGTGTTATAATTGGCTTACTCTCTATCGGATCTGCTGGCAATGGTGTTGTTCCTGACTGTGGTGTTATAATTGGCTTACTCTCTATCGGATTCGATTGTAATGGTATTGTTCCCGACTGTGGTGTTGTGACTGGCTTGGTTTGACCTGTTGGTGTTTTAATCGTTGCTGCTGGTTTTGCTTCTGCTTTTACATCTGCTTGTTTATTCTCAAGTCCACCATTATTTTGACTTGCTACTGGTCTAACTTGAGTTTTTACATCTTCTTCTTTATTATTTAATTCCTCATTTGATTGCGCTACTGGTTTAACGTCCGCTTTTACATCCTCTTCTTTACCTTTTAGCTCTGCTTGTTGCATTTCAAGGTCATTACCTTCATGATTCCCTCGTACTGCTAATTCTGGATTCTCTTTAGTTGCGGCTACTTCTTCCTTAACCCTTTCTTGCTCCTGATTTCCTTTTCTATCGCGAACACCTAAATTTTCTTCATTTTTCATTTGATTTATATTTTGTTCTTTTTCTGCTTGCATTTTTTCTTTTTCCTTGCGTTTACCATCTGCTACTTTTTCTTTTCTATCTGCATAGTTTTCTTTCAACTGTTTAAACTTACTGTAGCCTGATTTCCCCACTTTTCCTGCCACCGCAGCACTTGCAAGACCCGCGGCGCCAGCTACTGCTACACCTCTTCCAACTGTCTTAGATCCACGTCTAACATCACGATATTTCTGCCTAATATTACTCATGGCATCTGATGCGCGTGCAGCTCCGGCACTTGCTGGTACTGTAGTAATAGCATCGAAAATTGTTTTACGGTATAACCAAACACCTAAGAATGAAAGTACTTGTAATGCGGCAACTACTAAATAACCATACTTATCTGTTGCGCTAAATAAGATTGAAGAAACCCAAAACATTAGAGTTATAAGAAAACCAATTGCAACTTTCATAAGTAGCGTTCGAAACAATTCAGATAAAAATCTCTTAGCTGTCCCAGTCCATGCAGGTACTAAAGCCATCAATAACATTACTGGTGACATTAGCGCTACGATGATAAACATCAATTGATAAAATAACATCGCCATACTACACAAGCCTAAGACAACCCACAATGGTCCATTGATTAAGAAAAGTAGTAATACTAACGCGCCACGCTCAAAAGTAGCATCCAAAGTTAATATTGTATTTTTCTTCTGTTCAACTTCCTCTTTTAATAGATCCTGCCTTTCATCTGCTCCTGTTGTTGTTAACATTTTCTTAATTCTTTCATCACCAATTTTCTTCATATCTGTTGTACCAAACTGCAGTAATGTATAAGGTTGTTTTATTAATAGAGTGTGTGTTAAATCAGTAATGGAATCGACACCGCTTGAATATCCTTGACTTGCTCCACTAATACTTTGAGTGGAATCAAGAACAGTTTTATTTACTTGTTCAGAGAAAGTGTTCAATCCTTTGATAATATAACTTGAATTTGCGAAAAAAGCTAAAGTGAAAACTAAAATACCTAATGTCTTTAACAATCCTCCTAGCATCTCTGACTGGCGTCGTTGTACAAAACCTACCCAGATAACCCAGCAGGCTAATAAAGCTAACATGAGTCCAATTAATTCACTATATATTCCATTACCCCAAGAACCATTGAACCCCGCTGCTTTAGATATTACATCGCCTAATTTATCTCCTACATCAGCTACAATATTGAGACTCATAGATTGGCCGACCATACTTGTAACAAAAGTACTAACTGCAAGATTAATGGTCCATCCAATACTTACAAGACTAAATAACACTGCAACCATTTGTTCTTTTACTTTGTCTCCCCATTTCCAAAACTTAAGAGATTCACCAAATCCACCTTCTGGTGTATAGATGTCAATTCCATAACTACTTGCAGGATATTCTTCATATTTTAATTTTTCCTTATTCTTTGGAATGATATCGTCTATAAGAGAAGGTCTGGGTTCTTCCTCTGCATATACTGGAGCAGCTTTAAAAAGTAAATTAAATGCTAAAAGCAAAGTACAAATTAATAACAATAGGGTAATAAACTTTTTCATTACATGTTACTCCCCCTTTTATGGGAAAACCATTAATCTTTGGAACTAAACTCATTTGTCGGTTTAGTATTTGCTACTTCATCAATTTCATTTCGTTCAGGTCCGGTATAGCTTCGAACTTTGAACCCATCTTCTGTACGAACTACTCTTACCCATTTCACTGCTTTATCGATATTCTTAGGGGGCTTCTTTGAAATAAAGTTATACATAATTGTGTCCTTATCTACCACATATTCTTTTACAGTGTAATCTTTGTAAGATAAATTATTTTGAGGTCCTTTATTAGGGTCCAATATTTTATTTTTCTCCCCATCGACAACTAATTTACGTATTGTTTTATAATCATGTTGTAAGTCGGCCTTTACAAAATCAAGCATCATTTCCCTTGGAGTGTGCCCCTGTTTATCTTTTTCTTCCCCTACATTTGTTTCGCTATTTCCACATGCAGCACTCAGAATTAGAGCGCCAGCACATAGACTAGATAGCATTAATTTTTTTAGTTTAGTTTTTACCATGTTAACTCACTCCTACGTTTATTTTTTCTCCCCCTTCTTCGACAAAGGTTGCATTAACTTCCTGCTTTTCATCATCATTTGACTTTCTATAATTCTTCCTTGCATTTGGTCTAGTATCAAATGCATCGTATAAATCTTTAAACACTACATCCATTGTGACAACACCTGTTCTTCCTTGGATATCTTGGAATAAACATTGTCCTGTTTCTAAATTAGTAATAATCGCATGATTTTCTTCATTATCAGGTAATCCAAAGAAATCTAAGATTGAAGAAATCTCTTTACTGTCGGTATTACGGAATGAGAACTTCATACCGATATTATTCTTAAATGTCTCATCTCCAAGGTCACTTGCACTTTGAGTTGCAAAGTATACTGCAGAGTTTAAGGCACGACCTTCACGAACTAGCTTACGAGCTAACTCTCGCCCTTGAGAAGTCCCCATGATTGCCCATGCTTCATCTAATAGAACAATTTTGAATTTAGTAGGATCCTTTTGAAAGAATTTTCTTGCAAAAGAAGATAGAGACATCAACATACTAACCGATAAGTTTTCTTGTAGGGTATAATCTTTCGGATCTTTTTGAATGTCTGGCATGTCAAGATGCTGAATTTGTATGATATTTACTGCCGTGTCAAGTTCAATATCTCTATTTGTTCCATCCCCAAAGATTAAGTGTGCAAAGGATAAATTCTCAAAAGCTTGAATATGAGCGGCTAATTGTTGATCCACTTTAT
This sequence comes from Bacillus sp. PSXD-155, assembly GCF_049310765.1. Classification (NCBI taxonomy): domain Bacteria; kingdom Bacillati; phylum Bacillota; class Bacilli; order Caryophanales; family Bacillaceae; genus Bacillus; species Bacillus sp. PSXD-155. The sequence goes on along the minus strand of NZ_JBMOWC010000024.1, from coordinate 23,241 downwards.
CCTCACTATCTTCAAGGTATTGAGATACAGCTGTTAAGCACGGTTCTTCCATTCCTGCTACGAATTCTACAGCTGAAGCTAAGCGCGGGAATTTTTCCGAGTTATCTGGTTTAATACCTGTAATGAAAGTAAGAATTGTCATTGCTAACTCAATTGCATCTTTCCGACTATGTTTATAAATGATAAATGGGTCTAGTTTCCCTTCATCTCGTCTATCAGTCCCTAGTGTAATTACATTTACCTTACCTTCTAAGCCGTGTAAATCTTCTGTCCAGTTCCCCCTCTCACCTTTTGGATCGACAATCAGTGTTTGGGCTCCTCCTAGTACCGCTAGGTAAACAATTAAGTTTGTTCCAAATGATTTACCAGAACCAGTACTTCCTGTTACTGCAACTGAAAGTGCACTCGTTTTTTGATTTGCAACGGTATTTGTCGCTGCGAGAGAAGGTGTCATATAAACTGCTTTGTTTAAAATACCAGTTGTACCTATATAAAATCCGATATTATCACCTAAATCTTGTGTTGCACCAAACATACCGGCTGCAAGCACTCCAGGCTCCATAAAGTGTATATAATCATTTACATACCTTCTAGCACCAGGGATAAATTCATTAAACAGCAGGAACTGATCTCCATACGGCCTTACTAGTTCAATCATCATCTCTCTATAAATAGAAATAAGTGAATTGGTATTTCGACGCATTGTATCTAAATCTTCAGCACATATACAGAAAGATACCGAAGTTTTAACTAATGGCATACGTGTCTTTTGTATAAGTGCTTGTAATTCAGTAGCTTCTTGAACACCTTCATACACGTTTAGCCCAACAGTTTGTGCATTTTCCCTTGCATGTGCTTCTTGATCTTCTAAATCTTTTTTCTTTTTATTTAGTTTAGATAGAGCTTTGCGATGGTTAATATTTTCAGTGCGAACACTTAGTTCAATTGGGAAATCTATATTTTGGATCATATACATCCACTCTTGATCTGGAAATTCCATTGTATATGGAATCTTTGATGCTGATAAGAAACTCATATATGCTGGATACTCTAATCCATCAGAACCCATTTGAGACATTTCTATATGTCTTCCTTTAACGTCTATTTCTGATTCTGTTAAGCGCAATAAACTCTCTTGGTTTGGAAAGATTGCAGAATCGTCATCAACTACTGGGGGCGTCCATCCTGCTGTAACAGGTGCCTCTAATGTACGATAGAAGTTTCGTAACACAATCCATTGAGTTTCATTTGTTTCTAGACTTCTTACTGCTAAATGTTTTCTTATTTTGTTTTTAAAAGCGCTAGATTCCCGTTTAAACATCTCCAAATCAGTTTTTAGTATTTTGGTATCACCAAGTAATCCAAACTGTTCTGCAGTGTTTTTAAAGGTATGAAATGCAGTGTAAAGCATTTCCTTAAGTCCTTCTTGTATGTGTCTTACTTTTAATTTCACACCTATAAAATAACGATATTCTACAGCGTTTTTACCAAATTTTCTTTCTAACTCATGGACAACGTCATCAGTATGATCTATTGCCAGCTCTTTTAGTTCACCACTTACTGTTTCTTTAAACTCATCGGCTTTTTCTTTGAAATTCTGATAAACAGGAATCATTAGTAGATGTTTCTCTTCTTCATAATTCCAAAATAAACCGAGTTGTCGCATAAACAACGTATTTTTATCATCGTCTCCTTTAAATTCGTAAGGAATCCCGTATGCCTCATAATACGCCCAGCAAGAACCATCTTGGTTAAAAATCAAATTCTCATGAAAATATTTGACTGGAAATTCAACCTGATTCATTTGTGCCTCCTTAGAGAAGAATATGAGACTAAAATAATTCTTCTGTATAGATTAATTAATTACTTTTTCTTAATTGAATCATCCTTAAACCGGACTACCGTCTTATATTGATAGCTTCCAATATTACCAGTTGTATCCTTATAACGACTCAACCTCTTTCTTTCAAATGTGAATGCAAAGAATCGATATATAAATTTGTGTGGGCTCTTTCCATCTAATTCAACATTTCCAAAGAAGTATGCTATACCACCAGGTAATATTAAATATTTGAAAAAGACATTCTCTCCTAAGGGTAAAAACTGATCTAGAAATATAATTACTAAAAGTGTCCCAACAAAGATCCCCAGTTGTCTGTAAGGGACTGGGAAAGGGAGTGTTATGTCCCTTATCCCATATAAACTCTTTGGAATATCCCAAATAGAGTTGTAAGTCCTTACTTCCTTGCGAGTCGGTTTCTGAGTCACTTATACCAACTCCTTAAAAATTTATGAGTTTTACTAGTTATCATTTGAAAACTAAGTTATATAATTTTGTTCCAAGGTCTTTAAATACGTCTGGTGAGAATACAAACACTGAAACAATTGCACAAAGTACCAGCCAACCAATTAAACCTGCCATTTGTCGTTTTACAAGTAGCACTATTACACCGATGATTGCACAAACTAAAAAGATTGGACCTAACTGAGCTACTAACCAGTTTTTAATATTCACTCCAAAATTAATGTTACCTAGAACCGCTGCATCTGTAATAGCAGGTAATTGCTGAGCAACCATATCTAATCCCAAAAGCTCCATAATTATTTACCCTCCACTTTCTCTAATGTGTTTTCAAATTTCTTCATAGAGCTAATTGAAAACTTGTTAGCTTTATTTACTAGACTTAAATCATATGTGTATGTGTACTCTAAGCTGCTATCATTGTCTTTTAATTTGGCATCAACTAAGACTCTGTACCCTTTATCCTTATCTTCATAAATTCGTAGGTTTTCTAATTTGCTAAATGTCATAATGCCTTTTAGTCCATTTGTTATATTGCTTTTTTCAAAGTAGTAAGCAATTTCTTCTGGTGTTCCTTCTGTATAAACTTTAAATACAGATTGTAAAAATTGTTCTACTTTTTTTACTTCTGCATCTGTATTAATTTCTCGTCCTTCTGATTTGAAGGTAGCCACTTTATAAGATGCCTTTTCTCTCTCTCCATGAACGATTGTAGGATTGTTAGGAACGACCATTTTTCCTTTCTCCATTAAAATTGGAATAGAGAAGTACCTTGTAACTTCTTTAGGCTCTTTTGGTGTATCTGGGGCTTGAGTCATTCCTGGAGCAGGATTATTTACAGGTTCTAGTTTCTGAATGATTTTCAATGTTACTTCTGCTTCATTTCCTTTTTGGCGGACCTCTACTGCTTCCGACTTAACTAAAGTACTAGAGGCGTTTTTTAAAGTGTCTCTATTTAATCCACCTTGCGCATCGGATCCTTCAACTAGAAATTTCTCTAATCGTTTTTTTCGCTCTTCAGCTACATTCATATCAACTTTCCAATTAAAATAATTTGCGGCAAAACTATTCGCATATGCAATTAATTCTGCTTCTGACATTTTAATTTTTACGGGTTCTTCCTTCTTTTCTTGAACAGCTACTGCTCTAGGAGGACCGGCAAGTTGGATAAATGAAAGAGAGCTTCCTACAAACACGAATCCCATCACACACCAAAATGTAACCTTACCTACTTTTCTTCCTGTTATCGCCGGAACTTTCTCCCTTGTTTTACGTTTCTTCTTTTCTTTAAGTGCTTCTGAATTTTCTAGTTGCATATCTAATATTTCAGTTGTTTTATTCTTTGCTTTTTTAAAGAATGTAAATTTCTTTTTTTCGGCGTTTTTCTGGGATTTCTTTTTTACCATGTCTTCACCTCTCTTTTTAAATGGTTAGGAGATTACAAAGTTCATTGTAATTTCCACTAATCAACTATCTACTTTAAGTATGATTTACTTTTTTCGGAAATCTAAGAGAAATAAAAAAATTTATGTTTTATATCAAAATTTTTTTAGGAAGATTAAAACTAAATATAATGTTTATTAAAATACATAAAAAAAACCAATTCCATTAAGAAATGAAATTGGTTTTACACAGGGTCTATTCTCTATAGTAAGTATTACACAATATAAAAACCTAATATAATATATATCTTTAATATATATAAAGAAAAAAGATAAAACTATTATACAGAGAAAAAATCGTCTTAAAACATTGCTGTGCTAAGGGTTCATCATTACTCTAGCCGTAAAAAATCATAAAAAGTAAATACTGGGAATGTACTTAATGAGCTGGATGATGATTAAAAACTACAAAATATCATAAAGTAGGTATATAAAAACTACATATAATCATCGTTAATTTGATGCGAGTGACTGAATAAATACTAAATGCAAATTTTGCTGACTTACGAACAAACTTTCCACATTTCTTAAAAACTACACACAATTTATTAACAAATTGGTCAAAGTTAGGAACAGAATCCACTTTTTAAACATAACTAACAGAAGTTTTTCTGATTTTAAGTAGATTTAGAGGTAGAATATGATAAAAACAGTATTTAAGGCTTTATGTTATGCACATCAGGTCAAAATTATTAAGATATCAACAGAATTATAAAAAATATTTCTGCTTTTTTGTAGATGAAACGAAACGAAAAGATTAAAAATTCAGATTTAACAGTTTGTAAATTGTGAATATCTTATTTTGATTTACGTGCACTGTATGTAATTGCATAAAAAATAGAGAGTCGTGATCATTAAAATTGAAAACTTTCTCTCTGCTTTGTTTGAAGTAATGCATTTCATAGGGTATCTCCAACACGAATAGCCCTCCACTTTTGTTTTTTCAAAAATAGAGAGCTGTATCTTTACATTGCTGGAAGCAGCTGATCAACCGAATGTGGTGTTTCACTTGTTGAACGGTAGTATGCTTCTAAGGACTGTAGAAACTGAATTAAATCAAAGTCTTCAGGGACCTTAATTACACGAATCTTTTCCTTCGGCAATTTATCAACTTTTTCAATGAACAGTTCACGAATATCACTAGGCATGTTAGTGCCTTGATGCCCGCTAGACTTTAATAGTTCACGGATTTCAATTTCTAATGCTGTATATGAGTTAATATTTACTCCTTGCTCATAAGCATATTTTCTAAATAGTGATTCCTCTTGATACTGCATGTAGTTAAGATGGTAAGCATCTATAGTTACAGGTACAGCATATTTCGCATGAAGCAGGTCATGCGCTTTACGGAATAGCTTTTGAACATTGCGTAAAGAGTATATAGCAAAATGAGTACCAAATTTAAAAATGGCCTCTTCTTGCTCATGTTTAGGTACATTATGTGTAATTAAAGGATAAATTCCAGTTTTAGCAGCTGTGTCTAATACACGATATTGAGAAGATTGCTTTAATAATTTACTTAGTGTATAAACTAGCTTTTTAGGATATCCTTCTTGTCGATCAATCATTTCTCGTAAGCCACGAACTACTTGGCGAATTTGACGGTGACAAGAGTGTTTTAAAACATTAATGAATTGGTTCATATCCTTTGCAAATTCAGCAATATTCATTTCAACTAACAAGTTTTCTATGAATTTAGCTTTACGCTTATATGTATCTCGTGGTGTAAATGGATCACGGTATTCTGCTCCTTCTTCTTTTGCGCATAAGAAATCAGGATGTACAGATAAATGCAATGTTGTGTATTGCTTTTTATTCCTCTTCCCTTTTTCTAACTTGCAAATTTTAAATAAAGGAGATCCAGTAGCAGAAAGTTTTGTTTCTAATTCCTCAAGTACAGCACGAATCTGATGTGGGTATTTTTTATGTAAGTAACGATACATACCACCAAAGTGTGTTGAGCTTCCTTGCTCATCAACTTTGAATAAAGAACGTTTCAGGGTAGTTTCGCGTTTCTGTTGCATTGCTACATCCATGAATAGTTTCTTAGCTGCAATGGATAACTCAAAGAATTCTTTGGTAAATACTATCGGGCTAATAAATGTATATGCATTTGCTTTATTCGTTTCTTTATTCATGAAATCAGTTAAGGTAATTTTATATTTACCACTGTACTCATTTTCGATTGTAATGATGTTATGGAAACTTAACTTCTTCAAAGCTACATAAAATTGTGAGTGGTGAATATGTGCAAATGCTTCTTTATAATTTTTATAATCTTCCCAAAGCATATGGATCGATACATGCGAAAGCTCACCATATGTATTACATTTTTTATGAAGAAATAGAAATACTTCTAAATCAGCATTTGTAATTCCATATAGCTTATGTTTTCTGCCTTCGTTTTTATCAAATTCACTTACTTTATCTACAATCTTTTTCATTTTCAGTGAAAAAGATGGCTTTGCTTGTTCAACAAATCCCTCTTCATCTGCAATTCGTTCTTCATAGGACATTGAATTCACAATGTCTTCTAGATAAGTATCTTTAAAACTGTAATACTTACTTTCTAAAGCATCTACTAACTTTTGCCATGATTTAATTGTTACAATTACCGGTGTTGTTGTTTCACCATTCAAACTACGTTTGTTCTTTATAACGAAAGGTTTTGCCATCTTTTTCACCTCCTTTTATGTTAAGTTGCAGTTTTCCCCACAATTAGATATAGAATTTCATTTTTGATTATATCAAATCGAATACTGGTGAAATCTGTCCCTTTAAGAGGAAAAATAAAAAAATGAAACGTGCCCAAATCCCTTGGGGGACAAGGGATTTAACGTTTCATAAAAAAAAGTTTGTTGCCACCATAGGGCTATGAAGTTTTTTGAATATGAAACGTAGTATGTTGTGGGATGAATCTTACTAAACCATTGATTTTATAGGGTTTTACACTAATTTCGTTTTAAAGTTGTAGCCATCATATAGCTATAACGTTTCATGTTTTGGATTGACTAAGAAATTTCTATAAATTTCGTATAAATACTGATATATAGGGAGTTATAACTGTTTTTAAATGAAAAGTTGTGGCCATCATACCGCTATAAACGTTTCATTTCGTTTCATGTTTCCTGCCGTCATATAGCTATAACGTTTCATGTTTTTAAAATAAGTTATATTTTATTGAAAGCTGCTGTAACCCTTGGTATATATAGGTTTTTTGAAGTTTTAAAGTGAAAGTTGTAGCCATCATATAGCTATAATAATTTTATTGCGTTTTCTTTCATATTTAATGAAATGGCTTTATATCAACGTTTATTAGTAATTTACATAGAATAAAAATTTTTTTAGTTGAATGATTTTCAGGATATTCTCGTTTCATTTTTTTAAAGTTGTAGCCATCATATAGCTATAACGTTTCATAAATTACGAAATTATAATCACAATATAGCTATTCATTATTATAAGTAAGAAGTAATAGCCGTTATAAGGCTACATAGTTTCAAGTAAGAGCTTATAGCCGTGATAAGGCTATATAGTTTCAAATAAGAGTTTATAGCCAAGATAAGGCTATGCAGTTTCAAATAAGAGTTTATAGCCAAGATAAGGCTACATAGTTTCAAGTAAGAAGTAATAGCCGTTATAAGGCTACATAGTTTCAAGTAAGAGCTTATAGCCGTGATAAGGCTATATAGTTTCAAGTAAGAAGTAATAGCCAAGATAAGGCTACATAGTTTCAAGTAAGAGCTTATAGCCGTGATAAGGCTATATAGTTTCAAGTAAGAGCTTATAGCCCCGATAAAGCTATATAGTTTCAAATAAGAGTTTATAGCCAAGATAAAGCTATGCAGTTTCAAATAAGAGTTTATAGCCAAGATAAGGCTATGTAGTTTTAAATAAGAAGCAGTTTTATATAATTAAAGGCAAGTAAAGAGGATTTAAATGATCCAAAATAAAAGGAGTAAAAATCAACAATTGTGCGGATTATTCAGATAACATTTCACCTTAAAGGTTATGTAGTTTTTCATCTAAATGGGAAAAATAAACGCATTTTGATTCAGTCATTCGTTTAAAGTGAAATTCCATCAGTAGGAGTCTTATAGCCTGCGAATTGTGGGATGAAAAATGGACTAAGAATTTAATCTTAGTCCATTTCTTATTTTATATCCATTTTGTGTGGAATGTACCTTCTTTATCTACTCGTTTATACGTATGCGCTCCAAAATAATCGCGCTGCGCTTGTAACAAGTTTGCAGGTAGTTTTGCAGTACGATAGCTGTCATAATAAGAAATTGCTGCTGAAAATGCAGGTATCGGAATGCCCTGTTGTACCGCCATTGAGATAATTTGGCGTAATCCGCCTTGATATGACTCTACAATTTCTTTAAAGTATGGATCAAGTAAAAGGTTCGGTAAATCAGTGTTTGTCTCATAAGCCTCTTTAATGTTCTGTAAAAAGGCAGCACGGATAATGCATCCGCCTCTCCAAAGCATAGAAATGCTGCCAAAATCAAGGTTCCAATCATATTCCTCAGAAGCTGCCTTCAATTGCGTGAATCCTTGTGCATAAGAACAAATTTTACTCATAAATAAAGCTTGGCGCACTGCTTCAATTAATTCAGCTTTTTCAACTCCAATTGCTTTTTTATCTTTAGGGCCAGATAAAATTTTGCTTGCGTTCACACGCTCTTCTTTTAAAGCAGAAATGCAACGTGCAAATACAGATTCCGTGATAATAGGCAGCGAGATACCTAAATCAAGTGCGCTTTGACTAGTCCATTTCCCTGTACCCTTTTGTCCTGCAGTATCAAGAATAACATCCACTAATGGCTTACCAGTTTCTTCATCTTTCTTCTTGAAGATATCGGCTGTAATCTCAATTAGATAGCTGTTCAGTTCACCTTTATTCCATTCAGCAAATATTTCATGGAACTCTTCTGCAGTCAAATCAAGTGTTTGTTTCAAGAAGAAATATGCTTCACAAATTAATTGCATATCTCCATACTCAATACCGTTATGAACCATCTTTACATAGTGGCCTGCCCCATTAGGTCCGATATAAGAACAGCAAGGATCGTTATTCACTTTTGCAGAGATGTTTTCAAGCATATCTTTTACTTTTTCGTATGCATCCTTCTGTCCACCTGGCATAATAGATGGTCCCTTCAATGCACCCTCTTCGCCGCCTGACACACCTGCCCCGATGAAATTGATTCCTTCTTCGGCAAGACGTTTGTTTCGGCGAATTGTATCGACAAAGTATGTATTACCACCATCAATTAAAATATCACCTTTATCAAGGTGAGGGACTAGAGAATCAATCGCCTTATCTGTAATTTCCCCTGCATTAACCATTAATAAAATCTTTCTAGGTGATTCAAGTGAGTTAACAAACTCTTCAACTATATGAGTACCCACTAAGTTTTTACCACGGTTTTCCTCAATGATTTCATCAACTTTTTCCTTTGAAATATCATATAGGGCAACAGAATACCCTTTGCTCTCAAAGTTAAGTGCGAGGCTTTTTCCCATAACGCCCACACCAACAACTCCAATTTGTAACTTTTCCATATTCCATCGTTCCTTTCCATGTATGTTACTCTGTATTATAGTATATATACCTAAAATATCACTTTAATCAAATAATCAATCTTTTTCATTTCAATAGGCTCCGCCAGTATTCGTACATAAGGTTATAGGGACACGGCACATCACTATCAAGTTAAAAAATAAAGAGAAATTGTCATCCTTATTAATCAATCATGAAAAATAACCGGTTAATTATGAAAAATCACATTAAACAGCTTCCGTATCCCTTTTACTGTTTAGAAAGATCTATACAAATAAACTTAATAATAAAGTAAACCCTAATCCGGCTACAGAAACGATAGTCTCAAGTAACGTCCATGTTGCAAATGTTTCTTTCATGCTTAAACCAAAGTACTCTTTGAACATCCAGAAACCAGCATCGTTCACGTGTGAAGCAATTAAACTACCAGCCCCTGTTGCAAGGACAACTAAAGCAAGGTTAACATCAGATTGACCTAACATCGGAATCACTAAACCGACAGTTGTTAATGCAGCAACCGTAGCAGACCCCAATGAAATACGTAAAATGGCAGCGATAATCCATGCGAGCAAGATCGGTGATAATGAAGTACCTTTGAATAATTCGGCTACATAGTTACCAACGCCGCCATCAATTAATACTTGTTTGAAAGCGCCGCCTCCACCAATAATTAAGAGCATCATCCCAATATTCGAGATCGCTGTTGTACAAGATTCCATCACGTTTTTAATTGGAATATTTCTTGCCAATCCCATTGTATAGATCGCAACTAGTAAGGATATCAACATGGCAGTATCCGCATTCCCAATAAACTCGATCGTTGCTAGTAAACTATTATCTTTGAATCCCATTGTTTTTTGCAGCAAAGTAATAATTGTAGCGACTGCCATTAAAAGAACAGGCAGTAAAGCGGTAAAAACACTGATTCCAAAGCCAGGAGTTTCTTCAAGTTTAAATACTTTCTGCTCACCTAAAGATTTGATATTACCGGTTTTTGTGAACGCATCAGGTACTAGCTTTTTTGCAAGTTTAGTAAATACAGGTCCAGCTAACACAACCGTTGGAACCGCTATCATAAAACCGTAAAGTAATACTTCACCGATGTTTGCATGCAATTCACCAGCGATAGCAGTTGGTCCTGGGTGTGGTGGTAAAAATCCGTGTGTTACAGATAAAGCAGCTGCCATCGAAATACCGAGATATAAGATAGAAACTTTTAATTCTCTTGAAATTGCAAATACAATCGGAATTAATAATACTAATCCTACTTCAAAAAATAATGCAATCCCGATAATAAATGAGGCAGTCACAACAGCCCATTGAATGTTCTTTTCACCAAATTTTTTCACAAGGGTCATGGCAATGCGTTGTGCACCCCCAGAATCTGAAAGCAACTTACCTAACATCGCACCAAGTCCAAAAACGAGTGCTAAATGACCAAGTGTTCCCCCTAATCCCGCTTCAATGGTTTTAAAAATTTTTTGAGGCGGCATTCCAAGTGCTAAAGCAACCCCGACCGATACAATGATTAATGAAATGAAGGTATTTAATTTAAAGCGCATAATCAGTAAAAGTAATGCTAAAATCCCAATTGCTACAATGACTAATGGCATCGTAGTTCCCCCCTAATCTTAGCTGTATTTGTATTTATCCCGCTATTCGTGGGCAGTAAGGCCCCCACCTCGAGATTTAGATAGAAGCGAGGCGTGGGGGATTACTGATGAAAGTTTTACTTTATTAAATTTCTTTGATAATTTGCAATTCGTGTATAATCATCTTCTAGCGCCCTTGATAGGTTAATAAATATCGGCAGTAATTGTCTGTATTCTTTTGTTGCTTCTTCTTTCGGTGTATGTTTGTAGGTACTGCCAACCATTTCGGAAACGATTTCAAAAGAATCAATTTTTCCTGTGGCATAGAGACCTAATATACATGCACCTAGACAAGAGCTTTCGTAGCTCTTTGGAACAACGACTTCAGATGCGAAAATATCGGACATCATCTGTCGCCAAACGTCAGACCTTGCGAAGCCGCCTGTTGCTTGAATACGGGTTACAGGACCATCCATGCATTCGGTTAACGCTAAGAATACAGTGTATAAATTATATATAACGCCTTCTAAAGCTGCACGAATCATATGTTCCTTCTTATGTGACATCGTTAAACCGAAGAAGGAGCCACGTACATCTGGATTCCATAATGGTGCACGTTCACCTGCGAGGTATGGATGGAATAATAATCCGTCTGCACCAGGTCTCACGCGTTCAGCTATTTTAGTTAATACATCGTATGGATCAATTCCTAGTCTTTTCGCAGTTTCTACTTCTGATGAAGCAAGTTCATCACGAATCCAACGAAGGACCATTCCGCCATTGTTTACCGGTCCACCAATTACCCAATGCTTTTCAGTTAAGGCATAACAAAATATTCTTCCTTTTTTATCTGTTTGTGGCTTGTCAATGATGGTCCGAATAGCACCACTTGTCCCAATTGTGACAGCAATCTCACCTTTTCGAATTGCATTCACACCTAGATTAGAAAGCACCCCATCACTGGCACCAATAACAAACGGTGTTTGTGAATCGATACCAATCTTTTGGGCTAAATCTGGATTGCAGTTACTAAATATTTGGGTGGTTGGTACGAGTTCAGATAATTGAGCTGGTGTTATACCAGCAATTTTTAAAGCTTCCTCATCCCAATCTAGTTTTTTTAAGTTCATCATACCCATGCACGAGGCGATGGAATGATCAACAACATATTGATCAAAGAATTGTTTGAAGATATATTCTTTGATTCCAATATATTTCTTCGTTCTAATAGCAATTTCCGGATGATCATTCACAATCCATGTAATTTTACTTAATGGTGACATTGGGTGAATAGGTGTTCCTGTTCGTCTATAAACTTCATGGCCATTCAGTTCATCTTTGATTTTATGTGCCCATGCCTCACTGCGATTATCTGCCCAAGTGATACAAGGTGTCAGCGGCTGATCATTTTCATCCATGGCAATGACACTATGCATAGCACTGCTAAATGAGATAAACGATGGTTTTTTATCTGAATGCTGTTTCGTTATATTTGATATCGCTTGTAAAACAGCTTGGAAAATCTCTTCTGGATCTTGTTCCGCTGTGGATATATCCGGTGTGCGAAGTGGATAACCAATATTCTCGGTTTGGATGACTTCGCCTTCTTCAGTAAATAAAACTGCTTTCGTACTTGTTGTACCGATATCTATACCTAACATATAGCTACTCATGTCCTTGCTCAACTCCTTTAGATAACATTTGTTGTGACATCCAGAAATCTTCAACTTTCCCTTGAACATCATCAAAGTTTAGATGTAAGGCCTCAATCATGAGGGCTCGATCTTTTGATTCGATTGCTTTTATATAAAGCTCATGATTTTTAATAACCCGTTCAAAGTCTTCGTACTTTTCCTTGAAACGAGTACGCATTGATAAAAGGATTAAGCTTTCCATAACAGGCTTTAAATTATTCCAAATCATCAGGATGTAGGAATGCTCAATGGTTCGAATAATCGTTTCATGGAATAAAAGATCTTGATAAGAAAACTCATCAGAATCATGATATTTAATGGCGATTTTCATCATTTCCATTATTTTATTTAGTTCTCTTACTAAATCATTTGTGTCCATCTTTACAAGTCGCTCAAAGATAAACTTTTCTATAAGTAAACGAACATCATATATTTCTTCGATTTCTTTCTCTGTTAAACCAATGACAACTGCGCCCATTCTTTCTAAGCGAATAATATTTTCAGAAGCTAGTACTTTTAATGCTTCACGAACGGGTGACCGACTTACAGAAAAATCGGCAGCTAATTTATTTTCCGACAGGATGGTACCGCTTTCAATTTCCCCTGCAATAATGCGCATTCTCAGTTCGCTCGCAACACGATCCCCTGTAGAAGCTTTTGAAAGCCATTTTTCAGGATAAAGAAATTCCATTGATTTCGCCATAAATTCACCTCATGTTAATCAAGTATACTTGTATACAAGTATTATAACTCGGATTTTTAATTATGCAAGCGCTATTATTGTTTGCTTTGGTTCTTTTAGAGGAAAGCCCCATAATTATCAAGCTAACAAATCGAGTCGCCCCAAAAACTATTATTGTTGATGAAGAAGATTTAGGGAATGGAAAACTGAAGAATATGATATTCAAGGACTTACATCAACATATTTACCACTCAGGTTTACAACTTTTTGAGTCAAAAATATAGATGTAAAAATGTAACAGTAACTGAATTTGAGCAATAAAAACTTTTAAAAATTGAAATTGTATTGTAAAGTAATGATTTTACAAATAGAAGCAGTTTTATATAATTAAAGACAAGTAAAGAGAATTTAAATGATCCACAATAGAACGAGTAAAAATCAACAATCGTGCGGATTATTCTGATAATGTTTCAACTTAAAGGTTATATAGCCATCATATAGCTATGACGTTTCACATTTTTAAGATTCAAATTATATTTGTAATTAACATTGTTAGGAGGTATTTAATTATGGAGAAAGTGTTAGCATTGTTTAGTGATGCCCTCCTACTTGCTGCTCCAATTTATGAAGAAAACAAGCAGTTATGGGCCAAATGGAATAAATATTATAAAGAAGTACAAGAGAATCATGATAAATTAGTAACATCAGCTAATATGTCCCCTTCCTTTTCGACACTTGTTTCTTGGTTAGGTCAGAAACAAGAGCAAGGAATATCGTTGTTAAACATTTATGCCAATCTGAATAAATATAAAGTTGAGATTCAAAATGTACTAGATAAGATCATTGAACAAGAATTCGGAGAAAAAGTTGAAGCAGTTGAACCAACTCAAATTTCAATTTTTGAAGATAGTCAGGTAACAGAACATATAGAAGATATATCGGATGATTACTATCCTGTAACCAATGACGCAATGTACTATCAATTACGTGATGGAATAGCAAAAAATCATTTTGAGGAAGATGAAGCAGTAGCAAAACCGGTACTGCCATTAGAAACAAAAAATTCAAGCGGAGTTGCACAACTATCATCACATAAGGATGAGGATTTGAGATTAGTGAATACAAACGAAGCAGAAAGATGGTCTATATTGGTTGATGGAGTAATTAGTAATATGGATGATCTTACAGCAGACTGTTTGGATACCATTACAATACAATGGTTAAATCAAGCTAAATCTCCAGATGAATTCATAGATTTTAGCTATGAAAATGTGTTGGAATTATGTAATATGCCAAAAGCATCAGCAAACGGTGTAGAGTATTATCGTGCAGAAGATAAGATAAAAGTAGCGCAACGTATTGCAGCGTTAGCGAGCATCTTTATTTATTTGAATGATGATAATGAAGTTGTAGTATTGAACGATCAAGCTGAAACAGGGGAAAAATTTGAAGTAAAACGTGAAGTAATCAAAAGGCTATTCGTACTGGACTCTGTAGTGTTATGGAGAGATAAGAATACTAATGAATATATGGGGATAGAATCCTGTAAGATTAAACCAGGTAGTTTTTTATCGGGCTATTTGTATGGATCTAATAGCACAACTGCTTTATTATCGAAAAAAGCATTAGAGTATAATAGCTATAGACACAAGTTTCATAAACGTTTAATACGTTATTTATCCTGGCAGTGGCGAATCCGTCAACAATACAGTACTTTAAAAAGACCATACTCCATTGGTGGAGAAAAAGGTTTACTGTCTGTAATGGGTATTACAACTACAAAGGGGCGCCCAACTCGAATTCGTGAACAACTAGAAAATGTTTTAAATGATTTAGAAAAAGAAAATGTCATTTCACATTGGGCATATGCAGAAGAATTGGATGAAACAAAGATAGGAGAACGCAATTGGTTTAAGAATTACTTTGAAAAGTTGGGAATCATTATTTTACCTCCAAAAGAATTGATGAATAATATAGATAGTATGGTGAAGAAAAAATCAATAGATACGCAAGAGAAGCAAGAGGAGCGTTATATTGTAGATACAGTAAAACAACCTACTGTAGGATCAGAGGATATGGTTCGAGAGAAAATTATGCATCAGCATATGCATCAAAATAAAACAATGCGTGAGATAGCAGATGAAATAGGTCTATCCCCTGCTACGCTATCAAGATTCTGTAATAACAAAATGAAGCGTATTTCAAAAAGTGTTAATGAAAAACTAAACAAGTGGTATGAAAGACAAATGATTATAGAATCTATGTAAAAAGAAGCAGATACCTTTAAATTTATTATCAATACCTAAAACACAAAAAGTCATAAAAAATAAAGGGTGATACATATTAGTCATGTGTAATATGTATCACCCTTGTAATTCTTGTTCAACAATCGCGCCCGATTGTTGAAGATGCTTATTGAAGAAAAGCGCCCGTTTGTTTAAGTGTAATTGTTCACAAAGCATTAAAGGAATGCTTTGTCCGTTGTTGAAGAAAGAAAACACCTCTGTCATTTTTCTTCAGGGTAATAGCCATATGTATTCTTCCGTTCATCATGACGGGTAATTGAGAATCCATTGATAGTCTAAAAATTTTCTAGCAGTAATAAAGTCCACTTCTAAAAGACTATGTAGCAATAGACTATTCATATGTCCAGATTCAAATACGTAGTACATTTATGCGTTTCTATACTTTACAGGCGAAATGCAAGTCAAGCGGATCGGAAATGAATTGAGCCTTGGTGCGTTTTTGCTAAAATTTTTAATTGATATGCGGCTTCCAATGTTTTATGCTAATTATGCTCTTTATTGCAAATATTTCACATAAAAGGACGGGTCAACTTGAGAAAATCGACAAAGCTAATCATTGCCGGAGTTGTAGCAGCAGTACTATTGCCCTTGGTTTATCTTCAATTAGAGACAGGAGCTGTAACAAAGAAAGCAAGCAATGTCATCTATGACAGCAAATATGGTAAGTGCGGGTTTCTTGACAAGGAATGGGACCAGTTGGAAGAAGCTGGGATCACAAACGCCAGCATAGATGAAATGGTTGCAAATGCTTCGAGTCCTGGGGTTGTGTGTGACGACCTGGAAGACATGCTGTATAACATTCAAAATCCAGAGTTAACGGAAGAAGAGGAAGCCGCTAAAGAAAAAAAATCTGCTAAGTTGGAGGAGGCAGCAAACCAGGCGATTGAGAAAGACAATAGGAGAATCGAAAAAGCAAGAACCTTCATAGATACTGACCTTAAAGCCATGATTGACCCCGTGTTGGTCGATGGTTTCAATATGGAGTATAGGGTTGAGGCGGATGAACATTATGCAGGGAATATTAATGTGTTTGTAGATGCCGAGCAAGAAAGCAAGCAGGGAAAAAAATTGCGAAAAGCCTTTATTCAGAAATTTGGTGACGGAGATGTGGATGCCAATTATCAAATTTTGATTTTAACTGAAGACAAAAGTGTTATTGCAAGGGTTTCATTACCTGAATTATAAAAGGAAGGGGCAGTCTGTTGCCCTTCCTTTTTGTTATTGTCTTTTTAATTGAATTTAAACTAACCTGCCCCGTTTGTTTAAGTGAAAATCATCACAATTTTGATTTTACATTTTAACAAAATATCTCCCATAGTATTGAACACGTTCCTCCAGTAAGTATTTCAATTAAAGATAATCTATTTCTCGTCTGACTTTTCCAAAAGAAAGTTTAAATTGCCATGATATAAACAATTCCAAAAGTGTCTATTGTAGTTATCTTCATTAATTAATATGTTATTATCAAGCTCGACTAATTTGTTCTTCAAATCATGAAAAGTCTTTATTAGATCACAATCTTTGTAGTGCCTCTGCCCTATTAGCTGAACCCAATACTTTTTAAAGCAATTGAAGCAGCAATACATTTTCTCTATAGAAGAATTAACAAAATATCTTTCTACTCTTTCCGTAATCTCATGTTCTAGCTCATATATTTCTCCTGTGGGTTGGTAGATAGTAATTAGATTACCTGAGTCTATATTGCTCCCAATAACAAGGTATGGTTTAAACTTCTCTAAACTCGCTAAAAACGCTTCTGTATATTCTTTATCCAATATCGATAAAGAAAAATCATTTTGTTTTGTCCATTCCACTACATCTAAAAGAAAACCATTTGAATAGGTGTAAAATTCTACATTGAGACATTCGAATTCATTTCCTTTAATTTGATGCTTAAGTAAAAAGTGCATACTATCAATGGGCAAATTTAAATTGGCAATCTCCACTGTCATTCCTCCAACCCTTAATATTTAATTCATTTTCTGCTTCTACACAAACTCAATTAAATTTTAGCATAAAGAAATGGTCTTCTTGCGGAGAGTGGAATATGAAATAATAAAAAGGTATGAGTATACAACCCACACCTTTTTATCGTTATAAATATTCGTTATATGCTTAGTGCATCAATCATGATCAATGTCACCTTCGATATATTGACTGAGTTTATCCTTAATTGCCGCGCTTTCTGGGGTTACTTCTGCTACTTTACGATTGTGAAGACGAGAGCCACCTTCCGTTTCATCTAAAGGTAATGTATTTTCTTCTTCTTGAGGAACAGTGGCAGCCATTTGTTGCTGTAACCATTGCAATGTTAAGTTAGATGTTGTATTTTTACCATTGATTTCTGCAGTTCGTTGAATTTCCTGTTCCTGCTGATTATGGGTAACAGTCGATGTGTAAGCAGGCTCTCTATATTGTGGTGTATGCTTCGCTCTTGGCACTTCTATTGGAGTTTCAGTAATAACTGGTGCTTTCTTGATAAGTTCAATAGGTTCTCTATGTTTACTGGTATCTGGTACATTCTCTTTTTGCACATTAATCACTTCATTAATTTTTGCGTGTTCCGTTGTATTAGAAGTAGGAATTGATGCTGTAGCGTCCCCCTTTTTTAGCTTAGGAGCAGAATTTCTTGAGTAATCTTGCACAGACTGATTATTTGTTAACTCACCTTCACTGTCAGTATAATCGTCATTATTATAAAAATCGTAAGTATCAGGGTTTACCGTTTGTAACCAACCTTCTATTGCAGTAGGCGCTGTTTTAGGCATACTCAATTCCTCAATTACAGTTTCTTCGCTATCAACATCTGTATCTGTGACATAATCATCATATTTAATTTCTGCATTCAATGATTCTTCACGAATTTTTAGCCAATAAACAGCTGCTTCTGCATCAACTTGAATCTTAGCTGTTTTAAACTCAGTGGCAGGAACAAAGTTTGCATTTACTTGTATTCCTCCTTGAGGAGCATTATCTTTTACAATTTTAGCAGCACACTGGAATGCTTTTTGAATCAATATATCATTTTCAGAAAGAATGGGTACCTCTGTTTTCGAATAAGAGTAGGATGTTCTACGTGTACTTTGAGTTTTCGTTTCAGCTGTTACCATATCAATTTCTTGATCACCTTCACGTGCTTCATAAATTGTTTTCGTACCCATAAGCTTACTAAACAATTTAGCATCTTCATTAGTAACATCACCATAAACAAGTTTATTACGAAATGTACCTAACAGGATATCCATGAATCTTGGGCCATGTTCAATTGCTAATTGACTAATTGTTTGTGCAATAACAATTAAAGGAGCTTTATATTTACGTGATTGAGCAGGAAAACTTTTAAATGCTTTATAAATGTAATCAGCAAACTCATCAACTAAAACGGGATGGTATGGAGATACGTTAGGTTTACGACGGAAAACAGCATTTTGCACTGCATATAAACATAATTTGCCGAATACATCAGATAGGTCAGAAAGTTCCCCTTTCGCTGTATTGATTAAAAGGATACCTCCAAATTCCAAATGCTTTTCAAAGTCAAAATCTGATGGACCACATAATACACGACGGAGCAGAGGTTGAGCTGAAATATCATTTAATGTGTTTCGTAAACCACGAACGAAGGTTTCTTGTTTATCAATAATCTTTGGCTGCCCATAGTATTTCCCTTCAGTATGATAAACAACTTCCCCTCCCCCACGACCGCCAGAAATTTCAGGTACATAATTTAAATCAAACCATTCATCAACTTGCTTCATTATGCGCCAATGATTTCGTTCATCTCTATCAGGTATAGATTCAATATCATTAGGAAGTCGCTCTTTTAACTTGAGATGCATCTCAAAAACGAGATTAGCATCATTATACAAATCAATTAAATGTTCAAATCTAGCTTCAAATTTTGAATCATGGAGTTTTAACAAGTAAATATGTTGTTTAAGATGCGAACGCTCAGATTGAACAAAGAAAGGATTTCCCGCGCCATTATCAGAGAGCCCCGTTAATACTGAACATAACATCTCAGCAACCTTATCGACTGGACCACGTACAAAATTTATTGAAGGGGTATCAGGATTTGTTGGGTCTAAATAGAAAATAACACTTTCGGGAATTTTGTGTGCTAATACCAATTTATATACTTTTTCGCAGAAGTCATTTGATGGCTCGATAACAGTAAGACCATTAACCTGCGTTCCTTTTACATCCTCTGAATGATAATCTTTTCTTGCATATAAAGTTTTAAAGTTATTAATCATGGAAGCCATATAGTCAAGAATTTGATTGGCAATTGGCAAACCTAGTGCAGCGGATTTCCCTGTACCAATGTTACCGATGATCATTATATTAAGCGTTAGAGACTTGCCCTGTATAACTGCCATTTCCCGTGTAGCACTGTTAGGACCAAGAAAGATATCAGGTTCTGGCAATTTTGATGGATTTTTCTCAGTGAAAAATTTGTGTAATGAAGTAGCAAGTTTTCGTTGTCGATCATCATTCAAAAAGGAAAGCATCCAACCAGGTATTTTAAATACGTATTCCCATTTTCCGAATTCATCTAAAAGCTCTCTTTTATGTTCAAAAAAAATCTTAAAGAGCCATAAGAGTACGAGAATAATAATAATTACAGGTATAGCAAATACAAGGTGCATGATATTACTGAAATTTGAAAGGATAGTATCTTCTAATCCTTTGTCATTTAGTGAAACCTCTCCAGCTTTCGAGTTTAAGAATGGAATAAATATCTTAGCTAATGGAACACTAAACGCCCATAAGTACTGGGCAACTATACCAATTAACATCATCGAGAATATAAACCATCTACGCTTTATCTCCTGGTAGGTCTTAACCTTGGTTGATAGTTGCCAAGTATAAATTAAAATCCAAAAGCTAAAAAAGGTTTCAATGTAATAATTAGTTTCAAATGGATTACCGAAGATACTTAAAGTAGGTAATGAAGCCCCCATTTGTATCGACCAGAAAGAAGCGTATTTATAAATTCCTCTAAAAGCAAAATACCAAGCTAGCAGAAGTAGTAATGTCACAACATAGTAAGATGAGCGGGCTGCTAAACGACATTTCCAGCTTTTCGAAATATCGATTGTAACTGTATAGGAATTTTTTTTGCTCTTTCCGGCTTTTGGGTCCTCCCCATTACCTGGTGCATTATTGAGTTCAGTATTCTTTTGAACTGCATTCTCCAAATTCTTGTTTCACCCTCTCTTTTAACGAATAAAAAGCAGCGGTGAAATTAAGCAATTCAGCAGAAGTAGCCAATAATATATTCTCTGGTGCTATGGAATTGTGAAACAAATCAGTAAAAATGACTTGCTGCCCATGCTCTAATTCATCCGCTTCATATATCCCCAAAATCTTAATTGGGTTTAATGTTCGGTGTTGATTTTGCATGGCCAACAATCCTGATAATTGCTGTAATTTAAAGTGTGTATTAACCTCCCCTACCTTAAGTATTGTTAATATACATAATATTTCTAAGTAATCTAAAGATTTTTTTTCTTCATCAGGTGCTTTTTTTCGTAATACCAAAATGTCATCTGTTAGCTCAAGTAGTTTAGAATGTTGAATCCCCTTCGCTTGAATTTCATTTTTATTAGAAATCCACTCTACCGAATAAGGGAAAGAAGAATTTATGTTTAAACGTTCAGCGATTTTTTTGAGCAAATGACTTTTGTTTAAACTATTAATTTCGCGAATTTCATGAAGAATATTATTTATTACAAGTGCAGATCCACCCATATTGCTTACGTAAACATTTAGGTTATTCACTACACTTAAACGTGGTATATTGCTGAAAGCCTTTTTTAAATTTGTTACACGAGTAGTTCTTTTTTTGTAAGTAGAAATTGTGTGATAGGAATCATCGATTACTGAAAATAATACGTAAAACTGTTTAGACGGATTAGAAGCAGCGATATCAAGATATTTTTTTAGCTTGTTTTCTAGAAATGGAATGTTTTCTGTTCCTGTATCAACTTCAATATTGATAATAGAATCGTTACATGTAAGAACCCAATCAGGAATGATTAATGGGTTTCCCTTTGAATCTAGGTAAAACTCTTTAGATGGACGAAATGAATAAACGAGTTGAGGTAGATCTGCTTGGAAGGAAACGGGTTGAAGTTCTGGCTGAAACATTTCGCGATACTCTTCATCTTCGTATAAGAAGTAAACATCATTTGAATCGGAATACATTAGGTTAGGTAAATGTAAGTTTTGCTTCACAATTGAGTTTAATGGAAAAAGATAATCGCCATTACCACCTACAATTGCACCGGTATGTTCATTTTGGGATTCTGCTTCAAGTAGATTTAGCACAAATTGTGTAATAGCTATATTGTGTTCATATTGCCTTTTGGTAACAAACGAGGTGGTGTAATCAGTAATTAATTTTAAACGATATAATACTTCTGTTCCCTTTGAAGCTATAGAAACGAAATCCAATGTAAAGCCACGCTTTTTTCTCACACTTATATTTTCTTTTTTTATTAATTTCATTTTTGCCCACTTAGTTAACTTTGATGAAAATGTAGTTCGACTTATTGGCTCCCCACTTATCAATTCATAAAATTTTCTTAATTGAATTTGAGATACTGTTCGTTGTTCATATAAAAATAAAACTGTAAAAATGTCAGAACGATTAAAATAAACTCCACGATCATTTTCCCCGACGATATATTTAACGGTATAATCAAATGATTTTTTCAATTTTAAACACTCCCTTGATATGAAAATAATATACGGAAACTTGCATAAAATTGAGTGCAATTGTCAACAAATGAACGTAATTAATGTTAGATAAATTAAGCAGTTCAGTACATAAAAATGATTAAAGTATATTTTAACTGAAATTTACAAAAAAGTAACCCATTATCCCCCATGAACTCTCGGTTTAAAATCATATATCATTTCGTCAGGTGTGGGTAATTAAATCTAATGATATCAAGTAGAAAATTTCTATTAGAGTTCGTCATATATTCTTCGACATTGATAAGAGAACATATGACGAACTCTAATGATAAAAAAAGGATTCGTCATATGTACTTCGTCATGTAGGTGTAGAGTATCAAAAATAGTTAAAATGTACAGTGAATATACTTTTGCATGGATAAAATTAAGTATTAAACAGAATTGTATTTAATTCTGTAGAGGTATCCGTTTGTCAGAAGGAAAAATTACATCATAAAAGAAATAAGTAAATAAACATAATAAAGTAAATGAAAATTGTGTATATTTCATATTTTGCATGTTACAATCTGATTTAAGGGGTGAAAAAATGCTGAATTGGAACACAGAATATGGGTTAATAACAAGGGTAATACAAAGTGAATTTGAAACAGACTTTCTTTATACTAAAGTAATCAACACATTAAATAATGAGTATGAGATAATTCCATTACAGTTTGCAGCACTAGATCCTTATAAAACGTATAATACCTCACAGGTTAGTAGAATTTTGAGGATAAAATCAAATCAGTTAAGATATTTAATTAACAAATACGGTGAATACATCCAATTAATAAAAAAAAGAGCTAAATATGTTATTTCATTTAAAGCTTTATACAGGATTTATTTAGTAAACCTATGTCTAACAAAGAAATTATTTAATTTAGCTGAGTTTAACAGCATTATGACTTCACAT
>NZ_JBMOWC010000023.1:0-72142 GCF_049310765.1 Bacillus sp. PSXD-155 | reverse complement strand
TCCAGTAGCGCCCGTGTTACCTAGAGGTCCAGTGGCACCGGTAGCGCCAGTAGCGCCCGTGTTACCTTGAGGTCCAGTAGCGCCCGTGTTACCTCGAGGTCCAGTGGCACCGGTAGCGCCAGTAGCGCCCGTGTTACCTTGAGGTCCGGTAGCGCCAGTAGCGCCCGTGTTACCTCGAGGTCCAGTGGCACCGGTAGCGCCGGTAGCACCCGTGTTACCTTGAGGTCCAGTGGCACCGGTAGCGCCGGTAGCACCCGTGTTACCTCGAGGTCCGGTAGCGCCAGTAGCGCCAGTAGCGCCCGTGTTACCTCGAGGTCCGGTAGCACCAGTAGCGCCTGCTGGTCCAGTAGGTCCGGTAGGTCCTTGAATGAACGAAGCAGAATTAACTAAAGCAGTTTGTAATGCTGCTATTAATTTAAGAAGCTCTTGAAGTGTGCAAGGGTCAATTCGGAATAATTTTGTAATGTATAGTAAATAGTTAATGAGATTTTGAAGCTCAATAAATACAGCGCTTGCTACAAAGGTTGGATTTCTTAATATAGTTATTAAGTTTTTAATAATAGCTAACCCTTGTGCTTTCAGGGAGGAAGTAGCGTCTAGTGAACAAATAAATTTACTTAGTAGGTTCAATGTATCGATTAGATCTTCAATATTTTGGGGAGATGGATTTGCAAAAAGTGTTGGGATTATTTTTGTTAAATCAATAATAATCGCACGAAATGTTCTAAGTTGAGCTTTAGTAATTGGGATTGATGGAGTATTTGGGATTCGTCCAGCGCTACTTGGAAAGCATGGTTTGGAGAATTTGTTTTGATTGTCGTTATAACGAGACATTAAATCTCTCCTTTCTCACGAAAATGTGAACGAAACTCATCATAGTAGATGCAGAAATTAGTTAAATGGTCATAGTAAAATCGTTTGTTTAAAGAAAAAATAGAAAAAACGCCTTACAATAAGGCGTTTTTTCTATTTTCTGCGTATTGATAATATCGCTTTAATGAAATTTTTGATTTGAATCCAGCGAGTTTTATAATTTCTGATTCAGGAGTTTCTTTTTTTATTAAGTTTAAAATATAGGTGTTACGAAAATGTTGTCCTGAAATTCCTTTACGTAAATTGGCTCTAGCCACTTCGAGGCGAATCATTTTTTGTATAGCAATTTCCGTTAATGCCTTTGGTGCATCATTTTCATATACCCACCTGTATGTTCCGCGGTTAAAATCAAATGCGACAAACAATGAATCATCACTATGATACTTAGGACGAACTGGTTCTGGGATACTTTTGTAATAATTATATAGTTGTTTTTTGTCTTCTTTTGCTAATGTAATTGTTCTTTCTACACCTGCGGTTGCTGGGATTGACAATGTGTTAGTTTCAAAGTGAACGTGATGCATTGTTAATGCTGTAAGTTCCTGTAAGGATAAACCGTAGTCGATCAATAGATTTAAAATAGCAATATTGCGATCCATTAATAAAGGGCGCACAGGAAGTTGTTTTTCTGAAAGTCCTTCTAATGAAGTGACTATATACTTTAATCTTTTTTCTTCATCAGGTGAAATGAAATCTTCGTTACGAAGTGTACGGTCTGGTTGAATAGATATTTCCATATTCTTCAATGGATTGGGAATGTTTAGAAAGTGATGCATTCTATTTAATACAGTAAATACACGATGCATCGTTTTTTCTGAGTAATGTCGATTCGTTTTTAAATCGGAAAAGTAATCTTCGTAGTCTTTTGTACAAAGTGTAGCCCATATATTACTGGAAGGGAGCTTTTTGTTTTTTTCTAACCAATGTCCGAAGTCTTCAACGTCATAAACATAACGTTTAATAGTTGAGGGTTTTCGGCCTTTATTCAATAAAAAAATAGAAAAGGCTTGTATTGTATCATGGAATTCCGTTGTCTCCATAGTCCCACCACCTTAATTATTTCTTATATTATAGCAAACTTTTCTGAAAATAGGCATTTACAAGGGGGACAGGAATAATAATATTTGGTGAGTGGATAAAGTGAAACTATAATCAGTGGGGATTTTGTTCATCCTCTGCGATTATTAGTTGAACCAATCGGGCATTTACGGGCGGTTATCTCCCGCTTAAATACCAAACGTTTGCTGAATGTCGAGGTGGGAGTCTTACTGCTCGCAAATAGCGGGATAAAATGAGGTGATTGTATGGAACAATCGATGCGAAAGAAAAACAACAATCAAATTAATATTGTGTTAAACCATCGAAAGAAAATTTCTTTGCCAGCCGCAGAAAATAAAACGGTAATTTCAAATGAAACTACAATTAAACATGAAATGCTGCAGAGAATTGAAGAAGAGATGGGGAAGCTTGTTGGGATGGATGATATAAAAAAGATAATAAAAGAAATATATGCTTGGATTTATGTGAATAAAAAAAGACAAGAGAAGGGATTGAAGTCTGAGAAGCAAGTGCTTCATATGCTGTTTAAAGGGAATCCGGGTACAGGGAAGACAACTGTTGCTAGAATGATAGGAAAATTGCTGTTTGAGATGAATATTCTATCGAAAGGCCACTTGGTTGAAGCTGAACGTGCTGATCTTGTAGGAGAGTACATCGGCCATACAGCTCAAAAAACAAGAGACTTAATAAAAAAAGCAATGGGAGGTATTTTGTTTATTGATGAGGCGTATTCTTTAGCTCGAGGAGGAGAGAAGGACTTTGGAAAAGAAGCAATTGATACGCTTGTAAAACATATGGAAGATAAACAACATGGTTTTGTATTGATTTTAGCTGGATATTCAAGAGAGATGAATCACTTTCTTTCATTAAATCCAGGGCTGCAATCTCGTTTTCCATTTATTATTGAATTTGCGGATTACTCGGTAAATCAGCTATTGGAAATTGGAAAGAGAATGTATGAAGATCGTGAATATCAGTTATCAAAAGAAGCTGAATGGAAATTTAGGGATCATTTACATGCGGTGAAGTATTCGTCGCAAATTACATCGTTTAGTAATGGGCGGTATGTACGGAATATTGTTGAAAAATCAATTCGTACACAGGCGATGCGGTTGTTGCAAGAAGATACGTATGATAAAAATGATTTAATTGGAATATCGAGTATGGATTTGATGCTCGAAGAGGAGACGCACAGTACATAAACTGTGCGTCTATTTTTGTGTATAAGTTCGTTTACTCTTTTTTTGCTTTTTCTTGGTGCGCTTTATGGAAGCGTTCCATTTTAGCGCTCTTTTCGTGTGCTGAATTAGGGTCGTGTCCAAATTGGTTTACTGAACTTTTTTGAGCTCCTTTATTAACGTGGTTTGTCATTTGTATTCACCTCACTTTAAAAATTAGTATAAACATTATATAAAGAAAAAATCGTTAGAAAAGAAAAACCTCTTTACGATATGTAAAGAGGTTAGATTGCTATTTATGCATTGAACGTTCTTTCGTTTCGATACGTCTGTGCGGTAAATGCCATTTGTAATGAATAGAAACCATGCGGAAGCAAACAATTAAAATGAATAAAATGTAAAGGGCCCAATCGCTAACAATAATTTGAGCGCCAATTAAGAAACCTGCTAAAATTGTCCAAAAGGCATATACTTCAGCTCGAAGAACGAGAGGTTTTCTGCGGGCTAAAAGGTCGCGAATGATACCGCCGCCGATACCAGTTAAAACAGCTGCCACGATTGTGGCACTAATTGGTAAATTTAATTTTTGAGCATATAATGCTCCTTGTACAGCAAATGCTGATAAGCCGATAGCGTCAGTGATATTTTCCCACTTTTTCCAATGTCTAATTAACTTATTTGGAAAAAGAAAAATAATAGTCATTGATAAAAGTGCGATTTGGAATAACATGTCTTGTTGCCAAAACGCGACAATCGGATAACCGATTAATAAATTACGAAGGGCACCTCCCCCAAATGCGGTTGCCATTCCTAAAATATACACCCCGAAAATATCATAATCCTCTTCCATTGCAACAATGGCTCCGCTTAGTGCGAAAGCGATTGTGCCTATGATGCTAAAAATCTCCCATGCCATGAATTTTCTCCCCCGCTAACTAGATGAAATGTGCTTCCTCTGCTATTATATTAGAAGGTTTAAATTTCGAAAAGGATGAGTGAACATATTTGATGGAAGAAAAAGAAAAAGTCATATTAGTAGGCTGTCAATTGCCGCAAGATGATGATGAAAAATTTATGCATTCCATGAAAGAGCTTGCATCACTAGCTAAGACTGCGAGAGCGGAAGTGTTAGTTTCAACAACGCAAAAACGACCAAAGTATCATCCGGCAACTTACATAGGTAAAGGGAAATTAGAAGAGCTTACAATGCTAACTGAAGAATTAGAGCCGGATGTTATTATATTTAATAATGAATTAACGCCGAGTCAAATTCGGAATTTATCCTCAGTGTTAGATGCGAGAGTAATTGATCGAACGCAACTAATACTAGATATTTTTGCGCAACGTGCGAAGTCGAGGGAAGGTAAGCTTCAAGTAGAATTAGCCCAGTTGCAATATACAATGCCACGTCTTATGGGGCAAGGGTTGTCCTTATCACGTCTTGGTGGTGGTATTGGAACGAGAGGACCGGGTGAGACGAAACTTGAGACGGATCGTCGTCATATTCGATCGCGTATTGATGAAATAAAGAAACAACTTGCAGTTGTTGTGGAACACCGAAAAAGATATCGTGAGAGAAGAAAAGACAATAAAGTATTTCAAGTTTCATTAATAGGCTATACAAATGCAGGGAAATCGACACTGTTTAATAGATTAACGGAAGCTAATACGTTTGAAGAAAACCTTCTGTTTGCAACACTAGACCCAACGACGAGGAAGATGCCGTTACCTTCTGGTTATACAGTATTACTAACTGATACTGTTGGTTTTATACAAGATTTACCCACTTCATTAATTGCTGCTTTTCGTTCAACACTGGAAGAAGCGGGGGAAGCAGATGTTATTTTACATGTAGTTGATTCTGCGGATCCTAACTACATAGGGCATGAAAAAACAGTAAAACGATTATTATCAGAACTTGAAATTAATCATATTCCTATTATTACGTTATATAATAAAAAAGATGAATTACATCAAAACTTTATTCCGTTTCCGAAAAGTGATTTCTTAATGACTAGTGCTTTTGAAGAAAGTGATTTATTGCGTATAAAAGAAGCGATAGAAATGAAAATGAAGAAAGAAATGGATCGTTATCGAGTAGAAATCCCTCCGAGTGAAGGTAAGTTATTAACGCTTTTAAAGACGGAAACGCTATTAGCAAAGATGGAGTTTCTGGAAGATAAATTTGTATATGATTGTGCGGGGTATATTTTTACTCATTCATCGCTTAATGTGCAATTAAAGAGATTTTTAGTGGAAGAAGGAGAAAATAAAAATGTTTGATCGTTTGAAAAATGGAGAAAAAATTGCTCCAATCGTAAAAGAAGTAGAGAATCAGATTACAGAAGTACATAAACGTGCGGATGAAGTAATTGAAAGTAATCAGTTTCGTGTATTAGAAAGTTTTCGTAAACATAAAATTAGTGACTCGCATTTTATCCCGACGACAGGTTATGGTTATGATGATATTGGCCGTGATACGTTAGAAAAAGTGTATGCTGATGTATTTGGGGCGGAAGCTGGACTTGTTCGTCCGCAAATTATTTCAGGTACTCACGCTATTTCTACAGCGTTATTCGGTATTTTACGTCCAGAAGATGAGTTATTGTACATTACTGGGAAACCGTATGATACGTTAGAGGAAATCGTTGGTGTGCGTGGGAAAGGTGTAGGTTCATTTAAAGAATATAATATTGGTTACAATGCAGTTCCGCTAACTGAAGGTGGGCTTGTTGATTTTGAAGCTGTTGCAGCAGCGATTCATAGTAATACGAAAATGATCGGTATTCAGCGCTCGAAAGGTTATGCTACTCGTCCATCGTTTACTATTTCTCAAATTAAAGAGATGATCGCGTTTGTTAAAGAAATTAAACCTGATGTTGTTGTGTTTGTAGATAATTGTTATGGGGAGTTTATTGAAGAGCAAGAGCCGTGTCATGTTGGTGCAGATTTAATGGCGGGTTCGCTTATTAAAAACCCAGGCGGGGGAATTGTAAAAACTGGTGGTTACATTGTCGGTAAAGAACAGTATGTTGAAGCGTGTGCATATCGTTTAACATCTCCGGGAATTGGTGCGGAAGCTGGAGCGTCTTTATACAGTCTGCAAGAAATGTATCAAGGGTTCTTCTTAGCGCCACATGTTGCAGGACAAGCGCTGAAAGGTGCAATTTTTACAGCTGCGTTTTTAGAAAAGTTAGGAATGAACACGTCACCAGCGTGGAATGCACCAAGAACAGACTTAATTCAATCTGTTCAATTTGATGATAAAGACCGTATGGTTGCCTTCTGTCAAGCGATTCAATATGCATCTCCAATTAATTCGCATTTTACTCCGTATGCAAACTATATGCCAGGTTATGAAGATGATGTAATTATGGCGGCGGGAACATTTATTCAAGGTGCAAGTATTGAATTGTCTGCTGATGGTCCGATTAGACCACCGTATGTTGCATATGTGCAAGGTGGATTAACGTATTCGCATGTTAAAATTGCGATTTGTTCTGCGATTGATGAATTGATTGAAAAGAATTTATTAACAATTTCTTAAAGGGGAGCTGTCGATATCGGCAGCTTTTTTCGTATAAAAGTAACGATTTATGCGATTAGAAAAAAGAATGAAAAAATTTATAAAAAAATCATGTAAGAAAAGCTAACATCTATTGACACTAAAAATAACATGTTATAAAATGAGAAGCAGTTAAGGCGAAGGAGGAACTGAAAAATGAAAGAAGATAGACGTTCTGCCCCGCTGTTTCCAATTGGTATTGTTATGGATTTAACACAATTGTCTGCACGTCAAATTCGCTACTATGAAGAGCATAATCTTGTTTCTCCAACCCGTACAAAGGGGAATCGTAGATTATTTTCATTTAACGATGTAGATAAGTTGTTAGAGATTAAAGATTTGTTAGATCAAGGCTTGAATATGGCTGGTATTAAGCAAGTGTTACTAATGAAAGAAAATCAAACAGAAGCAGTGAAAGTAAAAGAAGAAACGAAAGAAATTTCAAAAACTGAGCTTCGCAAAATACTTCGAGATGAACTACAACATACAGGTAGATTCAATCGAACTTCATTGCGACAAGGTGACATTTCAAGATTTTTTCACTAAAGATAACTGATTCTGAAGGCGATTAGAGGGACTAAGGAGGAATTTATAATGTCTAGATACACAAAAGAAGATATTTTCCGTTTGGCGAAAGAAGAGAATGTAAAGTATATCCGTTTACAATTTACGGACCTTTTAGGGGTAATTAAAAACGTAGAGATTCCAGTGAGACAATTAACGAAAGCTCTTGATAACAAAATGATGTTTGATGGATCTTCGATTGAAGGTTTCGTACGTATTGAAGAATCTGATATGTATTTATATCCTGATTTAGACACTTGGGTAATTTTCCCTTGGACAGCTGAAAAAGGTAAAGTAGCTCGACTAATCTGTGATATTTACAATGCAGATGGCACTCCATTTGATGGAGACCCACGTAACAACTTAAAACGTGTGTTAAAAGAAATGGAAGCTTTAGGATTTTCAGACTTCAATCTTGGACCAGAGCCAGAATTCTTCCTATTTAAGGTTGATGAAAAAGGAAATCCAACATTAGAATTAAACGATAACGGTGGATACTTCGACCTTGCGCCGATGGATCTAGGGGAAAACTGTCGTCGTGATATCGTTCTTGAACTTGAAGAAATGGGATTTGAAATTGAAGCATCTCACCATGAGGTTGCTCCAGGGCAGCACGAAATTGACTTTAAATATGCAAATGCAATTCGCTCATGTGATGACATTCAAACATTCAAACTTGTTGTAAAAACAATTGCTCGTAAACATGGTTTACACGCAACGTTTATGCCAAAACCACTATACGGTGTGAACGGTTCAGGTATGCACTGTAACTTATCATTATTTAAAAATGGTGAGAACGTATTCTTTGATGCAAACGGTGACTTACAATTAAGTGATGATGCTCGTCACTTCATCGCAGGTATTTTAAAACATGCACCAGCATTTACAGCGATAGCAAACCCAACTGTAAACTCATACAAACGTCTAGTACCTGGATATGAAGCACCTTGTTACGTAGCATGGTCTGCACAAAACCGTAGCCCGTTAGTACGTATCCCTGCATCTCGTGGTATTAGTACACGCGTAGAAGTACGTAGTGTTGACCCAGCTGCAAACCCATATTTAGTAATGGCTACATTATTAGCTGCAGGTCTTGATGGAATTAAAAACAAATTAACTCCACCAGCTGCAGTAGACCGTAACATCTATGTAATGACAAAAGAAGAGCGCGAAGAAGCAGGTATCGTTGACTTACCAGCAACATTAGCGCAAGCGTTAGTTACATTACAATCTAATGAAGTAGTATGCGGTGCACTAGGAGAACACTTACTTGAGCACTTCATCGAAGCGAAAGAGATTGAGTGGGATATCTTTAGAACACAAGTTCACCAATGGGAACGCGATCAATATATGTCTCTTTACTAAGAGGCTTGAACCCTTGATACAACTCGTATCAAGGGTTTTTTAATTCCCTATTATTACAATTTTATATGGTTGCAAAATGAAAAACAGCCACATAAAAGCCAATAATTAATAACAAGTAGTGATATCATAGAAAAACATTATCAGATAAATGTAAGTTTTATATAATTTGTGAAATGAAAAAGCCTTGATACTACGGTATCAGGGCTTTTTTAGTGAAGTTATTGGATATGTTAACTACTAGATAATGGATTGTTTTTGGTTATTTTGAATCATGTTACTAAGAAAATCTTTTCAAAAGAATTGATCTTATCTTTTTTTTTAAATCACTTGTGCTATAACTTAATAATTCTTTACTGCCTGTACAACGCGACCAATGATTTTTACATCTTCAGCTGAAAGATCGTAAGTTTTTGGTTCGTGGATAGGATCATTACTCAATGGTATTAAAGTAATGATGCTTCCAGACTTTGAAATCTTTTTCACGGTAGCATCATAACCATTGACTTTTACAACAGCAATTTGTCCGTTTTCAACATAAGGAGTTTCCTCTACTAAAACATAAGAACCATCAGGAAATTCGAGATTCATGCTAGTGCCTTTTACAGTAAGATAAAAATACTTTTTACGCTTGTTTAAAAATGTACTCAGCATTGGTAAATAGCCTTCGATATTTTCTTCAGCGAATATAGGTGTACCAGCTGCTACAGAACCAATGATAGGAATATGAATAATATTTGATTGATCGTTTTGGATGGTTTCATAAATAGAAACTTCTTCTTTAACAGTATTGTCCTCTTGAGTTGCGAGTTTTTCTAAATCATCAGTAGTGATTCCTAATCCCTTACAAACTTTTATTACATTATCAACAGATGCTTTACCAATCCCTCTTGATAACATGGATTGCAGTGTTGTGGGGGGGAGACCTATTTTTTCGGCGAAGGCTCTTTTGCTATAGCCAGCTTCTTTTATTAAGCGTGTTACAACCTCTGCTTTTTTCATTACTTTCACCATCTTTCATATTAAAATGTATACGATATTGCGTATTTCTGTATATATCATAACCTAACTGAATTTGTTAGTAAATAGAAAAGTATACGAAATTGAGTATTTAAATACGTTTTTTTGTTGACTAAATACGAAATTGAGTTTATATTTAAATGGAAATGAACGCAATATCGTACAAAAAATAGGTGGTGAGTCGATGTATTCGAATTTGCGTGCAGAGATGGCGAGAAAAAGAATTATGATTACACAAATTTCTTCGCATCTGAAACTTCGCCACGCAACAGTGAGCGACAAAATAAATGGTAAATTTCGTTTTTATTATGATGAAGCTTTTGAAATTAAGAAAACTTTTTTTCCAGAACATAATTTGGAATATCTCTTTGAATTTGAAGAAAACGAAGCGAATTGAAATCGGAGGAGAATTGCTTAAAATGGATAACCGAATTATTGAATAATGACTTAATAAAAGGGTTCATATCATAGTATTTATTTTAAATTTCGATAATTAGTTAATCTGTAAAAAGAAAGCAAAGAATTATGCGTAGTACGAAATTATCTCAATACAATAAAGATAGTTCAAAATTAGTAGTGAGGAGGAGATGAGGATGGGGCAATTAACTGACTCATCAGTACATAGTTCATTAGTATTTGAAGTTAATGGAAAAGTAGTAACGGATAGTTTGGTAATTGCGAAGATATTCAAAAAAGATCACTTCGACGTTTTGAAGGAAGTTCGAAAACAAATTGTATCTGTAGGTGAAGAGTTTGGAGGAGAAAATTTTCACGAGTCCACTTATATGAATTCAAAGAACAGGCGAATCCCTAAATATGATTTAACAGAAGAAGCATTTACGTTACTTGTGATGGGATATACCAGTAGAGAAGCGGTTGGAATAAAAATTAAATTCATGAAAGAGTTCAAACGAATGAAGCAGTATATACAAAATCAACAAAATGTGCAAAAGGATCCAATGGGGGTTTTAAAGTTAACATTTGCTGCGTTAGAAGGGCATACCCAGGAGATACAAGAGATTAAGTCTGAGGTGAAGGGATTGCGAGAAAATACGCCGCTGTATGCTATCGAGTGTGAAGAAATAACAAGGGCTGTAAAAAGGTTAGGTGTTATGTTATTGGGAGGTAAAAATTCAAATTCTTATCAGGATATCGGCCTTAGAAGGAAGTTATATAGAGATATTTACAGTCAGTTACATCGGGAATTTGGTGTGAATAGTTATAAAGCTATTAAGCGTCATCATTTGGATAGAGCAATACAAATTATTAATGAAGAATATTCAATCCCAACTGTTTTAAATGAAGAAATTACAGTTAAAAACTCACAAATAAATATGGCAGACATTCAGTAGGAGGAAAGAACATGCAAAGAAAGATTTTAGTAATTACTAGCAGTTTAGCAGGATTACCAACTGTCAGTGAATTTAAAACAAAAGAAGATGCAAAAGAGCAGGTTAGAAAGCTTATTCAAAAAGGAATGAGTCAAAATGTGATTCGTATAACACAAGAAATTCCAATGAATATCGAAATTCAAGTGGATGTTGAATTTGAGGAATAAGAGAGGTTTAGAAGAAAATAGATATGGATAGCATGATTGTTTTGAATGAATAAGAAAAGAATCCGTTGCAGCGGATTCTATAAGAAAAAATATCTCTAGATAAGTATAACATTGAATACCGTTTTTGAGAATTTATGAGGTGGCTAGTATGGGGATTATTCGAGTGAAAAAAGATAGTAATTATTCTGTTATAAATAATACTGGTTTAAAAGATGAAAGGTTGTCATGGAAAGCGAAAGGAATCTTAGCCTATGCGCTTACATTACCAGACGATTGGACTTTTCATATTAGCGAATTAGCTCGACATGCTAAGGATGGAGAAGATTCGCTCCGTACAGGTTTTAAGGAATTAAAAGAATTAGGTTATGTAAAACGTTATCCTGTTCGTGATGGGAATACGAAAAAAATTACAAGGTGGGATACGGAAATTTACGAAACGCCACAAAGGAACATGCCACAAGTGGAAAACCAAGATGTGGTAAAGCCATATGTGGAAAATCAGACACTACTAAATACTAATAGACTAACTACTAATAAACGAAATACTAATATACAAAATACTAATCATTATGATGATATGGATAAATTAGACTCTCGTGTATTTATTAATGAGAGGGTTAAAGTAAGTTGTAACTTTATTAAGGGGATGGGCATTCCGTTAAGTGAAATTGCAATTGCAGAGTTGGGGGATTTTTGTAATTTGTTTAGTGATGAGTTAATTCAGCATGCAATTAATAAAGCCGTTGATGAGAATGCACCAAGATGGAACTACATTAAGGCTATATTGAGGAATTGGAAGGAGCAAGAAGTTAAAACATTAGTTGATGTGGCTATAATAGATAGACGTTTCGAAATGAGCAAGAAAAAGAAATATAACGGGACAGGTAGGAAGTATTCAAATAGAAAAGAGATTGTACCCGATTGGTTATATAAAGATGATGAATCAACAAATCTAGAAGAGGAAAGAAAAACTGTGCAGTCTATTGATGAAGAGCGTGAGAGATTACAAGAAGTGTTAAATAAATATAGGTCATAAGAAAAAATACTAGATGATTTACGAGTAATAAAGATTGAAAAGGCTAATAAGCATATTCATTCTATTAAATTAGTATTAAGAGACTTTGTAAAAAGAACGGAAGTGGGTGAATCAGTAAGTGTTCGAATGGCTCAAAGATTATAAGAAGTTAGAAGAAGAAATTGCTTATTTAGAATA
Source organism: Bacillus sp. PSXD-155 (assembly GCF_049310765.1). Classification (NCBI taxonomy): domain Bacteria; kingdom Bacillati; phylum Bacillota; class Bacilli; order Caryophanales; family Bacillaceae; genus Bacillus; species Bacillus sp. PSXD-155. Next base: position 59,750 of record NZ_JBMOWC010000023.1, on the reverse strand, counting down.
CAACTTAGATAAATCAAAAGCCGAATTGAAGCGTTGGATTAGCGGTGATTTGCAAAATGTAAGGTTAACCGCTGAATCGGAAGGGGCTAAGGTAGAAGGGCGGATTGAAGCAATTGAATATGAATTAGCTCATAAGATGAATGAAGAGTATGATTTAAAGCTTTTGATTAATAAGTTTACAGGACTGGATCATGAAATACTTAAAATGAAATATGTTGATGGAATGACTTTAGAACAAATTGCGTTTGAATTACATTATAGTACAGGTTATATACGCCGGAAACACGCTGAAATAAGGAAGATTGTCAAGTTTTTAGATGGATTTTAATGTTACCTTTTTGTAGGATACATGCAGTGTACAGAAAGTATTGAAAAAGTGATTTATAGTAGTAATATAAGATTTCGACGAAAGGGCAACTATTTTTATGGTTGCTCTTTTTGTTGTGAAAGAAGGTGAGTAACATGAAGTGATTTGATGGATTAATGGGTCTTTAGCTTCTAGTTATATTTAGTAAAGTAGTAGTTTTGCAGGCGAAAATAATAGAAAAATAAGGAGATGTTTAATGATGAGTTTATTAGCTGCTTCAGTCAAAACAAAGAATTTGCCACAACAGGTGTTACGTTGGCAATCAATGGTAGAAAGTGAATGTGCTGCACAAGGTGTATCTGAGTTAGTTCCTTACGTGCTTGGAGTTATTATGGTAGAAAGTGGAGGGAATTCTGAAACGACACCTGATATTATGCAGTCCAGTGAATCACAAGGATGGGCAATGAATACGATTAAAAATCCGAAAGATTCAATTTATTACGGAGTGAAGCATTTAAAGGGTGCTTTTGATGATGCGAAGAAAAATGGCATTACAGATTTAAGTGCCATTGTTCAATCATATAATTTTGGACGAGCTTACCTTCGCTGGTTAGCATCTAATAATAAACAGCATTCATTACCGGTGGCAGATCTGTATTCTAAAACGGTTGTTGCACCATCTCTTGGAAATACAACTGGTGCTATGGTTCGATATAATCAGCCTATCGCAGTGGCATACAATGGTGGTTACCGATATAAAAATGGAGGGAATTTTTTCTACTCTGAAATCGTTAAGCAATATGTGAATTTTGATGGAGGTGGCAACAATACTGATAAACCGATACAACCAGTAGGTCTTGGAATTGCTGTAAATAAATATCCGAATAATGGGGGTATTAATCTATATAGCCAACCACAAGGTGGACATTTTACGAGAGTAATTTATGATAAAACACCGTACCTTATTATAGATGCAGCATGGTTTGAAAATCCTATGATTTGTCTCGGAAACGAGGCATGGGCTGCTCTGGAACATTTCGATGTGCAATGGTTCAGTGCTTATTCAAAATATCCACCAGGTGGCGGTATTAACACGTATGATGGTCCTAACGGAAATTATACAGGTTTTGTAGATGGGTCTGTTCCGTATAGACTTTTAGGACGAAAAGATGGTTACCTGGGTATTGGAAATAATGCATGGGTAAAAGAAGAACATTTTGATGTAAAGTAGTATCTCGAAATCCATGAATATTAAATTAGATAAACAAAAAGCATTATATGATGATTTTTTGAGGTGAGGTTAATCTCTGTAAACCGGTGGGCGAAGAGTAGAGAGAAATTAATGGAAGAGCAAGAGCAACGGACACATAGTTGCTCTTTTTTTTTTTTGAAAGAAAGTGATAACAATGAATCACCTATAGAAAATGCTAGCTGTATATGCATTAAGCCATCAGATGTACTTAGTAACACAGTAGAAATTTTAGGTGAAAAAACAAGAGAATAAAAAGGAGATGTTCAGCAATGGAAATTAGACAAAAATTAGTTAACTCAAGTAAATATGGTATAAAGTGTCCCAATACAATGACACCGGAATTCATCACAGTGCATAATACATACAATGATGCATCAGCTGAAAACGAAATATCTTATATGATTGGAAATAATAATTCAGTTTCGTTCCATGTTGCAGTAGACGATAAAGAGGCAGTACAAGGTATTCCATTCGATCGTAATGCTTGGCATGCTGGTGATGGTAACGGAAATGGTAATCGTAAATCTATCGGGGTTGAAATTTGCTACTCTTTAAGTGGTGGGGATAAATATTACAAAGCAGAAGATAATGCAGCAATTGTTATTGCTCAGTTAATGAAACACTTCAATATTCCAATTAGTAATGTACGTACACATAAGTCCTGGAGTGGCAAGCATTGCCCACATCGTATGCTTGATGAAGGAAGGCTGGATCAATTTATTAAGAAGATAAATGAAGCACTTAACAACGGTAATAACGATAATAAACCGATACAACCAAAAGGCCTTGGAATTGCGACATCTAAATATCCAGAGGGTTGGGGTATTAATTTATATAGTAGTGGTAATAAAGATGCTTGGTTCACTGGTGAAGTAATTAATACTAAGACTCCATATTTAATTTTAGATGGTGCTTGGTATGGTGGTAATGAAAATATGCTGTGCCTAGGATGGCAGCAATGGGCGAAGCAAGAACATCTTGATGTACAGTGGTTCTATGCATATTCAAAATATCCAGCAGGTTATGGTATTAACACATATAAAGGGCCGAATGGTGAATGGACTGGTAATGTAGATGGGTCTGTGCCTTATGGGATTTTTGCAAGAAAAGATGGTTATATCGATATTGGGCAAAACACATGGGTAAAAGAAGAACATTTTAATGTGAGATAAGGATATGAGAGTAGGATCACTCGTGTGATTCTCTTTAATTTTTGAAAAGGAGATGAGAACGATGGAAGAACAAATCTTCAATTCAATGATTCAACAAGGAGCATTCGCAGCTTTATTTGTATGGATGCTGTTTACTACGCAAAAAAAGAATGAACAGCGCGAAGAACAATATCAAAAAGTTATTGAAAAAAATCAACAGGTCATTGAAGAACAAGCGAAAGCATTTAGTTCGTTGTCGAAGGATTTATCAGATGTTAAGCAAAAAATCTTAGGAAACGGGGATGAGAAATAAAATATGATATTAAAGTATTTGTCGCGTATGCAGGTTCTCAAATAGGAATGCGATTAATATATAGCTAATGAGAAAAAGCCCTAATACCGATAAGTATTGGGGCTTTTTCTCATTAGCTATAGTGAATAAGGTTGTGGTGGATTCTTCAAGAGGAAAGAGTGAATGAAGTCTAATGTAAATGAAATGAAACCTTGAATGATGCCTAGTTATAACACAGTCTTATTCAGAATTTCGTTAGTTCATTTTCTAAATTTAGGGAATAAATATAGCTTAGTACCTTGCAATAAATAATACTAAGTGGTATATTATGGATAAATCAGGTACCGTGTATTGAACAGTACTAAGATAGGGAAGGAGGATGGCACTTGAACGTTCAGTTTAAAAAAGGTGTGCTTGAACTTTGTGTATTAGCACTTGTAAAACGTAAAGATAGTTACGGTTATGAACTTGTTCAGCAAATCTCTAATAAATTTTTAATATCGGAAGGATCAGTATACCCTTTATTACGTCGTTTGACGAAAGAAGGGTATTTTCAAACGTATTTAAAGGAATCTACGGAAGGGCCACCTCGTAAATATTATCAATTAACAGAGCAAGGGGAGACGCAATTTCATTTGTTAGTAACAGAATGGCGTGATTTTGCGAAAGGGGTACAAGAAATTATTGAAGGGGTGGAATGGGATGAGTAAAGAAGGGTTTCTTAAAGAATTATTAAGTTATCTTAGAAAGTTACCAGAGGAAGAGAGGCAAGATATTTTATTGGATTATGAAGAGCACTTTCAGTTTGGACTAGAAGAGGGGAAAACTGAATCAGAAATAATTCAGGGCCTTGGTTCTCCGAAAGTAATCGCAAAAGAGTTACTTGCGATGTATCGCTTCGATGAAATGAAAAAAAATCCATCGACTTCAAATGTGACAAGAGCTGTTATGGCAGCGATTGGACTTAGTTTGTTTAATTTTATTATTGTGTTAGGCCCGTTAGTCGCAATTGTTGCTTTTATATTTTCTTTTTGGATTGGTGGTATTGCTAGTGTAGTAACACCATTTTTCGTTATTGGAAAAGTGTTTATGGGTACTTTTATATGGTTGGATCTTTTCGTTAGTATAACGTTTGTTGGAGTAGGTTTATTGTTATGTATTATCGCTTTTTATAGTACAAAGTGGTTTAAGAGATTGTGTGTACGATATGTAATATGGAACTTCAAAATGATAAAAGGAGAGTAAATGATGAAAAAACTATTTTTAATCGCTATCGCTTGTATCATTATTGGAGTAATAGGAATTTCCCAAACATATGAAAAAGCAGTACAAACTGCTGAAAAAGGCGATAAAGAAGATGTAATTAAAAACGAAACATTAAAAAATATAGAAGTTAAGTTAGATGCCGGAGATATTGTTATCCAAAAATCTCCTGATTCTTCTTTTTATGTAAAGCAATCAGGAGATGTACGTAAACAAGAGATTCGTATTGCAGAAGATGGTGACACATTAAAAATTATTGGGGAAAGAGAAAAAGGTGCTTCATTTGATTTTTCTTTTTATAATTTTAGGTTTCAAACGTCTAAATTGACTCTCCTTGTGCCTGAGCGCTCTTATCAAGATGTAAAAGTAAATTCATCTGCTGGACAAATCGAAATGAGTGATGTGAAAAGTGATAGCGTAAGTGTTAGAACACTTGCTGGAGAAGTAGAGTTGAAACAAGTAACGGCTAAGAATGTGGAAGGATCGACAAAAGCTGGTGAGGTGAACTTTAAGAAGGTATTAGGGAAAGTGACCGCAAAAACAACAAGTGGGGAAATAAATATTCAAGATCATGATTCCAAGTATAATCTAGAAGCAAGTTCAACTGCGGGAGATATAGATATTACTTTATCGGAAAAACCACAAGATGCGGTAATTACTGGGCAAAGTGCTGCCGGAGATGTAACAATTTTTAATGAAGAAAATAATAACGTAACAATTGGCAATGGTAGTAAAAAGATTAGCGGTAAAACGGCTGCGGGAGATGTGACGATTGAAACTCGTTAATAAGAAATAGAATGTATGGAAATCTATCAAAATACAAAAAAAGAAGATAATTACCGTATATAAATAAGGTAATTATCTTCTTTTTATTATTTTTAATGTAAATCACGATATACGCCAATTACTTTCCCGATAACTGACACTTGTTTTAAAATGATAGGTTCTAATGAAGAGTTTTCTGGTTGTAGACGGAAATGGTCTTTTTCTTTATAGAAACGTTTAACAGTTGCTTCGTTATCTTCTGTTAAAGCGACTACAATTTCACCATTATATGCAGACTGTTGTTGGCGAACAACAACTAAATCTCCATCGAAAATACCAGCTTCAATCATACTATCTCCAGAAATACGTAACATGAACACTTGGTCTGCTCCAGCAACAATACTAGCTGGAAGTGGGAAATGTTCCTCTACGCTTTCAACCGCTGTAATTGGTAAACCGGCAGTAACTTTTCCGACAATTGGAACTTGAATAACAGATTGTGTTTCCGTATCCATTCGGTCTTCACCTAAAATTTCAATGGCACGTGGTTTTGTTGGATCGCGTCGAATGTATCCTTTTTCTTCTAATCGTGATAAATGTCCGTGCACTGTAGAACTAGAAGCGAGGCCGACTGCTTGCCCAATTTCACGTACGGAAGGTGGATATCCTTTTTCTTGTACTTTTAGCTTAATAAAGTCGAGAATGTCTTGCTGGCGTTTCGTTAACTTTTCCATGTTTTCTAACACCTCGTTTTCTTTCATTTTTCTTATTAATAAGTATAACATGTGAAAAAACATTCTACAAACATAAGTTCGAACAAATGGCGGATTTATGTTACACTATAGGGAAATAATAGGGAGAAAGAGGGGTTCAAAATGAATGCAATTATTTATGCACGTGTGAGTACAACGAAAGAAGCGCAAGAAACATCATTATTACGGCAAAAAGATGAATTATTGCATTTAGCTGAGCGCTATCAAATGAATGTTACTAAGGTGATTGAAGAGCAGGCTAGTGGATATACAATTGAACGTGACGGTATATTAGAGGTGTTGGATACAATTCGAGACGAACAAATTGATGTGTTACTTATACAAGATGAAACGCGCCTTGGTAGAGGAAATGCGAAGATCGCATTAATGCATTGTTTACATAAAGAAGGCATAAAAGTATATACGCATACACATAATGGTGAATTACAATTGTCGGATTCTGATTCGATGGTATTAGATATTATTGGTATTGTTGAAGAATATCAAAGAAAGATTCATAATTTGAAAATTAAACGAGGTATGCAACGTGCAGTAGAAAAAGGTTATCGTCCAGAAAATAATTTAAAAAATCGTCATTTAAGTGTAGGAAGAGAGAAAAAAGAAGTGCCAATTGAGGAAATTGTACGTTTGCGAAAAAGTGAACTCACGTTTGAAGAAATTGCAGCAACATTACGTGGATTTGGTCATAATGTTTCAAAGGCGACTGTACATCGTAGATATGTAGAGTATACAAAGCAATTGCTTGATAAAGAAGAGTAACTATTGTATGATAATAATCAGTTTTGATTAGAAGGGGGATTCGAGATGATTAATCACGAACTCGTTGAACGCATTAACTTCTTAGCGAAAAAAGCAAAAGCTGAAGGTTTAACTGAAGAAGAGCAACGTGAGCGTCAATCGCTACGTGAACAATATTTAAAAGGATTTCGTCAAAATATGTTAAACGAACTTAAAGGAATTAAAGTTGTTAACGAAGAAGGTACAGATGTTACACCGACGAAATTAAAAGCTTTAAAAAAGCAAGATAATGCAAAATTAAATTAAAAGATGGGCGAAGCCCATCTTTTTTTATTTGTAAAAATCGTTATTTAATAACTTTCCAGTTGTTATTAACTGTTGCTTCTATCGTTTTATGTTCCAATATATAATTAGCGATAAGTTCAGACATATCTGTGGGTATATCTTTTACTACCGGTTTGTTTTGAAACATAAAGAAATTTCCCCCGCCACTTGCACGATAATTATTCATTACAACTTCATATTCTTCATTCATATTAAGAGGAGCACTGTTATGCTGTAAAGATTCTACTCTTTCACCAATTGGTTTTGAAATGTTTAATACATATGAAATCCCTTCCCACATATCGTAATTATAATGTTGTGGTTTTGGTTCTATGTAGGTAGGACTTACGATGATGGATCCATCTGTTTTTAATGTGAAATAAGAAGCAGAGAGTTCAAGAGCGGCTTTTATATCAGCTCCAGTTATTCTAATTACTTTTAATGTGTTTGGATAAATATAATTAGAAACGATGTCACGCATTGTTACATGTTCCGGGAAACCTGGAGATGTATTATGGAACATACTTGTACAAGAAATTGATACCTTAGCTATATCCATCTGTATTTTATTTATGAATTCGATAAAAGGATGATCGTGCAAACGAGTTTGCATAGCATCTGAAATTTGCATGTCCCCCTGAATGATTCCAATAGGTTGATCAAGCCACTTTTGTGTTTTCTCTTCGTAATCGGCTACCAATGAAAGTACATCTTGGTCCGCTTCAATTCCTTGTACAGATAATAATTCAGAAGAGCTCTCTTTTTTCACCCATTTATGTTTCGTTTTTTCGAATGTTACTTTTACTTTTCCGACTGAGTGTCCATTGCATCCGGTCTGTAAAATTGTTACACCGTTAGCCATTGTGTGAGAAATTTCTCGGTGTTGATGACCTGTTAGTAAAAGATCTATGCCTTCAATTTCATGGCACATTGCATATCCTTGGTTTTCACCTGTTAACACTTCAGTAGGTTCCCCGGTTTGTAAATCTCTTTCAAATCCACCGTGATAGGCTACGACTAATAAATCGGGTTTCTCATGTTCGCGAATATAAGAAACCCATTTTTTTGTAGTCTTTAATGCATCTTCAAATAGTAAATCTTTAATGTGATGGGCCTGTTCCCAATTTGGGATGTAATGTGTTGTTACCCCTAAAATAGCGATTTTTATATTGGATTCAATCTGTTTGATTAAATAAGGTTTTCCGAAATAGGGTTTGTTTATGTTTTTATCTAATATGTTTGCTGATAGGTACGGGAAGTTCGCAGTAGTCACAGCATTATTTAATATATTCATCCCGTAATTAAATTCATGATTGCCGATAATTGCAGCGTCATACTGTAAGTAATTCGCTAATAAGGACATTGGATTTTTTTTGTTTTTTTCGTATGTAACGTAATGATAAGTAAATGGCGTTCCTTGAATAAAGTCGCCATTATCAATTAAAAGAACGTTTGTATTTTGGGAACGTTCTTTTTTTATAAGAGTAGAAACTTTAGCTAAACCAAGTTCTGCTGGGGAGTTATCTTGGTAGTGAATGGGATAAACAGTGCCATGTATATCGCTTGTTAATAAGATGTTTAAAGTTACAGTTTGATTTTGTTCCAATATGACTCACCTTTTCTATTGTTATCTTCCAATTAATCATATCAAATATGTGAAGTGAATTTTGATGTGAATGTATAGAATGTGTAAAGATTCTGTAAATAACCAATTGTGTATCAAAATATGTGATATATTTCTTCATGTTTACGGAAGGTTATTTTATAACAAGAAAAATGGAGGCATTAATATGTTGAAAAAAGTTTTTGCAATGAGTACAACAGTTGTACTAGCGGCCGGATTATTAAGTGGCTGCGGGACGAAAGAGTCCAGTGCAAGTAAAAATGAAGATACGAAAAAAGGTTATGTACCAAAGACCTTAAATGTTCAATTTGTTCCTTCTCAAAATGCGGATACGTTAGAGGCAAAGGCAAAACCATTGGAAAAGCTATTAAGCGATAAATTAAATATTCCGGTAAAAGTTAGTATTTCAACTAACTACAATACAATTGTAGAAGCGATGGCATCTAAACAAGTAGATGTAGGATTTTTACCGCCAACAGCGTACGTATTAGCACATGAAAAGAAGGCTGCAAATGTAATTTTGCAAGCACAACGTTTTGGAGTAGAGGATGAAACAGGAGCTCCTACAAAAGATTTAGTAGATTATTATAAATCTGAGTTTGTTGTTAAAAAAGACTCTAATATAAATAGTGTAAAAGATTTAAAAGGTAAAAAAATTGGTTATCAAGATGTAACATCATCAGCAGGATATGTATGGCCTGCAGCTGTTCTATTAAAAGAGGGAATTGATCCGCTAAAGGATGTGAAACCTGTTACATTAAAAGGGCATGATCAGTCACTTATTGCTCTTTTAAATGGTGATGTAGATGCAGCTGTTGTATTCCAAGATGCTCGTAATATTGTAAAAAAGGATTATCCGAATATATTTGATCAAACGAAAATAGTGAAATTTACTGAGAAAATTCCGAACGATACAATTTCTGTACGCTCGGATTTAGATGCAGAGTGGAGCAAGAAATTACAAGATGCTTTCATTGAAATTGGAAAAAATGAGGAAGGCCGTAAAATCATTAAAGAAGTATATTCTCATGAAGGATATATTAAATCTGATGATAGTAAATTTGATATTGTTCGTGAATATGGAAAGACAGTGAAGACGCAATAATACATAGTGAAATGGCGGCTAGCTGGAAGGTGTGAGATTTCAGTTAGTTTGCCGTTTTTTAGTTATTGATAATACATTGAAAGTAGGTAAGATGTGTGATAGAGTTTCGAAATGTTTCCAAAATGTATCCGAATGGCACAAAGGGATTGAATAATATAAATTTAAAGATTCAAAAAGGTGAGTTTATTGTAATGGTCGGATTATCCGGAGCTGGAAAATCTACACTTCTCAGATCCGTAAATCGTCTTCATGAGATTACCGAAGGAGAAATTATTATTGAAGGTGAGTCTATTACTTCTGCGAAAGGAAAAGGATTAAGGCGTATGCGCCGGGATATCGGTATGATCTTCCAAAGTTTTAACCTTGTAAAGCGATCAACAGTATTAAAAAATGTATTAGCTGGTCGTGTTGGATATCATTCCACATTACGTACAACGTTAGGTTTGTTTCCGAAAGAAGATGTGGAGCTCGCATTTCAAGCATTAAAAAGAGTGAATATTTTAGAAAAAGCATATGCGCGTGCTGATGAATTATCAGGAGGACAACAGCAACGTGTATCGATAGCTAGAGCATTGGCGCAAGAAGCAAAAATCATATTGGCAGATGAGCCTGTTGCATCGTTAGATCCACTTACGACAAAGCAAGTGCTAAATGATTTGAAAAAAATTAATGAAGATTTTGGAATCACGACAATTGTAAATTTACATTCTATTGATTTGGCTAGACAATATGCGACACGCATTATCGGATTACATGCAGGAGAAATTGTTTTTGACGGTTTAGTAGAAGAAGCAACGGATGAAAAATTTGCTGAAATTTATGGGGACGTTGCTCAGAAAAGCGAATTATTAGAGGTGGCAGTAAAATGAATGACGTGACGATATATTCAAATGAAATACCGAAGCCGCCGAGTAAATTGAAACATATGTTAACGTTTATTTTAGTTATTTTAATGCTGTGGAGTAGTAGTGTACAAGTAGATGCATCATTTTCAAAACTGGTGGACGGTTTTCCAAATATGGTAGATCTATTGAAAGAAATGGTGCCACCTGATTGGAGTTATTTTCAAGTAATTACAACAGCGATGTTAGATACAATACGTATGGCGATTATTGGGACGACCTTAGGAGCGATTTTAGCTATTCCACTTGCATTGTTTGCAGCAAGTAATGTGTTTACTAACACATTTTTATACAGTCTAGCTCGAATGATTTTAAATTTTATACGAACAATACCAGATTTATTATTGGCGGCTATTTTCGTAGCGATTTTTGGAATTGGGCCACTTCCAGGTATTTTGGCTCTTACTTTTTTTTCAATTGGACTTGTAGCGAAATTGTTGTATGAATCAATTGAATCAATTGACCCTGGCCCACTAGAAGCGATGACAGCTGTAGGGGCTACTAAGGTACAATGGATTGTTTATGGAGTCATTCCACAAGTAAAAGCACACTTTGTTTCCTATGTACTATATACATTTGAGGTGAATGTACGTGCAGCGGCTGTCCTAGGTTTAGTAGGAGCAGGTGGTATTGGACTATATTATGATCGTACACTTGGATTTTTACAATATCAACAAACTGCTTCTATAATTATCTATACCCTTATTGTTGTTTTGTTAATTGACTACATTAGTACATTGTTGCGGGAGAAACTATAATGAATAGAACGACGATGATTGTGCCAAAACCGAAGAAACCGAGTATATATCGCTGGATTATTTTAATAGCACTTACAGTTGTATATGTATGGGCCTTTTCAGGAGTACCATTAGAAGGGATAAAGGACACAGCAGGTGAAATCACGAAAGCAATTATGACAGGGATATTAAATCCAGACTGGTCGTATGTATCTTTGCCAGATGGTGAAGATTTATTACATGGATTAATTGATACGTTGGCAATTGCGATATTAGGTACATTTATTTCTGCATTTTTATCTGTTCCGTTTGCCTTTTGGGCGGCAACGAATATGAGTAGTGGAAAATTAACTTCAGGATCTGGGAAATTTGTACTTAGTTTTGTTCGTACGTTTCCTGAATTAGTTATGGCTCTTTTATTTATAAAAGCTGTTGGTCCAGGCTCTTTTGCAGGAGTATTAGCTTTAGGATTACATTCTATTGGAATGTTAGGGAAACTATATTCAGAAGGAATTGAAAACATAGATAAAGGACCGACGGAAGCGTTGCTAGCAACAGGAGCAAACCGTTTTCAAATACTTTGGTATGCAGTGTTACCACAAGTGTTACCAGATTTTCTATCGTATACGTTATACAGATTTGAAATTAATGTACGATCCGCTGCGATTTTAGGGGTTATTGGAGCGGGAGGGATTGGTACACCTTTAATTTTTGCGCTGAGTTCACGGAATTGGTCTCGTGTTGGGATTATTTTATTAGGTATTATTTTAATGGTAATTATAATTGATTTGATTTCAAGTTCGATTCGGAAACGGATTGTTTAACTTATTTGAAAAGCATCGAAGTTAGATGCTTTTTTATGTTTTTAAAAACGTATTTAAAAAAGTAAGAATAGAAGAAATTTGTATAAATATACAGATAATTCTCTTTCTTTTTAAAATAAAAATAATGAAAAAGTATGTCATATTGAATGCCCATACATTCCCGGAAACATTGATTTTTTTATAAAAAATCAAAAAAATATCAACATATTTGTCGATACATGTTGTATAATCTTGCGTGGGAAGCTATCATATAAATGTATAAAACGTTTACTAATATAAGCGAAGGGAAGAATAGCATGTCACATTCAATCGAACAACTTTCTATCAACACGATTCGCACATTATCCATCGATGCGATTGAAAAAGCAAACTCTGGTCACCCAGGAATGCCAATGGGTGCAGCACCAATGGCTTATACATTATGGACTCAATTTATGAAACACAATCCAAATAACCCAACGTGGTTTAACCGTGATCGTTTCGTATTATCTGCAGGTCATGGTTCAATGTTATTATACAGCCTACTTCACCTATCTGGTTATGATGTAACAATGGATGACTTAAAGAACTTCCGTCAATGGGGAAGCAAAACTCCAGGACATCCTGAGTACGGTCATACAGCTGGTGTAGATGCAACGACTGGTCCACTTGGACAAGGTATTGCAACTGCTGTAGGTATGGCAATGGCTGAAAGACATTTAGCTGCTAAATATAACCGTGATGCGTATAATGTAGTAGATCATTATACATACGCTATTTGTGGTGATGGAGATTTAATGGAAGGCGTTTCTGCTGAAGCATCTTCATTAGCTGCTCATTTACAATTAGGTCGCCTTGTTGTGCTTTATGATTCAAACGATATTTCATTAGATGGCGATTTAAATCGTTCATTCTCTGAAAGTGTAGAAGATCGTTACAAAGCATACGGATGGCAAGTAATCCGTGTTGAGGATGGAAACGATATTGAAGCAATCGCGAAAGCAATTGAAGAAGCGAAAGCTGACGAAAAACGCCCAACGCTAATTGAAGTAAGAACGACAATTGGTTTCGGTTCTCCAAACAAATCAGGAAAATCAGCTTCACATGGTTCTCCACTTGGTGTAGAAGAAACAAAATTAACGAAAGAAGCATATGCTTGGACTGCTGAGCAAGATTTCCACGTAGCAGAAGAGGTATACGACAACTTCCGTAAAACAGTACAAGATGTTGGTGAAACTACGCAAGCAGAGTGGAACACTATGTTAGGTGAATATGCACAAGCATACCCAGAATTAGCAAACGAATTCCAAGCAGCAATGAACGGTCAACTTCCAGAAGGTTGGGAGCAAAACTTACCAACTTATGAATTAGGATCAAAAGCAGCAACTCGTAATTCTTCTGGTGCTGTAATTAATGCAATTGCAGAGTCTGTACCATCATTCTTCGGTGGATCTGCTGACCTTGCTGGTTCTAACAAAACATACATGAATAACGAAAAAGACTTTACAAGAGATGATTACAGCGGTAAAAACATTTGGTACGGTGTACGTGAGTTCGCAATGGGTGCAGCAATGAACGGTATTGCATTACATGGCGGTTTAAAAACTTACGGTGGTACGTTCTTCGTATTCTCTGATTACTTACGTCCAGCAATTCGCCTTGCGGCATTAATGCAATTGCCAGTAACGTATGTATTCACACATGACAGTATCGCTGTTGGTGAAGATGGTCCAACACATGAACCAGTCGAGCAATTAGCAGCGCTTCGTGCAATGCCGAACGTTTCTGTTATCCGTCCAGCTGATGGTAACGAATCTGTTGCAGCTTGGAGACTGGCTTTAGAATCTACAAACAAACCAACTGCTTTAGTATTAACTCGTCAAGACCTTCCAACATTAGAAGGTGCAAAAGATGATACGTATGAAAAAGTAGCAAAAGGTGCATATGTAGTTTCTGCAAGCAAGAAAGAAACGGCTGATGTTATCTTACTTGCAACTGGATCTGAAGTAAGCCTAGCTGTTGAAGCTCAAAAAGCATTAGCAGCAGACGGTGTTGACGCAGCTGTTGTCAGCATGCCATCTATGGATCGTTTTGAAGCTCAAACTGCAGAGTACAAAGAATCTGTATTACCAAAAGCAGTAACAAAACGTTTCGCAATCGAAATGGGTGCTACATTCGGATGGCACCGTTACGTAGGTCTTGAAGGAGATGTGTTAGGTATCGATACATTCGGTGCTTCTGCTCCTGGTGAGAAGATTATGGAAGAGTATGGATTTACTGTAGAGAACGTTGTTCGTAAAGTAAAAGAAATGCTTTAATGATTTCAGAAAAATCTCTCCGGCATGGAGAGATTTTTCTATGTAAATGAGTTTTTTCGACAGAAAAAGTTTTTTATCTCTCCGCAGTCAGACAATCATTGCAAATTTTCTTATATATAATGAAGAGAAAAGGTTGTCCAGATTGGGAGGGGAAAAATGAAAACGTATGAATTGTATTTAATTCAAGAGGATATTGCGAAATCTTATTTTGGTCGTGAATATTTGTTTTTTGATTTATTTGCTCGATTTTCAGAATCTGGGTCCCTTTCGGAGAAAAAAGTGTTATATAAACAAATGATGTATATAACAAAACCATTGCAAGTAATGAAAATTCATCATAAATTAGAACAAGCTTTGCGCGTTCTTGGTAAATATGATAGAACACATCATACACATACACTTTATACGGGAGCGGAGTACGGTGAAATAATGGTGAAACCGCACTATATTCGTATGAATACCTCTGGAAATGTCTCTATGGAAACGACTTTCTTTGAGGTGTTAAGAAAGTGTGAATTAACATTTTTAGCTATGGATTATGAAAATACAAAGTACGGATGGCTGAATCCTCTAAAACAAGTACGAACATATGTGTAAAAAATGTCGAATTGTATCTTGTCTTATTGAAAAGGTTTTAGTACACTGTAAGGTAGACAACATGAAGGAGGAAAATATATGCCAATTTGGTTAGGTATTCTAGTGGGCGTAGTAGCACTAGTAGCAGGCGTGGCGTTAGGATTTTTCATTGCCCGCAAATACATGATGAATTACTTACAAAAAAATCCACCAATTAACGAACAAATGTTAAAAATGATGATGATGCAAATGGGACAAAAACCTTCCCAAAAGAAAATCAATCAAATGATGAGCGCAATGAACAAGCAACAAATGAAATAAGCGCTAAAAGACACTCGCTAAGAGTGTCTTTCTTTTTGTTAGTTACAGTTTTTAAAACTTTTAAAAATTCTGTATTTTTGATAAACTGAAAACATCGCTCATTTTAAGGGAGGAGGAAAAAAATGAAAGTGTTTATGAATTTAGCGTGGTTTTTTAAACAAGAAAAACGAGCATACATAACCGGAATTATTTTATTATTTGGCGTTGCACTTTTAGAACTTGTAGCACCAAAAGTAATTGGAATCGTTGTAGATGAAATTAATGATGGAACATTGACGACCAATAAGTTACTAAATTGGGTTGTACTATTAGTAATTGTAGGTATTACGATGTACATATTACGTTACATATGGCGTATTATGATTTTCGGGTCTTCGTTAAAATTAGCTCGCCAATTACGAAAAAATTTATATGAACATTTTACAAAGATGAGTCCATCTTTCTATCAGTCAAATCGAACAGGTGATTTAATGGCACATGCGACCAATGATATTCAAGCGATCCAGCAAACTGCTGGAGCGGGTGTTTTAACGCTTGTTGATTCATTAGCTGTTGGGGGATGTGTACTCGTAGCGATGGGTTTTACAATTAGTTGGAAGTTAACATTGTTAAGTTTAATTCCGATGCCGATTGTAGCCATTTCGACAAATTATTATGGAACGTTATTACATAAAAGGTTTCATAAAGCACAGCAATCGTTTTCGGAAATTAATGATAAAGTGCAAGAGAGTATGAGTGGAATGAAAGTGATTCGATCGCTTGGACAAGAGAAAGAAGATTTGCAGGCGTTTCGAAAAAAATCAGAAGATGTTGTGCATAAAAATGTGTTAGTTGCACGTATTGATTCGTTATTTGATCCGACAATCGCTCTTATCGTTGGATTTTCTTTTTTAATTGCAGTATGTTACGGATCGGTATTAGTTGTAAGAGGTGAATTAACAGTAGGTGATCTCGTTACATTTACGACATATTTAGGTACCCTCGTTTGGCCAATGTTAGCGTTTGGATGGTTGTTCAATATTATGGAGCGTGGGCGTGCTTCATATGACCGTGTAGAAAAAATTCTTTCACAAAAATCAGATGTAGTAAATAGAGAAAATGCTGTACATACGATAGCGAGCGGTAATGTTTCGTTTGCCGTTGATTCATTTTCGTATAAGAAAAATGAACTGTTACATTTAAACGATATTCACTTTGATTTGAAGAAGGGCGAAACGCTAGGAGTTGTAGGACGTACAGGTGCAGGGAAAACGACTTTATTAAAATGTTTAATCCGTGAGTATGATCATTTTAATGGTGAATTAAAAGTTGGGGAGCGAGATATTCGAGATTTAACACTTCATGGTGTCCGTTCTGCTATTTCATATGTGCCACAAGATCATTTTTTATTTTCAGCAAGTATTGGTGAGAATATCGCCTTTGGAAAGGCGGATGCTACATATAATGAAATTACCCAAGCTGCAGATATTGCTTGTATTCATAATGATATCCTCCAATTTTCAGAAGGATATGAAACAGTAGTAGGGGAAAGAGGCGTTTCGTTATCTGGTGGTCAAAAACAGCGAATCTCTATTGCTCGTGCTTTATTAACAAATGCTGAAATTTTAATTTTGGATGATTGTTTATCAGCGGTAGATGCAAAAACAGAAGAGACAATTTTAAGTGCCTTAAAGAGGGAAAGAGCAGGGAAAACGACGATTATTACTGCACACCGATTAAGTGCAATTCAGCATGCCAATCTTATTCTTGTTGTTGATGAAGGTAGAATTGTACAAAGAGGTACACATGAGGAATTAATGAAGGAAAACGGCTGGTATAAAGAAATGTATGAAAGTCAGCAATTAGAAGCTTTAGTTGAGAAAGGAGGCGTATGATGGTAGAGAAGAAGCGAAGTGATTTAAGTAGATTGCTTTCTTATATGAAGCCATATAAAGGGTTGCTATCTTTAGCATTTATCTTTTTAGTTGGTGCGACAGTAACGGAAATGATGGGGCCTTTTTTAATTAAACAATTCCTCGATGAACACCTAGTACCGCAGGATTTTGAACGATCAGCACTCGTTACTTTATTTGTAATTTACATAGTTGCTCATTTATTAAAAGTATTATTTACGTATTTAAATCTATTGTACTTTCAGAACATTGCTTTTAAGATTGTTCAAGATATGCGAGTTGAAGTATATGAACATGTTCAAAAGCTATCATTAAGTTTCTTTGATCGTACGCCAATTGGTACGCTCGTATCTCGTATAACGAATGATACGGAAGCGATTAAAGATTTTTATGTCAGTGTATTATCAACATTTGTGAAAAATGTAGTCTTTTTAGTAGGTATTTTAATAGCGATGTTTTTATTAGATGTAAAATTAGCGTTATTTTCTCTCGTATTAATTCCGATAATGTTCGCGATTATGGTATTATATCGCCGGAAAAGTGCAGCTTTTTATTTAGAAGTACGTAATCAACTAAGCGTGTTAAATGCAAAATTGAACGAGTCCATACAAGGAATGAATATTGTTCAAGTGTTCAGACAAGAAAAACGTATGAGAAAAGAGTTTGAAGAAGTGAATAATAAACATTATAGTGCAGGGCGACGTACATTGAAGTTAGACGCATTACTTTTACGACCAGCTACGGATTTAGTACATATTGTAGCTATTGCTTTAGTACTAGGTTTATTTGGGATTGATGCTTTAAAGAGCCCTGTTGAAGTAGGAGTTTTATATGCTTTTGTTAACTATATACATCGTTTCTTCCAACCTGTAAATGAGATGATGATGAAATTGTCCTTTTTCCAACAGGCACTTGTTTCGTCATCACGTGTATTTCATTTAATGGACGAGAAAGATTTAGCACCGGTTCAAAAAGGCAATGAGAATCCTCAAGTTGTGGATGGAGATATTGAATTTAAAAATGTTACTTTTTCGTATGATGGAAAGCGTGACGTTTTAAAAAATGTATCATTTCACGTGAAACAAGGGCAAACGGTTGCTTTTGTTGGGCATACTGGTAGCGGAAAAAGTACGATTATGAATTTGTTAATGCGATTTTATAATCTTAAGTCAGGAAATATTGTAATAGACGGTGAAGATTTAGAAAAATTTGAAGAACGAGAAATTAGAAAGAAAATAGGACTCGTATTGCAAGATGCATTTTTATTTGCTGGAAATGTAAAGCAAAATATTCGTATGTATAATGAAGAAATTACGGATGAAGAAGTAAAAGAAGCTGCTCGATTTGTGCAAGCGAATACGTTTATTGAAAAGTTACCAGAGCAGTATGAAACAGAAGTAGTAGAAAGAGGTGCAGCATTTTCAAGCGGTCAACGACAATTAATTGCTTTTGCTAGAACGATAGCAACGAATCCGAAAGTATTAGTATTAGATGAAGCAACAGCTAATATCGATACAGAAACAGAAGAGGCTATTCAAACAGCGTTGCAACAAATGCGAAAAGGTAGAACGACGATAGCCATTGCGCATAGGTTATCTACAATTCAAGATGCAGATCAAATTTTTGTGATGCATGATGGAGAGATAGTAGAAAGAGGAACACATCAAGAATTACTAAGTGAGCAAGGTTTGTATTATAATATGTACTTGTTACAAAATAAAGGGAGTTTGCAAAAGGCCTTGTAAATACAAGGTCTTTTTTATTTTGTATACAAAATATATTTACTCTTTGTTTCTATAGCATAAATGTCGTGTCCTCTTATGAAACTTGTACATATTGTATGTATACGAAGTAAAAAAATTGATAGGAGATTTTATATGCAAAACAGATCGAGTTCAAATGTTACGTTTATTGATGTGTCTCATTGGGAAGGGAATATTGATTGGAATGCAGTGAAGGCATCTGGAATTCCAGCAGCGTATGCAAAAGCGACAGAAGGTGTAAATTACATTGATCCTACTTTTACTAAAAATGTACAAGCAGCCCGAAGTGCGAATGTATTAATTGGTGCATACCATTTTGCACGTCCAGAACAAAATGATGCAATTTCAGAGGCGAAATATTTTGTGAGTATATTACAAAGTAACCAGACAGACTTAATGCCAGTTCTGGATTTAGAATCACCAAAAGATCCGAGTAATAGTAATTTAACTGGTAGCGCTATATCGAATTGGGCAAGAAGCTTCATAAATTATGTGAAACAGGCTACTGGAAAAGATGTAATGTTATATACAGGAGTTTGGTATATTAATGAGTTCGGAATTAGCGGATTAAGTGATATTCCACTTTGGATTGCTAAATACTCGAGTACACCGCCTGCTGATGCTGGTGGATGGACAGCGTGGACAGCATGGCAGTACACAGATTCTGGACAAATTTCAGGTGTAGGAAATTGTGATGTATCAGCTGCAGTTTCACTAGAAGCTTTACAAGGGAATGGAGCAAGTGGTGGAGGGAATGTTTCTCCGCCTAATAATGCAACTCCAGTGTACGGGGTTGCTATAATTAATGGAGATAATGTGAATTTGAGAAGTGGACCATCTTTGCAGTCTAGTGTAATTCGCCAATTGAATCGTGGCGAAACATATGAAGTTTGGGGAGAACAAGATGGATGGCTTTGTTTAGGGACAAATCAGTGGGTATATAATGATCCGAGTTATATTCAGTATAAACATTATGTGGCGACTATTACTGGTGATAATGTAAATTTACGTGACGCTCCATCATTAAAAGGAAATGTTATAAGACAGTTACATCATGGTGAATCGTATCGAGTATGGAGTAAGCAAGATGGATGGCTTTGCTTAGGGACAAATCAATGGATATACTACGATCCAAGTTATATTCAGTATGGTGTACAATAGAGTGAAAATAAAAGGTGCCCCGTCAGAGGTGCCTTTTATCCCGCATTAACTGGCGGTAAGACCCCCCACCTCAAAATTCAGCGGAAGCAAAGAAGTTAGGGGGGATCAATTGCCAGTAAACGCCCGATTGGTTCAACTAATAATCAGTGGGGAAGGAACAAAACCCCCACTGATTAAAGTTTCACTTTATTAAAAATATACAACTTTTACAAAGTCTATATCGAAACCATAGTATACTATAGTAGATATATTTTAAAAAAATAATAGAAAATGAAATAAAGGGGTAAAAATATGAATTATGTGCTAATAGGTGCGGTTTTAATATTATTAGCTGTAGTATTTGTGCTGTTTTATAAAAATAAACAGTTAGAATCAGAGAGTCAGCAAGTAGAATTTGAAAAGAAACAAGCAATTGAAACGTATGAAAACGAAATTGCAGCTACGGTGATAGAGCATAAAGAACAACAAAATAATTTAAAAAATATGGAACAGAAAAAATACAATGATTTACAAGTAAGTGCAAATAGAGAAATTGAAAATATGCGTATGATGAAAAATCAATTAGCTATGCAACATAGTAAAGAACGTAGTGAAATACAAAATAAACATAATAACGAAATACATATGTTTCAAAAATTAATTGCAAATTTACGAGAATATACTAAAAACGGCGCTGAAATGAATACGTACGAAACATTACATTATATGAAGCGAGGATTCATAGAGCAAGGCATCATATTAGATGCTGAAATTGAAATCATGCCGAATGTTTTTATTAAAAATAATAGTGAAATAAACGATAATCGAATCCATCATCTCATCTTGTGCAAAACTGGTATTTATCTACTTGAGACGAAAGAATGGGAAGAGAAATTAATTCATGGTTTAACGAAAGAAAATGCTGGTATATATTCATTTATGATTGATGAAATGGGTAAGTATCAACAAGAAGTTGAAAAAGAAGAGACATTTGAATATATAGTAGGTAAAGATTCGTCAACTATGCAAGTGAAAAATGAAGGAAATCCAGTATATAAGGCGAAGAAACTATCTCAAATTTTATACAATTGTTTGAAAGAAATGCAGGCTAATAGTATAAAAGAAAAGGTAAAACCAGTTGTATATTTTTATAATGAAAATGGAAAAGAAATAATAGATCTTTCTAGTGAGGAAACACCTAGATTAAAAGATCGGGAGCAAATTGTAACGTTCTTCAGAAATGAAATCTTAGCAGGGAAAGTAGTATATACAGTGCAAGAATTAGAACAGATTCGAGAAATGATTAGCCGGATGAATTATATAGTGAGTTAAAAGGGGAGATCTTTCTGAACGCTATGCTACGTGGCATTTTGTATGTATATTTTTGTTTGTATATAGTAATGTACATTGTATTTATATTCGTCATTGATATGGTCCATATACCCTTAAGTGTAAGGAGCATTTTTGTAGTATTCATACCATTTGTTTTATTAGTCATGATTCAAAGGGCTATTTTATATGTTTCTAAAAATCGTAATGAAGAAAAGAAGCAAATGTTGGGGGTTTTAATAGTAGCACTCATACCATTAATAGTGTGCACTGTACAACTAAGTGTAAATGAATATACATCAAAGTTTAATCAAAATAGATGGTTAAATCATGCAGATAAGCGGGTACATATGGTAGATGATCTATTACAAAAATATAAATTAATAGGGAAATCAAATGAAGAAATTATCCAATTGTTAGGAGCTCCAACGGAAACGAGAAGTGGGGAAGAAGGAGTTACCACTTTGTATTATCTTGGGACTGAACGTGGCTTTATTCCAATAGATAGCGAACAGCTTGTTTTCCAATTTGATAGAGATGGAAAAGTCATGGAATATACGGTGCATAAAGATTAAAGAAACGTAGAGGGAAGCTATATGTTATAGCTTCTTTTTTATTTTTCAATATGTCACGGAAGGGGGAGAAGGTTTTTGAGTGGAATAAGGAATGAAAGCGGAGGTGATGCATATATATAGATGCATTGGGTGATTATTAGTCCGATTGGTGAGGGGTAATAATTAATAAGTACGGACAAAAACCCCACTCATTAAAGTTTCACTTTATCATATTGTATAAATGAAAAGGAGGTAAGACGGTGAAAGCAATCCCGACTGATGTCCTGAGTAAAGAATTGATGGAAAGAGAAGGAGTTATCTCTATTACAGTAAAGGAATTTGAAAAGATAGAAGTAGCTGGAGTGGTGGTCGCTGGTCCAGCAGTTATTTTGATTAATCAAGATTAAGTACATATCATTGAAATAAAAAGCATCCATCTAGGATGCTTTTTATTTGTATGTAAGCATAAATATGATGGATAATTGTGTTACTGGAGGGAAAGTCTGTGGCAATAATTATAACAATGTTAGTAATGGGTATTTTATTAGGATTTGTTGGAGCTGGAGGAGCTGGGTTTATTATCGCGATACTCACTTTAGTATTCCAAATTCCTATTCATGTTGCTCTTGCAACATCTTTAACTGCAATGGCATTTACGACATTATCAGGTGTTGTAAGTCATTACCGTGAAGGCAATGTTGCACTTATTATAGGCGGGATTGTTGGGGGATTTGGCGCAATTGGCTCTTATATTGGTTCTAAATTTGGTTCACTTATACCAGCACATCTTCTTCATTGGTTTACAGCTGGGATGTTATTTTTATCGGCAATTTTTATGTTTATTAAATTAATTATGTTCCAAAACAAAGAAAAGTCGTCTTTATATAAACATAAAGAGTTTTCCGTGAACTACTTGTTGAAATGTGTATGCCTTGGATTAGTTACTGGAATGATGGCTGGTTCATTTGGGATTGGTTCTGCACCGTTTATTCAACTTGGATTAATGGTTCTATTGGGACTTACGATTCAGCAATCTGTAGGGACAACAATGCTTGTTATATTACCGATTGCAATTGGAGGCGGGATAGGATATAGTTCGGAAGGATATTTAGATTATATATTGTTATTGCAAGTATTGATTGGGACCATGTTAGGGGCATACATTGGCGCGAAGTTTACAAATTATGCACCGCGAACGCTTTTGAGGTTTTCGATGATTATGACACCGGTTTTAGCTGGGTGTATGCTATTGATGGAATAAAGTGAAATTATAATCAGTAGGGGGTTACTGCTTACAAATAGCGGGATAAAATTAATATAGCAAACTATTAATATATTTTACGAATGAATTATATAGGTAATTCATATTTCCCATATAAAAGGATTTGTTTTAATATTATGAGTGTAAAGTTCGAGTATTCGAAGTACTACTTGAATTATATCCCTATCCCTTTTCTAAAAATGCGAACAAGTTTTGCCCTATTCTATTCAATAGTTAATTGCATAGAAATATATTGTTCGATGACCATTATGGAACGTACATAATGGGAAAATCCCGATCCTTAAAGAGGATGCCCCTAATCTTCATGTGAAAATATGATCGGATATGAAAGCTGCCCAATTTATGGTCAGCTTTCTTTTTGTTCGAAAATTATTTCTTCTTTAATTTCTGTTTGCAATAATACAGTTTTTCCGAAGCGACGTTTGCATTCCGCGCGCACTTTTTCAAGGGCTAGTAGCTGAGTAGTGGCGGGAACTGTGACAATAGCTTGGCGAGGTTTTCGATTTTCTTCACAAAAGACACATTCCACAACATAATTAGAAATCATATTTTCATCCTTCCATTTTTAATTTCTAAGAAGGGATTGTCTATGAAGTTGATGTAACTTTTCGTCATTGTTTTATTATTTTCCTCTTTTTTTCAAGGGGAAAATAATAAAGAAGGCGAATTTTAGTAGGGGAGGGATGTTTATGGAGAGATGGATAGGTAGTGCAGCGGTATGTGTAAATGAAAAAAATGAAGTTTTAATGGTACTGCAGGGAAAAGAGGGAGAAGAAAAAAGGTGGTCTGTCCCAAGTGGAGGACTTGAAAAGGGAGAGACACTAGAAGAATGTTGTATCAGGGAAGTTTGGGAAGAAACAGGTTACAATGTGGAAGTTGTAAATAAAATATATGAAAAAGAGGGTATTACATACGGTGTTCCAGTGTATGTCCATTATTATTTTGTTAAACAAATAGGCGGTAATATGAAAATCCAAGATCCTGATGAGTTAATACATGAAATTGCTTGGAAAGGGATACATGAAGTTGAACAATTGTGTTTAGCTTTTCCAGAGGATTATGAATTGCTGTACCAATATATAAATAAAGAAGCAAGTATGTAAATACTTGCTTCTTTAATGTATCCAAGACAAGAAAAGCGGAACGATAACTAAA
The DNA here is from genome assembly GCF_049310765.1 of Bacillus sp. PSXD-155. Taxonomy (NCBI): domain Bacteria; kingdom Bacillati; phylum Bacillota; class Bacilli; order Caryophanales; family Bacillaceae; genus Bacillus; species Bacillus sp. PSXD-155. The sequence goes on along the minus strand of NZ_JBMOWC010000023.1, from coordinate 35,384 downwards.
CTAGCGCCTGCTGTTAAAAGCATGGATAAACTTGCAATTGTTCCTTCCACAGGACCGATTTCGAATGCTTTTGATGTACCGGTTCCATTTGCGCTCGTTCCTAACATAATACCTTTTGCGATTGCTGTTTTAATACGGCAAATACGTATGAGAGAAGGACCGAGCAATGCTCCTGTTAAGGCAGTTAAAACGACAAATACAGCAGTTAATTGTGACATACCACCAATCATTTCTGAAATAGCCATTGCGATTGGTGTTGTTACGATATGTGGCGCTAAACTATGTTCTAGTGATGAATCAATTTGAAAATAATTTGCTAGTAGTGCTGAAGTAATGACTGATAAAAACGAACCGACAATGACATTAAGTAAGATAGCCATTCCATGTTTCTTTAATAAATCAAAGTATTTATAGATTGGCCATGCAAAAGCAACTGTTGCGGGTTTTAATAATTCAGTTAACCAGTGACCACCAGATTCATATGTTTCATAAGGTGTATCTAATCCGAGCAATAAAGCAATTAAAATAATGGGACAGACGAGAAGAGGAGAAAGTAGACTCCAATTCCATCGTTGATACATTTTTTTTGATAGCCAATATGTGAATAGTGTTAATAGTAAACAAAGAAATCCGATCATTGCGTTGATCCTTTCCGCTTTAGTAGCAATTCTGTTAAAAGTCCTGTAACTAAGGTAACGCAAAGAGTGCTAATCATAATAATTAAAATGAGATCGATTCCATATTGTGTTAGTGTATCTCTGTAACGTATGACAGCGACTGCAGAAGGGATGAAAAATAAAATAAGTTCTTTTAATAAAAAATCTGCTCCGTCCTGTATCCATTCTTTTTTAACTAGGTTAAATTTTAATGAAATTAATAATAAAAAAATACCGATTATACTTCCTGGAACTGGGAGGTGTGCCTGTTTTGCAATCCATTCACCTGTCCAAGCGAAACAAAATAGTAATAAAATTTGTCCGCTTAACTTCCACCATTTCATACAGTAACCACCTCTTTCTTTTTTTACATAAAAATTGTAAAAAAGAATTAACAATTTCTACTATACGTTCATTCAAAATATTTGTCTAATATATAAATTATATGTTATTAATATATTAGACATATTAATCGAAAGTGAAAAGGGTGTCCAAAAATGGAATTACGGCATTTGCAATATTTTGTTGTTGTGGCAGAAGAGTTACACTTTGGACGGGCGGCTGCTCGTTTACAAATGACACAACCACCACTTAGTCAACAAATACAGCAATTAGAAAAAGAAATGGGAGTTACATTATTTTCAAGAACGAAAAGAAAGGTTGAACTAACAGAAGCAGGAGAAATGTTTTTAAAAGAAGTAAAAAAGGCGTTTGAACAAATTGAAAAAGCAGTAGAAGTTGCACAAAGTGCGCAAAGGGGAGAAGTAGGATCACTTTCAATTGGTTTTGTAGGTGCGGCGATATATGATATTTTACCATCAATTGTTAGGGAATATAGAAAAAAATTTCCGAGAGTGTCTGTTGCATTACATGAATTGTCAACACCAGATCAAGTTCATGCACTTCATGATAACCGTATCGATATTGGCTTTTTACGTCCACCAATTCCAACACAATTATTAGAATTAGAGCCAATTCAAAGGTTATCTTGCACCTTATGTTTACCAAAGGCACATCCACTTGCAGAGAAAGATGAAATACATATAGAAGATTTACGAGATGAGCCGTTTGTATTTATTACGAGACCAGTATGGCCAGCTTTGTATGATACAATTTTATCTCTTTGCAGAGAAGTTGGATTTAGTCCGCGTATTGTACAAGAAGCAACAGAGTATCAAACAGTTATGGGGCTTGTAGCAGCAGGGATTGGAATTACAGTAATACCCGTGTCGGCAAATAAGTTATATAAAACAGAAGTTGTATATAAAGAGTTATATGATTCTAATTTTGTTGCAGAAATGTCAGTGGCTTACAAAAAAATGAATAGTAATCCAGAGCTGCTAGAGTTTTTAAAAATTGCAAGAGAGAAGAAAAGAATAGAAGTAGAAGATGAGCAATAGTAGTAACAGAATATGGATTTAATTCAAATCCATAAAAGTACACCTTATTAAACAATAAAGCGGAAATGCAACTTAAGTTGCATTTCCGCTTTATTGTTCTTTTTTTAGCTCGATACTAAATAGATAAACGTGTTCATTTTCTTTTAAGAGTAGATCAATACCTGTTTCTTCATCAATGGTAGGAACGCTTACAGTTTTTTTACTGCTTTGGATTACAGCAGCTAAAGTTGTTTTTTGATTGTATTTTAAATTTTTTATAGATTGGATTGTAGTAGTTGCAGAGCTATTTACGCTTGGTGGCGCTTCTTCAGGAACAAGTGTTGAACCACCTTCAATATTCAGATACCACTGCCTTTTTTCTTGTATATCTTTATCGAATTGGAAATGTGGCGGTAAAAAAGAAAGCTTTACTTTCTTTTTTGAAAAATGTGAGGTAGCTATATTAGCAATTTCTTTTGTTTTTTTACCATTGTTATAATAATCAATTGTAGCATTTATTTCATCTTTATCATTTTTAAGAGTAACGTTATAAAATATGCTATTTCCTTCTTGAAAAGGAGTCATTTGTAAAATAGAAGCTTGCTCTTTTGTTAATTTGTATGGCTCAACAATGGCAACTTCATTGTTTTTTATTTGGCTACAACTTGTGAGTAATAATAAACACAAGATTGATAGTAATTTTATACGCATGCAATCTCCTCCTTTTTACAATTATATTCTAAATGTGATTTTTTATCATTTCGTTTTATAGGACTAAAGACTTAGAAGAAATTCCGATTGTAGTGCGATGTTTAAAATGTCATATTTTTATACACTAGTAGTATAGAATGCGTATGTAATAAGGTAGGGGAAGAATTTTATGTCTTTATGTCGGTTAGCGAGAAAAAATATTAGAACATTTGCTACCAAAAGGATGAAGCAATTTATGTGGATTGCTATGAGTACTATGATTTTGTTTTTTATGATATCGTTACAATTTAATGAAGGAGCTATTTTGAAAGTAGGGGATGCATTTGTATTTCAAATGTATTTTTACACACTGTTTATTGTACTAATTTTCATATGTATTTTTACTACATATAAAATGATGTACTCCCTTTTGCTAGTGAGGAGAGAGGAGTTTACATCTTATGTAGCAGAAAATATAAAAAGAAAAGAAGTACTATGTTTATTATGTCAGGAGCAATTATTCATTTATGGAGCAGCATTTGTTTTCGGATTAATTAATGGGATGCTATTTTTGAAATTATTCACGGTTATCTTTATGAAAATCGCAGGGATACAAGGAGTAAATAGTGCGCCAATTACAATATATGCAGTTGTAATTATTAGTATAATTATGATGACTGTCGTTTTAATAACGATGATGCAATGTTATCGATTTGTTCGAAGTTTAAAAGATGAAAATTCGTTGCGATTAAAAGAAAGGGCATGAGAAATCATGCTTTTTTCTATTTTACACATAAAAATAATCATGTTACAGTGAAAAGACCTGACAAAGAATGGGAAGGAAAGGTTGTATAGAATGACAAATGAACAATCAATTGTAAAAGTCGATCGGTTAACGAAGCGAATCGGCTCAAAGACACTTGTACAAAATATTAGTTTTGAAGTGAAAAAAGGCGAGGTTGTCGGTTTACTCGGACCAAACGGTGCTGGAAAAACGACTTTAATGAGAATGATGGTTGGTATGATCCGTATGACAGAAGGTGAAGTATGGATTGATGGTCAATCTGTGAAACAGCAATTTGAAAAAACCGCTGCGAAAATTGGGGCGGTAATTGAGACACCCGAATTTTATCCTTTTTTGAGCGGGTATGAAAATTTAACATATTTCGGACGAATGAATGGTAATGTGACCGAAGAACGTATCGATGAAGTAGTGAAATTGTTAGGAATGGGACAAGTAATTAATCGTAAAGTAAAAGCATATTCACTCGGCATGAGACAACGTTTAGGAATCGCTCAGGCGCTTATTCACGATCCGGATGTGTTGGTACTAGATGAACCGACGAATGGATTAGACCCTAGTGGAATACATGAAATGAGAATGTACATAAAAAAAATTGCACACGAACAAGGAAAAGCTGTACTTGTATCGAGTCACTTACTTTCAGAAGTTGAATTAATGTGTGACAGAGTTATCATTATTCAGCACGGGGAATATGTGGCTACGCAAAATATTCAGCATAGTCAAAGTGAAGAGATGGAGACGATCCGTATACGTGTAGATGATGCGAATAAAGCAGCGGAAATGTTAGGGCATGATGTTTTATTAAAGGATAATGAATTAATTATTAACGTAAAAGATGAAGAAATCCCAAATGTTATTCGTACATTGCTTGAGAAAAATATTCAAGTGTATCGTGTATATGAAGAAAGAAAAACGTTAGAAGAGCAATTTTTAGAATTAACAGGGGGAAAAGATATTGTTTAATTTAGTATATAACGAACTGTATAAAATATTTAAGCGGAAGCGAACGATTATTCCATTTGCGGTTATTGCAGTATTAATAATCGGATTAGGGTGGGTTACGGTAAAGTATTTTGAACCGGAAACAAAAGGATGGAAAGTAGATTATACAGAACGTACTGTAGAAATTGAGAAAAAGCTTGGCATGAAAAAAGAAGCTATTTTAGCAGAAAAATCAGGGGATGAGCTTGTAAAAGAATACCAGCTTAAGATGAAGCATTTAGATACGGATACAGCACCGGCAAGCAGTTCTCCACTTTCTTTCATGAGAGATACAGGTTTTATCGTATTTCCAATTTTGCTCCCATTTATCCTCGTGTATGCAAGTACAATTTTTGCGAATGAATATAGCTGGGGAACATATAAATTTTTAACAATCCGTCCGGCGAGTCGATTTAAAATTTTAACAGCAAAGTTTTTAGCAATTGTTATATTTGCAGCTTTATTGTTTATATTTAATATGATTTTCTCCGCTTTATGTGGACTTGTTATTTATAAATTCCAACAGCCTGCATGGAGTGAGTTTATTTTCCAAGATGGAAATATAATAAAACAAAATATTTTTGTGGAAGCAAGTAAATATTATGTTTTATCGTGGTTACCAACGGTTGTGTATGCATCGTTTGCATTTATGATTTCTGTGTTAACGAGATCTAGTGGAGGTGCAATTGGTATTTCACTATTCCTTGCTTTATCAGGCAATATTGCGTTATTAGCAGCCACTAGATATAACTGGGCGAAATATTTATTGCCAGCAAACACAGATTTATATAGTATTTCAAAGAATGGAAGTTTTATTGATGGAGTAACATTCCCGTTTGCATCATGTATGTTACTGCTTTATTTGTTCGTATTTTTATGTATTTCATATACTGTGTTTTTAAAACGTGATTTAACTTAATAAGAAAAGCCGTTCAGGGTGCTGAGATGCACTTTGAACGGCTTTTTTTATGAGAATTGTTTAAGTGCTCTTTCGGCTAGTAAAGCAAAGTATTCTGCACTTATAGGCAGTGCCTCTTCATTAATTGTAAAAGCAGGATGATGCCATTCATGTGTACCGCTCGTTCCCATAAAGACGAATGAACCTGGTATTTCCTGTTGGTAAAATGAGAAATCTTCTCCAGCCATTGACGGACTAGGCGAGATGATATTAAGATTCATCTTTGTGGCAACTTGAGTAGATAAGTCTGTAAGAGCTTTATCGTTGTGAACAGCAGGAGGACCTGAATAAAAACGGAATTTCGTTTTTACACCTAATGCATCAGATACACCTTTAATAATACGCTCCATGAGTGCTGGAATCTTTTCACGTGTTTCAGCTTGGAACGTGCGAATCGTTCCTTCTAACGTAGCTTTTTCAGGAATCACGTTCCACGTATTTCCTGCATGAATATTTGTAACACTAACAACCGCATTATGAGATGAACTTATATTTCGGCTTACAATTGTTTGCAGTGCCATCACAATTTGAGAGGATGCGACAATAGGATCTACGCCAGCATCTGGTACAGCCGCGTGTGTACCAACTCCGTGAATTTCAATTTCAAATCGATCAACTCCAGCCATCAGTGGACCATCTTTAATGCCAATTGTACCTACTGGTAAATCAGGTTTATTATGCATGCCGAAAATCGCTTGCACATTACGTAAATGTCCAGCATCAATAACTTTGCAAGCGCCATTACTACTTTCTTCAGCTGGTTGGAATATGAAGCGAACCGTTCCATTTAGGGAAGATTCTCTTTCTTTTAATAAGAAAGCAGTACCTAAAATAGCAGCTGTATGAAAATCGTGTCCACAAGCATGCATTTTCCCTCGTACTTTAGATGCATAGGACAAATGTGTTTCTTCTTGAATAGGAAGGGCATCAATATCAGCACGAACTGCTACAATTGGTCCGTTTTTATTACCAGACACTTCAGCGATAATTCCTGTTTCTAAATTGGAATCAATGATAGTAATATTTTTTTCTTCTAACCAATTTTTTATTGCTTTTGTTGTTTCGAACTCTTCATATGATAGTTCTGGATACTCATGTAAATGTCGACGGATGGAAATAAGTTTTTCTTTTAGTTGATTTGAAATAGATACCATGTAGTATGCCTTCTTTCTTCAGCAAAATAGTTATCATAAGTATACAACAATAAAAGAGAGGATTCTCAAATGAAAATCCTCTCTCGTTTATCCCATAAAAGCCCGATTGGTTCAACTAATTAAAGTTTCACTTTATGCTGCGACTTTTTTATGCGTAGGATGTTTACGATAACGTCCACGCATTGCGTATGCAATTTGCGGGATTGCAATCCCAATTAATATAAGTGATACACCGAACCATTGTGAAGATAGTACAGCCTCTTTTAAAACGAATACGGACATAATTGTTGTAACTGGTAGTTCCGCTGCACCAAGAATAGTCGCTAAGCCAGAACCGATTTTTGGAATCCCGATTGTAAAGGCAATAGATGGAATGACGATACTAAATGTTCCTAATCCTAAACCGTATTTCCAAAGACCTTGAGAAATGGCACCATTAAAAATAAATGTTGGTGGGAATACAATCATGACTAAAGTTAAAGCACCAGTCATTAAGAGAACACCGCGCGGTAATGAAGGTACTTCAACAGCAACTTTTCCGCTCACGAAAATGTATGTTGCGAATGTAACAGCAGATAATAAACCTAAAATGATTCCAGTCGTATCGAAAGCACCTGCTGATTGTTCTAGTAAACCACTTGATAAAAATGTCCCTACAAGTAAGAAAATAACAGAAATAACTTTTTCTCTTGAAGGTAATGTTTTTGTTGCGACTGCTTCAATGATAATTCCGACCCAAACGAATTGGAATAAAAGAATAATTGCAATAGAAGCTGGTACAGTTTTTAATGAGGCATAATAAAAAATTCCGGTAAAACTTGCAGATGTTCCTGCAACGAATAAAAGTAATGCTTGCTTTAAAGGAACGCGATGTCTAGAAAATAGAAGTGTAATAGCAAGCAAAATAATCCAACCGAACAAATATTGGCTGCCAATTACCTCTCCGAGTGAAAATCCTTCTGCATATGCAAGCTTAACAAAAATAGCTAAAATTCCATAACTACACGCTCCTAATAAAACTAAAAGAGAATAACGAAGCATGAAAAATTCCTCCCATCTATATGAAGTTGTTCCGTATCGAAAATATATAACTAGAGGGAAGTATACAAAATTAGAAATAAAGGGTCAAATGAAAGAAAAGTATGACATTTTATAGAATAATAATAAAAGTATGATATTTATGCATAATCTTGAAATTATTAATAGTAGAAGTATTATAAAATCAACTTTGCATTGTATAGAGACAGCATTTGAAAAAAATATTTTTTAAACAAATATGTAAATAGACGTACTAGTAGCGTGCTAATTATTTGAGAAACTATGTTACCTTTGTTATGTTAATAACAATTAAAGGAGTTTCATAATGCATTTGAGTTTTTTCTATATAATAGAAGGAAATGAAAACGTTTTATTAGAAACTGTGAGGAAATATGTTTTTTCTTATTGCCACGTTGTAAAAGTGATTTCACGAATTGTTCATAGTATTTTTATGTGTTTTTGTTACAATATTTAGGGAGAGGAGTGGAATGATGCAAGATATTAGTATTTTTTTAGCGTTTGGCGCCGGGTTCTTATCATTTATTTCCCCATGTTGCTTACCGCTTTATCCGGCATTTTTATCGTACATAACAGGTATGTCGGTTTCTGAATTGAAAGAAGAAAATGCAATGCTTCGCAAAAGAAGTATGATACATACAGCGTTTTTCTTACTTGGATTTTCAATTATATTTATTGCAATTGGATTTGGTACAAGTTTTATTGGAGGAATCTTTACTGACTATAAAGATTTAATCAGACAGTTAGGTGGTATCTTTATCATCGTGTTCGGTTTAATTATTGTCGGGGTGTTTAAGCCGAAATTTTTAATGCAAGACCGTAAATTTACATTTAAAAATCGTCCAAGTGGCTATTTTGGATCAGTACTAATTGGATTAGCCTTTGCAGCAGGGTGGACGCCATGTACCGGACCAATTCTAGTGTCCGTAATTGGATTAGCAGCAACAAACCCAGAATCAGCAATGATTTACATGATTGCTTACATACTTGGATTTGCTATCCCGTTTTTCGTACTGTCATTTTTTATTACGAAAATGTCTTGGATTAAAAGAAATAGTATGGCCTTCATGAAAGTCGGAGGATACATTATGATTGTTATGGGTGTCTTCCTATACTTTAACTGGATGACGAAAATTATCGTATATTTCTCAAGTTTATTTGGTGGTTTTACCGGTTTTTAGTATTATTCTGCGAAAATGTTGGAAATACTAACGGAAAAGCATATAATGAAAGTATATTTTGCATATAGCCACAAAAAAGGATGAGAAAATATGAACATAGTTGTTTTATCCAGTATCGTTGCTGTTTGTATGGCTGTCGGTGCGATGTTTATTCGTTTAAAAGCAGCTAAGAAACCTGCAACATTGAAAAAAATTATACTTCCGCCATTTTTTATGAGTACGGGCGCATTGATGTATGTTTTTCCTGAATTTCGATTAACTCCAGCAGAAATGTTAGAAGCAATTGGTGTCGGTTTGATTTTCTCTATTTTTCTTATTAAAACATCTAAGTTTGAAATTAGAGGACAAGAGATTTATTTGAAGCGTTCAAAAGCCTTTGTTTTTATATTAATTGGATTACTTGTCGTGCGGATTGTATTTAAAACATACTTAAGCCAATCTCTTGATTTAGGACAACTTAGTGGCATGTTCTTCTTACTTGCGTTTGCGATGATTGTGTCATGGAGAATTGCAATGTATCGTTCCTTTACGAAATTACAGAAGGAAATGGAAAAAGAAGATGGTTTTTATAATGAAAAAGATATGAAGCTAACTTAAAAACTGTATATGTACTAAATAAAAAGACAGCGTTAAAGGCGCTGTCTTTTTTATCGAAAATAATATGGAGTTACTTTGCGAGTAAAGATTTATAGTTAGAATAATCAATCTTTTTTTCTTGTAGTTTTTTAATTAAAAATTTATGATCACGCTTTGGTGTGGCAATGATATATCCTTTAATAATTAAGTCTTGTGTAATTCGAGAGGCATTTTCTTGTAATGCAAGTTCCCCGATTTTTCCAGCGATCTTTGATTTTGCAACATCGCGAAATAGTTCTGGAACAGGGCTTACAAGCTCTTCTAACAATTGTTTTTGTTCGTCAGCCCATAAATGTCTCGTTTTATTTATGTAGTGTTCTTCCCAATCCAAAATGGACATGCCGTCTTCTTTTGGTAATCGTTTTAAAAATTTTCTGAACATAAAGTATCCACCGATAGACATAAGCCCTAATAAAATAACCGTCCATAATACAATGAACCAACTGAACCATCCTTCGAGCAAGCATATCCCCCCTTAATGATAGCGGTTTTCTTTTATTCATATTATATACAGTGAGATTCATAGAAAGCAAGAACGCTTGGTCATTTTGACCAAGCGTTATAGTTTAAACGAAGTATAGTTGTTCAACACATAAATTATTATTATCGTCTTCAACATACTCAATAATAAGTGTGCCAACTTTACGATCTTTATCTTCAGTTGTGAAAATAGAGTAAGAAGTAAAACGTGTTTTTGATAGGCCGCTTATATGTGTAGGTAAAGAAATGTAGTCGTTATCGCGGAAGAATTCCATCAGTTCAATATCCTCAAATTCTTTTCGGTCAACTTGTTTGTTTGTATAGCGGCGTTGAAGTTGTTTTAAAGACTCATTCCAAGAAATTGCTTTTGTGTCGTATACCATTGTTCTATCTCCTTACTGTATGTAATCATTAAGAACATACGTTCTAATCTAGTATACTCTTTTTATTCGAAAAGGGAAAGCAAAAAATAATGTAAGCTTGGATTTCCAAGCTTACATTATTGATGCGTCCGTCATAATCTCTATTTTTTATTATAAGTTAGATAGGAATAAGAAACAAGATGATATATATAATGTTGAGAGTTTTAAAAATTCTGTATATTATAGGTGTACTAAAGTGTAAGGGAATGAGAGGTATGGTATACGTAATTTCACTGCAAGGGCCGATGGCTAGCGGAAAAACAACATTGGCTAAAAGGTTAGAGAGATGTGGGCTTTCGGTTATATATGAAAATCCTTATCCAATTGTAGAAAAGCGAAAGCGATTAAATTTGGATATGAATTCAAAAGAAGGGTTTATCATAAATCAAAAAATGTTTATTGAAGCAAAAATTAAGGAGTTTCAAAATGTGAAAGGTTCAGTCGTAATTTTTGATCGCGGACCAGAAGACATTGAGTTTTTTACACTCTTTTATCCAACGATTATAGGGGAAGAGTGGGATATAGAAGCTGAATTGAAAGGTGAATTATATAAATTAAGAGAATGTCGTTCAGATGCCATTTTTTATTTAGATGTGACGAAAAAGAATGTATATGATAGAAAAAATAACGATAGGACAAGAAAACGAAGTACATTTGAGGAGCAATTTAAATTAGTAGAAACGGAAAAAGATTGGTATAAACAATTTCCTGTAACTTATTTGGATACGAATAGATTAACAGTGGACGATCTAGAGGTATATTTTATGTACTGGTTAAAGGAGAGAGGGCTATGAAAAAAATACTTTTATTTGTATACCCAACATTTGCAGAGTTTGAAATAACAGTAGCAACGGCATTGCTGAAAACGAAGTATGAAATCATAACAGCGGGCTTAACAAAAGAATTGATTATAAGTGAAACTGGGTTGCAAGTGCAGCCGCATATAGAAGTAAGTGAAGTATGTGTAGATGAGTATGAGGGGATACTTATTCCAGGTGGAGAAGAAGTACAGTTGGAAGATGCAAAATCTCTTTTTTCAATCATTCGTCAATTTCATGAACAAGAAAAATTAGTGGCGGCAATTTGCGCTGGACCGTATGCGCTAGCAAAAGCGGGCTTATTTAAGGGGATTTCTTATACTGCGACTATAGATTATCAAAAGTTCGATTGTTTTCCAATAGAAAATTTCGTGTATAAAGAAGTTGTGCAACACTCAAATATCATTACAGCACAAGGGCATGCATTTGTACCATTCGGAATAGCAATTGCCTCTTATTTTGGAGTGGCAGACGAACATAATACAGATTTTTATGGTGGTAAAGGCAATGTAGTAATGGAGAAACTTTTACGAGAAAACGTGTAAAAGCTAGCAAATGCTAGCTGTTTTCTTTTTGACATTGATAAATGGCTAACGTTTTTGGATCACGCCATATACCGTTATGAAGTGACAATTCATTTTCTACTTCTTCTTTTAGCCATACCTTCATTTCCGTGTGAAGGTATGTATTATCAGGTATATTTAGCGACGGAAACATGCTAGAAATATAGTTTACAATCGGAGTAGCATGATGAAAAACGAGAGCATTATGAATAACTGCTTCTTCAACAGTTGGAAAAACAGACTGTAATATCTCTTTACCATTTTCCAAACAAAATGGCGTGACTGAAGATGTTGTTTTCGGTAAATCAAATGCGTCTAACATGCGGTTACACATTTCAACTATACGAGGTAATGTAACGTCAGAATTTGTTGTAGCTAAAAGTGAGCCACCAGGACGTATTACTTTATGGAATCCTTGGATTGTTTTTTCGACGTCTTTCATGTGGTATAACATATGTCTTGCGACGATCCAGTCGTAGCAATTAGCTTCGAAAGGAAGTTTACCAGCGTCACCTAGTCTCCACTCGATTATGCTATTTTTTATTGTAGCTTCAGAAAGCATCGTTTTCGATTGATCCAAACCTGTTAAATGTCCTGTATGACCGTTAGTTTGTAATAGGGAAAGGAAACTCCCGTTAGCGCACCCAACCTCTAATATTTTTTCATCTCCTTGAAGTTGTAAATGATCCATGACGACTTCATCTAAATTCACATGTTTTTCTTCATAATGTTTATGCGTATTAATACGTGTTTGTAAATGGTTACTTACGTTGTATTGGCGTTTTACATCATTCATCTTTTCGCATTCCACTTTCGTGCAAAATTGCTGAATTGCGTGCGTTAATACATCTGTTTTCTTTAAACCTTCGTAATGGAGTGCTAATTCAAACCTTTCAAGTAATTTCTCTTCAATTCGAAAATGAATATCTTTTCGTTTTGTCACTGAAATTTCGCCCCTTTGCATCTGTTAGTGAGACTATAGCACGTCTGGAAATTTTGTGTAAATCATTTGTGTACACAAAATTATGGGGATGAAAAAAATATTTGAATATGATTTTAAACTATTGACGATTTAAATGTTTTCATATATTCTTAAATTAAGTAATATTCAAATAATTCAAAAGAAATGAGAGAGTCACATGCTTCTTCAAGGAACACATCGAATTGGTCGTATGGCCATGCTGTTGGCACTTGCGGATGAGAATGAAAGTCCTGTATTATCCATTCCAAAAGGTTGGAAGTATTGTACGGGGAAAGTGGGTTCAATGAATTCGCAAAAGGTTGTCGCAGCAATGGAAACAGCGGCTAAAAGCAACCAAGTTATTGAAACAGACGTTTACAGAGAAACACATGCACTTTATCATGCAATTATGGAAGCTTTGTACGGAGTGACGAGAGGTCAAATTCAGTTAGCAGACGTTCTTCGTACAGTAGGACTTCGTTTTGCGATTGTGCGCGGTACACCATACGACGGAAAAAAAGAAGGCGAATGGGTTGCTGTTGCATTATATGGAACGATTGGTGCACCTGTAAAAGGATCTGAGCATGAGGCGATTGGTTTAGGAATTAATCACATATGATTTGCCCATAGTCTATTAGTTAGAAGGGGGCCTTACTTTTTTAGGACAGAAGTCTGTCTTAAAAAGATAAGGTCCCCTTTTGCCTTTTTAAGGAGGAAAAATGATGATTACGTTAACAGGACATACATTGACAGTTGAAGAAATGAAGAGGTTATTACTGGAAGGAGAAGGTGTAACAGCTTGTCCAACTAGTATGCAAAAGGTAGCGGAGTGCCGCGAAGTAGTTGAGAAAATTGTAGAGGACGGAAGAGTCGTTTACGGAATTACAACTGGATTTGGAAAGTTTAGTGATGTGCTTATCCAAAAAGATGATGTAAAGGCACTTCAGCATAATTTAATTCAGTCACATGCATGCGGGATTGGTGATCCATTCTCTGAAGAAGTATCGCGCGGAATGTTAATTTTACGAGCAAACACGATGCTTAAAGGAGTATCAGGCGTAAGGCCGCTTGTTGTAAATATGCTTCTTGAGTTTGTAAATCGTAAAATTCATCCAGTCGTTCCGCAACAAGGTTCACTTGGTGCAAGTGGAGATTTAGCGCCTTTATCTCATCTCGCGCTCGTATTATTAGGCGAAGGTGAAGTGTTCTATAAAGGGAAACGCGTTCATGCAATGGTTGCTCTTACAGAAGAAGGGCTTGAGCCAATTGAACTTGAAGCGAAAGAAGGTCTTGCGTTAATTAATGGTACGCAGGCGATGACGGCACAAGGAGTTCTTTCTTATATAGAAGCAGAAGCAACGGCGTATCAAGCTGAACTAATTGCTTCGATGACAATTGAAGGGTTACAAGGCATTATTGATGCATTTGATGAAAATGTTCATAAAGCACGTGGTTATAAAGAGCAAGTGGAAGTAGCAAGCAGAATTCGTGACATTCTTCATGATAGTAAATTAACAACAAAACAAGGAGAACTACGTGTACAGGATGCCTATTCACTTCGCTGTATCCCGCAAGTACACGGTGCTTCTTGGCAAGTTTTAAATTATGTGAAAGAAAAATTAGAAATTGAAATGAATGCAGCAACAGATAATCCGCTTATCTTTGATGGTGGGGAAAAAGTAATTTCGGGCGGGAATTTCCATGGTCAACCGATTGCGTTTGCGATGGACTTCTTAAAAGTAGGAATGGCAGAACTTGCAAATATTTCAGAACGTCGTATTGAGCGTTTAGTAAATCCGCAATTAAATGATTTACCACCATTTTTAAGTCCAGAACCAGGACTACAGTCAGGTGCAATGATTATGCAATATGCTGCAGCGTCACTAGTTTCTGAAAATAAAACGTTAGCACATCCGGCGAGTGTAGATTCAATTCCGTCTTCTGCTAACCAAGAAGATCATGTAAGTATGGGAACAATTGCTTCACGCCATGCACATCAGATCATTCAAAATGCAAGACGTGTTCTTTCAATTGAGATGATTTGTGCAATGCAAGCAGCAGAATATCGCGGTATTGAAAACATGAGTGCAGTGACGAAGAGCTTCTACCATCAAGGCCGTCAACAAGTACCTTCTATTACAAATGACCGCATATTCTCAACTGATATTGAAAATATTGCGCATTGGTTAAAAACGAATTATTCGATAAAAGAAAGATTAGATGTAAACGCAGCACTATAAAATGAGAAAAGGGAGAGATTGAAATGGAAAAAGTACAACAAACAATTCGCGCGCCAAGAGGTACAGAGTTACAAACGAAAGGTTGGGTGCAAGAAGCAGCACTTCGAATGTTAATGAACAATTTAGATCCTGAGGTAGCTGAAAAACCAGAAGAATTAGTTGTATATGGTGGAATTGGCCGTGCAGCTCGTAACTGGGAAAGCTACAATGCAATCGTAGATTCATTAAAAACGTTAGAAAGCGATGAAACGTTACTTGTTCAATCAGGAAAACCAGTTGCCATTTTTAAATCACATGAAGACGCGCCGCGTGTTCTGTTAGCGAATTCAAACTTAGTACCAAAATGGGCGAATTGGGATCACTTCCGAGAACTAGAGAAAAAAGGTCTTATGATGTACGGACAAATGACAGCTGGTAGCTGGATTTACATTGGAACACAAGGGATTCTACAAGGAACATATGAAACATTTGGTGAAGCAGCTCGTCAACATTTTGAAGGTTCATTAAAAGGTACATTAACACTTACTGCTGGTTTAGGTGGTATGGGTGGTGCACAACCTCTTGCTGTAACGATGAATGGCGGTGTTGTCATTGCTATTGATGTAGATAAGCGTAGTATCGATCGTCGTATTGAAAAGAGATATTGTGATAAGTATACAGAATCATTAGAAGAAGCATTGGCTATTGCAAACGAGTATAAAGAGAAGAAAGAGCCTATTTCAATTGGATTATTAGGCAATGCAGCAGAAATTTTACCTGAGTTAGTAAATCGTAATATTATCCCTGACTTAGTTACGGATCAAACATCTGCTCATGACCCATTAAACGGTTATATTCCAGTAGGTTATACGTTAGAAGAGGCAGCGAAACTTCGTGAAGAAGATCCAGAACGTTACGTACAATTATCAAAAGAAAGTATGACAAAACATGTAGAAGCAATGCTTGTAATGCAAGAAAAAGGCGCAATTACATTTGATTATGGAAATAACATTCGCCAAGTTGCTTTCGATGAAGGCTTGAAAAATGCATTCGATTTCCCAGGATTCGTTCCAGCATTTATCCGTCCATTATTCTGTGAAGGAAAAGGACCGTTCCGCTGGGTAGCACTTTCTGGTGATCCAGAAGATATTTATAAAACAGACGAAGTAATTTTACGCGAGTTCGCTGATAATGAACATTTATGTAACTGGATTCGTATGGCTCGTCAGCAAGTTGAATTCCAAGGTCTTCCATCACGTATTTGTTGGTTAGGTTACGGTGAGCGTGCGAAATTTGGTCGCATCATTAATGAAATGGTGGCAAATGGTGAATTATCAGCACCAATCGTAATCGGTCGTGACCATTTAGATTGCGGATCAGTAGCATCTCCAAACCGTGAAACAGAAGCGATGAAAGACGGTAGTGATGCAGTAGCAGACTGGCCAATTTTAAATGCATTAATTAACAGTGTAAACGGTGCAAGCTGGGTGTCTGTTCACCACGGTGGCGGCGTTGGTATGGGGTATTCACTTCACGCTGGAATGGTTATCGTTGCAGATGGAACAGAAGCAGCAGCAAAACGTATTGAACGCGTATTAACTTCTGACCCTGGTATGGGTGTTGTTCGTCACGTAGATGCTGGGTATGACTTAGCTGTTGAAACTGCGAAAGAAAAAGGCGTTAACATTCCAATGATGAAATAAGGAGGAGAAAACATGCTGGACACTTTACTAATAAATATCGGTCAATTACTAACAATGGATCAAGAAGATGGCTTGTTAAGACGGGAAGCAATGAACACGCTTCCTGTTATCGAAAACGGTGTAGTCGGAATTGAAAATGGCGTAATCACTTTCGTTGGAACAGCGGAAGAAGTAAAAGGATTACAAGCGAAAGAAGTTATTGATTGCGGAGGGAAAATGGTTTCTCCTGGCCTAGTTGATCCGCATACTCATCTTGTATTTGGTGGATCTCGTGAAAATGAAATCGCGCTGAAATTACAAGGAGTTCCGTACTTAGAAATTTTAGAACAAGGCGGCGGTATTCTTTCGACTGTAAATGCAACGAAACAAGCATCGAAAGAAGAACTTGTTCAAAAAGCGAAATTCCATTTAGACCGCATGCTATCTTTCGGTGTGACAACTGTAGAAGCGAAGAGTGGTTACGGATTAGATGATGAGACGGAATGGAAACAATTAGAGGCAACTGCACAATTACAAAAAGAGCATCCAGTCGATTTAGTTTCAACATTTTTAGGTGCTCATGCAGTTCCAAAAGAGTATAAAGGAAGATCAAAAGAGTTTTTACAATGGATGTTAGATTTATTGCCAGAAATGAAAGAGAAGCAATTGGCTGAGTTCGTCGATATTTTCTGTGAAACAGGTGTGTTCTCTGTCGAAGAGTCAAAAGAGTTTTTACTAAAAGCGAAAGAGCTTGGCTTTGATGTGAAAATTCATGCAGATGAAATCGACCCTCTTGGTGGTGCGGAAGCTGCTGCTGAAATCGGTGCAGCATCAGCAGATCATTTAGTTGGCGCTTCTGATAAAGGAATTGAAATGCTTGCAAACTCGAATACAGTAGCAACTCTATTACCAGGAACAACTTTCTATTTAAATAAAGAAAGCTTCGCTCGCGGTCGTAAAATGATTGATGAAGGTGTTGCAGTTGCATTAGCTACAGACTTTAACCCAGGTAGCTGTCCAACTGAAAACATTCAGCTTATTATGAGCATTGCAATGCTAAAACTGAAAATGACACCAGAAGAAGTTTGGAATGCCGTAACAGTTAACTCATCTTATGCCATTAACCGTGGTGATGTAGCTGGGAAAATTAGAGTTGGTCGTAAGGCAGATTTAGTGTTATGGGATGCTTACAATTATGCTTACGTACCGTACCATTATGGTGTAAGTCATGTAAATACAGTATGGAAGAATGGGAATATTGCATATACAAGAGGTGAACAATCGTGGAGCACGGCCACTATTTAAAGAAAAATGCAAAGTTTATTGATCGTGAAGTGACGAAATGGAGTGAAATGATTAAAGATTGGGAGGAAGGTGTAGAAATATTCGGTGCTGCCTTAATTGGAGCACCCCTTTCTAAACCATCTATTAGTCATTCAGGTGCATGTTTTGCGCCAAAAACAATTCGTGCGATGTTAGATGCATATAGTACATACGCAATTACAGAAGAACACGATATGAAAGAAAGTGTTCTGTATGATTGCGGTGATATTACGATGCATGTGACGGATATAAAAGAAAGTCATAACCGAATTGCGAAAACAGTTGGTCATGTAACGAAAGTAAATCCGAACATGATACCAATCGTACTTGGTGGTGACCACTCAATTAGTTTTCCAAGTATAACAGGATTTGCAAATAGTAAAGGGAAAATCGGTATTATTCAATTTGATGCTCATCATGATTTACGTAATTTAGATGATGGTGGTCCATCAAATGGTACACCGTTCCGTAGTTTGCTAGAAAATGATGTCATAACAGGAAAACAACTCGTTCAAATCGGCATTCGTAATTTTTCAAATGCACGTGCGTACCATGAATATGCAAAAGAACATGGTGTGACAGTGTACACAATGAAAGACGTACGAAAACGAGAAATAAAAGATATTATCACGGAAAGTATTGAAGTATTAAGAAATCAGGGTGTGACTTCTATTTACATTTCTCTTGATATGGACGTACTAGACCAAGCATTTGCGCCAGGTTGTCCAGCAATTGGCCCTGGTGGGATGGATAGTACTACTTTACTTGATGCAATTGAATTTCTTGGTAAAGAGCCACTCGTTCAAGGGATGGATATAGTAGAAATTGATCCAACTCTTGATTTTAGGGATATGACGAGTAGAGTAGCTGCGCAAGTGATTATGAGTTTTCTTTTAGCGCGGGAGACGATTCGTAAGCAGGTTAGTATATAGACAGAAAAGTAGATCTTTATTTATGCCTTATCAAAAACACATCACTACTTAAATGTAGTGATGTGTTTTTGTGTTAAAAGAGAATGAATGTGTGTGGAACCGTTAATGGAATTGCGGTTTTTATAGTGTATTGTGTAAATTTAATTTCTTGCTTCTGAAGTGTTGACGTGTAAAATAATTTTGTGATAAAATAAAAATTTTGCTAAAAAAATGAATGTGTGTTAAGCTTAAGAAGGTTACCATATATGGAGGTGGATTATTTGTTTCAAATTGGCGATAACATTGTTTATCCAATGCAAGGAGCAGGTATAATTAAAGCCATAGAAGAGAAAGAAATCGCAGGAAAAAAACAACAATATTATGTTATAAAAATGTCGGCTAACAATATGGAAATAATGATTCCTGAAGGCAAAATATTGAACTCAAATATACGACCAGTTACAGATATCAAGGCATTACTACACATAATAGATATTTTTTTGCATGGGGAATCAGATAGATTACTTACGTGGAAACAAAGGTATAAAGTGAACACTGATAAAATAAAAACGGGTAAAATGCAAGAAGGTGCTGAAGTTGTGCGTGATTTAATGCGTATACAGAAAGAAAAAGCACTTAATGCAAGCGAAAAGAAAATGTTAGATAACGCACATGAATTTTTGATTAGTGAACTTGGATTAATTGAAGGTATCACAGAAAATCAAATAAAAAGCTTTTGTTAAGGTTCATTACAAATAATGTATTGCATCCCAAAAAAGATCTTGAATTTTTTGGGAACATAATTATAGGCAATCAATCATTTCAAAGACATTCAACTCTTTCAAACCACTTTTAAAGCATTAACCTCTTTTGTTATTACTACAATCAAATCCATTTTTATTTTAAATTTCTTTTACGAATGTTCGAAGTTTAATTCAATACTTCGATAAAATAGTTACTTGATTTTTGCAATCCTGATTCACACTGGCACGGACGAGGAGCCGTAAGGATGAAAGAGAGGTAGGGCTTTCATTGTTTTAGGTATATAAGTTAGTATTTTTAGAAGAATACTGAACCATATTCACTTCTATTGATAAGGTATTTTTTATATTAAAGAGATAAACGAATTGACAGCCATATATGGTCAACAAAAAAGGTTTCCTTCTAAGGAAACCTTTTTAATATTATTTATAGTATTTTATTTTTTTGATATTCGAATTTTTTATTGTAAAGTCGTAAAAATTGACGTTACTATCTAAAAGTAAGTATGATGCGATTATAGTAAGATTTTTTAGGGGGAAGAAAAATGACAAGTTCAAGTAATAAAGCAGCGAGTATTTATGAAGGAACAAATGTAAACGCTGGTGGATCTTTTGAAAACGTTGAAGAAACAAAGTTGTTTGATCCAATTCAAATTGGAGCTTTGTCTCTTCGTAATCGTATAGCAATGGCACCGATGACAAGATGCTTTGCAGATAATGAGACTGGAGTAGTTGGCGCTGATGTAGTGGAATACTACAGAAAACGTGCTGCGGATGGAATTGGACTAATTATTACAGAAGGAATTGTCATTAGTCCGAGAGCAAAAGGGAACCCAGGAGTACCAGGTATTTATACGCAAGAACAAATCGATTCTTGGAAACCTGTTACAGAGGCAGTACATAAAGAAGGCGGGACGATTATTGCTCAAATATGGCATGTTGGGCGTATGAGTCATCATGAAATAATTGGTGGTCAATTGCCACAAGCACCGTCTGCTATTGCTGCAGAAGGGAATGTTCCGCGTTTTCGTAAACCGTTTGATACACCAGAAGCATTGACGTTAGAAGAAATAGAAGAAGTTATTGGTCAATACGCACAAGCTGCGAAAAATGCAATCGAAGCTGGGTTTGATGGAGTAGAAATTCACGGTGCACACGGATATTTAATTGATCAATTTACTTATGAGTTTGCGAATAAGCGAACAGATAAATACGGTGGTGATTTAAAACAAAGGTTAACATTTATGAAAGAAGTAACGGAGGCTGTAATAGAAGCAGTTGGAGCCGATAAAACACTTCTTCGTTTCTCTGCTTTTAAAGGTGATAACCCTACTTATATGTGGGAAAATCCAGAGCTTGCAATTGAAACGTTCGTAAATATGTTCAAAGAAGTTGGATTAACGATGATCCATCCTTCAACGATGAATTATACGCAAGAGATTGCTGACGGAAAGAATTTTCATCAACTAGTAAGAAAATATTGGGATGGTACGATTGTTGGGGTTGGTAATTTAAATCCGAAAGAGGCCGAAGAAGCGTTGCAAGAAGGAACAATTGATGTAGTGGCATTCGGCAGACCGTTAATTGCTAATCCAGACTTTGTTCATCGAATTAAACATGCTGAAAGTTTAGTTGAATATGACGCGAAAGAGCATCTTGCTACGTTAGTATGAATAAAGATAAAAGGAGAGCACACCGAGTGTTCTCCTTTTATTATGGGATTTCATAGGGGGAAGCGGGATGAGTGAAACGCTACTCGTTATTATTAGTATATTACTATTTTTAATGTTGCTTTTAATCATCTTTTTTATCATTACATTTTTTATAAAAAAACGAACACATCATTCTATTTTAAAGTTACATCCGTACTTAGGAAGAATGCGCTACTTACTGGAAAAGATAGGGCCTGAATTTCGACAATATTGGTTTGATCATGATACGGATGGAAAGCCTTTCTCACGTTATGATTTTCAAAGTGTTATGTTTTTAGCGAAATATCGCTCTGAAATACTTGGTTTTGGATCAAAACGAGATTTTGAAGCTTCTGGCTATTATATTGCTAATACATTATTTCCGATATTAACTGAGGAATTAAGTGTGAATCTTTCGCAAGAGCGGGAAGGTAAAAAGTACATGATTCATAAAGAAGGATTATTTTCAAGAAGAGAAAAATTGACAGCGGATACAACGAATCTTTGGCTGTACGAAGAAGATGATGCAATTATAGTCGGTGAAAACCGTAAATATCCGTGGAAACTACATGGCATGTTTGGAGCATCTGCGACTTCTTACGGCGCGATTGGAGAAAATTATATTTTAGCGAGTGGTTTTGGAGCGAAAATGGCAGGCGGATCGTGGATTAATACTGGTGAAGGTGGCGTTATTCCAGAACATTTACATACAGGAGCGAATATCGTTGCGCAAATTGGTCCAGGGTTATTTGGGTACCGTGATGAGGACGGTAATTTTTCAATGGGAAAATTCATGGAGAAAGCGAAAGAAAGTAATATTAGAGCATTCGAATTGAAATTTGGGCAAGGTGCTAAAATACGTGGTGGTCATCTAGAGGGACAAAAAGTAAATGAGAAAATTGCTTTTGTTCGCAACGTCCGAAAGGGAGAGACGATTAATTCACCGAATCGATTTTCATTTTTAAAGAATGCAGTGGATACACTTTGTTTTATTCAACAGTTGCAAGAAAGCGGCGGTAAACCAGTTGGAATGAAAATTGTAATTGGTCAGCAGGAGCCTTTGGAAGATTTAATAAAAACAATGAAAGAACTAAATATTTACCCAGATTTTATTACAATAGACGGTTCAGAAGGTGGATCAGGGGCAACGTATAAATCGATGGCAGATTGTATGGGACTGCCGCTTATTCCAGCATTACTTACATTTATCGATACAGCAAATTATTATGGTGTCCGTAACAAGTTTAAAGTATTTGCATCGGGTAAATTAATCACACCAGATAAAGTGGCGATTGCTTTAGCGATTGGAGCGGATGCTGTAAGTTCAGCCCGCGGATTTATGATGGCAAGCGGCTGTATTATGGCCCTTCAATGTAATTCTGGCCAATGTCCATCTGGTGTAGCCACGACGAATCCGCATTATCAAAAAGCGTTAGATCCGTATGAGAAGAAGTGGCGAGTCATGAATTATATAATAAGTATGAGATATAGTGTGTTCTCACTCGCAGCAGCAGCGGGAGTAAAGAGTCCGCGCCATTTAATGAGAGAGCATATTGTGTTTAAAGATGAGGTGGGGCGGGTAGTTTCTCTTTCAGAATTGTTTCCTACTAGTAAATAGAAGATGAGCTATGCTTAAATAGAGTTAAAAGTCATACATTTGTATGGCTTTTTTATTTTCTGAATATTATTACTTTAATTTCTTGAAAAATCATTGTAATCCACTGGGATAAAGGCGTTTATAAAGGTTTTCACATGTAATGAAAAGTGCTCGTTCACTTGAAAGAACAAAAAATGTTTGTTAAGGTAGGGAACCATAAGCGAAAACAAGAAAATAGAAAAAGTCATTTTTCGAAATTTTGAATGGCTTATGGAATAAGGGAGAGATTTGGTGAAGATTGAAATTATGGTTTCGCTTGCTATTTATATGGCAGGTATGTTGTATATCGGATATTGGTCTTATAAGAAGACATCCGATTTATCAGATTATATGTTAGGTGGAAGGGGACTCGGTCCAGCAGTTACAGCTTTATCAGCTGGTGCTTCTGACATGAGTGGTTGGATGCTAATGGGATTACCTGGTGCGATGTATGCAACAGGATTATCAAGTGTATGGATTGCGATAGGTTTATTAATAGGTGCTTATGCAAACTATTTAATCATTGCCCCACGTTTACGAACGTATACAGAAGTGGCAAATGATTCAATTACGATTCCAGACTTTTTAGAGAATCGGTTTAAAGATCGTACGAAAATACTTCGTTTTGTCTCCGCTATCGTCATTTTAGTATTTTTCACATTCTATGCGTCGGCTGGTTTAGTTTCAGGTGGACGTTTGTTTGAAAATTCTTTCAACCTAGATTATAAAATTGGTTTATTTGTAACAGTGGGTGTCGTTGTTGCGTATACACTATTCGGTGGCTTTCTAGCCGTAAGCTGGACGGACTTTGTACAAGGTTGTATTATGTTTATTGCGCTTGTACTAGTGCCAATTGTTGCTTTTACGGATGTCGGTGGTGTAACAGAAACATTTAATACGATTAAACAAGTCGATGCATCGCATTTAGATATGTTTAAAGGGACCACAATACTTGGCATTATTTCATTTTTAGCATGGGGACTTGGGTATTTTGGTCAACCGCATATTATTGTCCGTTTTATGGCAATCACCTCTATTAAAGATTTAAAGACTTCTCGTAGAATCGGTATCGGTTGGATGACGATTTCAATTATAGGTGCAATGCTTACTGGTCTAATTGGTATCGCTTATTATGCTAAAAATAATGCGACATTACAAGACCCAGAAATGGTCTTTGTAACATTCTCCAATATTTTATTCCATCCGTACATTACAGGATTTTTATTATCAGCTATTTTGGCTTCGATTATGAGTAGTATTTCCTCACAATTACTTGTTATTTCAAGTGCAGTAACGGAAGACTTCTATAAAACATTTTTCCGTCGTAATGCAAGTGACAAAGAACTTGTATTTATCGGTAGATTGTCAGTATTAGTAGTAGCTATGATCGCAGTTGTTTTAGCGTATCATCCAAGTGATACAATTTTAACACTGGTAGGTTATGCTTGGGCTGGATTTGGTTCAGCGTTCGGACCAGCCATTTTATTAAGTTTATATTGGAAAAGGACGAATAAATGGGGCGTTCTTGCAGGTATGATTGTTGGTGCAGTAGTTGTTATAGCATGGGTACAAATTCCAAGTTTAAAAGCAATTATGTATGAAATGGTACCTGGATTTTTCTGTAGTTTATTAACTGTTATCGTTGTAAGTTTATTAACGAAAGAACCCGTTAAAGCAGTTCATCGTGAATTTAATGAGATGGAAGCAATATTGGAAGAAGAAACGAAATGATTAGCGAAGAGAGTAAACGAAACTGGCGTTTACTCTCTTTTTATTTAAAATGAAAATAAGGAACTTATTGACAACTAAAAGTAAGTAACTTATAATAAATTTGAGTTCAAGTTAATTTGTACTTTGAATAAAGATTTTAAATGGAGTAAATATTTTTTAAAAACTATCTCGAATTTGAGATGAATTGACAAGCTGGAAGTTAATGTGTATTTTTATAATCGATATCTCGAATTCGAGATAAAATTATAATGACGGATTTTACTTTGTAGCATGGACAAAATGAATAATGAATTTAAATGTAAAAGAATTTTTATAATGAAATAAAAAAGGAGTGGAAGAAATGGAAAAGAAAACAATGGGAATCCATCACATTACAGCGATTGTAGGGCATCCACAAGAAAATGTAGACTTTTATGCTGGTGTATTAGGGTTACGTTTAGTGAAACAAACAGTGAATTTTGATGATCCAGGTACGTACCATCTTTATTTTGGAAATGAAGGAGGAAAACCTGGAACAATTATTACGTTTTTCCCATGGGCAGGTGCTCGTCAAGGTATTATTGGGGATGGTCAAGTAGGAATTACGTCTTACGTTGTACCAAAAGGTGCAATGGAGTTTTGGGAAAATAGATTAGAAAAATTCGATGTTTCGTATACGAAAATGACTCGTTTTGGAGAGGAGTATTTAGAATTTGATGATCCGCATGGTTTGCATATAGAATTAGTTGAAAGAGAAGCAGGCGAATTAAATAATTGGAGTTTTGGAGAAGTTACACCAGAAGTAGCAATTAAAGGGTTTGGAGGTGCTGTTCTTTTATCTGCACAGCCTCAAAAAACAGCTGAATTGTTAGAACATATTATGGGTCTTGAGAAAATTGGAGAAGAGGGTGAATTTGTTCGATTCCGTTCTTCTGCTGATATTGGAAATATTATTGATTTGAAATTATCAACAATCGGTCGTGGCCAAATGGGCGTTGGTACAGTTCATCATATAGCTTGGAGAGCGATTGACGATGCTGATCAGCTAGACTGGAAAGAGCATGTGTCGCGTTTTGGATATCACGTAACTCCTGTACAAGATCGAAATTATTTTAACGCGATTTATTTTAGAGAACATGGTGAAATCTTATTTGAAATTGCAACAGATCCTCCTGGTTTCGCTCATGATGAATCGTTAGAGACGATGGGTGAGGAATTAAAGTTACCGGAACAATATGAACAACATAGAAAACAGATTGAACAAACGCTTTTACCATTTGAAGTGAGAAATTTAGATTAAAGTGATTGAAGGGGGAATAGGATTATGATGAAACATGTTTTTCAAAAAGGAAAAGATACGTCAAAACCAGTGTTGTTATTACTTCATGGCACAGGTGGTAATGAATTAGATTTACTACCACTTGCAGAAATAATTGATCCGGAAGCGTCGGTATTAAGCGTTAGGGGAAATGTGTTAGAGAATGGGATGCCGCGTTTCTTCCGCCGATTAGCAGAGGGCATTTTTGATGAAGAGGATTTAATTTTCCGTACGAAGGAATTAAATGAATTTTTAGATGAAGCGGCTAAAGAATATAAATTCGATAGAAATAACATTGTAGCTATCGGTTATTCGAATGGGGCAAATATCGCAGCAAGCTTATTATTCCATTACGAAAATGCATTAAAAGGTGCTGTGCTTCATCACCCAATGGTACCAAGAAGAGGAATGCAATTAGCAAATTTAGCAGGGAAATCTGTGTTTATTGCTGCTGGGACAAATGACCCAATTTGTTCATCAGCAGAGTCAGAGGAATTGAAGGTACTATTAGAAAATGCAAATGCGAATGTAACAATGCATTGGGAAAATCGAGGGCATCAATTAACGATGGGTGAAGTAGAAAAAGCAAAAGAGTGGTATGACAAAGCATTTTAAAAAAAGAAGCATCTGCTAATCGTTAGCAGATGCTTCTTTTTTATTTAAGACTGGATTGCAAGATGAGATGAAGAAAGTGGTAGCTCAATATCAACAATCGTACCTTTATTTAATTCGCTTGAAATGTGTAATCTACCATGATGTTCTTCAATTATTTTGTAACACATCATTAATCCTAGTCCTGTGCCTTTTTCTTTTAAACTATAAAAAGGTTCGCCTAGACGGGAGATACGATCTTCAGGAATGCCGCAACCTTCATCGATAATTCGTATTAAGATGAAATTATCCTCTAATGGTTTTGTTTGGATGAAAATATTTCCGCCATTTGGCATTGCTTCTATCGCATTTTTTAATATGTTTATAAACACTTGTTTTAATTGATTACCGTCACATTGAATATCATATACGTAATCAAAATGATCCATGATGATATGAACGCTATGCATAATTGCAGTCGGTAAAATAAATGTAACTACCTCTTCAATTAAAGTTTGTATGTTACAAGTTTGGATAGATAATACTTGTGGCTTAGACATCGCCATAAATTGACTCGTGATGGATTCCATTTGTGAAATCTCACTTAACATAACATCGATATACCATTTCTGCTCCTCACTTATTTCAGGGAGGAGCAACGTTAGAAAACCTTTTAGAGAAGTGAGTGGATTTCGAATTTCATGGGCAATTCCAGCTGTCAGTTGTCCGACTACTGCGAGCTTCTCTGATTTTCGTAGTAACTTTTCAGTTTCTTTTAGCTCAGTAACATCTCTCCCCATCACGATAAGACCTTTGCGAGAACCATCAGGATGATAAAGCGGAACTTTTGATATACTTAAGATTAGATCGAAATCATCTCTATGTATAATAAATTCCTCGCCATGAAGAATTTGTCTTTGTTGCCATGCTAGTTCATCGATTTCTTCACAATGTAAAAAAGCTTCTCGGTATGCTTCATTATATTGAATGAGTTCGCTATCTTTTTTCCCGTGGTAAGGTACATGATGGAAATTGAAGCAAGAAAGTGCGTAATCATTTGCCTCAAGCCAGCGCCCTTCATGATCTTTAAAAATAACAAACGCAGGCATGGAGTTTACTAATGTACGTAATCTCTTCTCACTTTCTTTTAGCATATTCTCAATTCTTTCTGATTTTTCAAGCGGCTTCATAATAGCATATACGCCAGTAAGACGATTTTGAACAAAAATAGGAACTAGTTTTGTCACAACATCTAATAAGAATCCATTTTTATGATAAATAGATAAGATATACTCTTGTTGATTATCCGCTTCAGTATTCTTTATATTTTGTAATACTTGCTCAGAAATATGGGCTTCTAAAATAGAGGTAATATTTTTCTGTTCTAATTCTAAAGAAGTGTAACCTAATATTCTTTCGGCAGAAGGATTTATATGTAGAATAACTCCTTCTAAATTTAATGAAATAATACTATCAGGATTGTGTTCGAACAGAGATGCGTACATTTCTGTTAATGAACGATCTTGTATATGGTTTCGCAAACGTCTAGAAATGTTCGGATGACGTTTTTTTTGAGTTGGTGAATATTTTTTACGACTCATAATAGTTCCTCCGTACAAATAGCATCTAAAAAGATTTGTCTATTTATAACTATAATATAGATGTAATGTGTATTTCTATAAAAAATGGAAGTTATAGAATAAATTTTGTTTTTTTTTATTTTTTGCAAGGTGAATGCAGGATGGTAATAAGGGGAGCTTATATTGTTTTATAAACCTTTTGTAAGTTACAGACGGCCGTTTTCCGTATAACATTAGGGTAGAGGAGGGGGAGAGAAAATGAAAAATTATATTCAAGGGATTGATCACGTGCAAGTAGCTGCACCTGTAGGGTGTGAAGAAGAGGCGCGTGATTTTTATGGGAATACGATTGGTATGGAAGAAATTCCAAAGCCAGAAGAGTTGAAAAAACGAGGTGGATGTTGGTTTAAATGTGGAAATCAAGAAATCCATATTGGTGTCGAGCGGAACTTTACACCAGCTAAAAAGGCTCATCCAGCTTTTTATGTGAATGAAATTAATGAATTTAAGCAAACACTTATAGAGCAAGGTGTTAAAGTGATTGATGATTATGCACGACCAGATGTAATTCGATTTTACGTGTCAGATCCATTTGGAAACCGAATTGAATTTATGCAAAATAAAGACTAGGTGGATTCCCACCTAGTCTTTAACTTCTTCTGAAAAGTCCTAACACTTCTACAGTTTCTGTAATATTAACGAATGCATTCGGATCGATTTCAGAAATTGTTAGTTTCATACTTGCTAATTCTTCACGAGAAACGACCGTCATAAGTACACGCTTTTTCTCGCTTGAATAAGCACCTTCGCCATCAAGTAACGTTATTCCACGTACAACAGTTGAAAGAAGTTGTTTTTTCATTTTTTCTGCTTCATTTGTTACAATCATAAGTGTAACTTTACGATGTTTTGTATGAACAGCATCAATTACTTTACCAGTTACATAAATTGAAAGTAAGCTTGTAAGTGCAACATCCCAGGTGAAGAAAAATCCTGCGATTATTACAACGACTGCATTTAAAATAATAAGGAATCCGCCAAGTTTAATGTCTCGCTTGCGGGATAAAAGCATACCGATAATATCAAATCCACCAGTGGATCCATTACAGTTAAAAACAAGACCAATACCAGCTCCGGCGATGACACCTCCGAAGATAGAAGATAACAATGGATCTGTTGCTACGACTTTTACTGGAACGTAGTATAATGCAACAGATAATACAACTACAGAGACAACTGTGTTAAAAATTACTTTTTTTCCAAGACCTATGTACCCTAAAATAAGGATAGGTAAGTTTAATACAAAGTTAATAATGCCTGTGTTTACAGGGGTTACAATCCCTAAAATAATAGCAATTCCGCCAATTCCACTACTTAAAATTTTGTGGGGGATAAGGAAAAGATTAAAGGCAACCGCAATAATAATAGAACCGATAATAACACCAAGGAATCTGACCATTTCTTTCCCGTCCTTCACTGAAAAATTCATATTATTTCAAGATTATATATGATATTGAAAGTTTTGGGTAAAAACAGTTTATTTAGGTAAATTAGATTAATCAAAAGAATTTGAGTATTTTATCATTTGAAAGGGGATACAGTTGTGAAGATAAAAACATATCAACAGAAAAGCCCGTTGAAGCAAGAATGTGAGGATTCTTATTTTTGTAATAAAGAAAAAAAGATTTATGGTGTATGTGACGGTGCAACACCACTTGTCCCGTTTCGTGATGAAAAGGGACATAATGGAGCATACATCGCTTCGCATTTATTTGCAAGTTATTTTACTGCATTACGAGAGAATCATAGTTTACAATTTGCAGTTGCCAAAGCAAATGAAGCATTGCAAAGCAAAATGTTAGAATATGAAGTAGACACGAGAAAAAAAGAGCATTTGT
The DNA here is from genome assembly GCF_049310765.1 of Bacillus sp. PSXD-155. Lineage (NCBI taxonomy): Bacteria > Bacillati > Bacillota > Bacilli > Caryophanales > Bacillaceae > Bacillus > Bacillus sp. PSXD-155. The sequence goes on along the minus strand of NZ_JBMOWC010000023.1, from coordinate 5,324 downwards.
GGTGCACATGTATCGCGGCAGTCCAAATAGTTGGTGAGAAAATTGAATATGCGCAGCTTGGGGACTGTATGATTGTCGCAACTTTTCAAAATGGAACGATGCAAGTATTAACGAAAGACACAGTTGAAGGAATTAGTAAAAGAGCAAAAAAGAAGAGGGAAGAAGATCGTAAAAAAGGGTTATCTGTACCAGAAGAATATGTTTTTCAAGATGTTCGAGAACAGTTAAAATACAATCGTTATCTTGCAAATATGCCAGATGGTTATTCAGTTGCAAATGGAATGAAAGAAGCGATACATTATTTACAACATGGTGAATTACATACAGATGAAGTGAGTGGGATTTTTATTTGTTCAGACGGGTTATTTCACCCAGATTGGTCATTAGAACAAACTGTTGCATATATAAGAAAGAATAGTATAAACGAATATATAGCAATTATTGAAGAGCTAGAAGCGGAAAAGAGAATAAGGCCAGATGATAAAACGATTATTATGATTGATTTTTAAGAGGAGGCAGTTCAAATGGAAATTAAACGTGTCAATCTAACATTTCAAGATGAATTAGTTCCTTTAGAAAAAGTAAACAAACTGATTATTCACCATACAGCTGAAGATGGATGGGACGTGTATAAAACGCATGAATTTCATCAAACTGTAAGGGGGTGGAGCGGAATTGGTTACAACTATTTTATCGAAAAGGATGGAACTGTAGTGGAAGGACGAGGTTTACATATTGGAGCGCACGCGAAAGACCATAACCGCCATACAATTGGAATATGTATGACGGGAAATTTCGATAAATACGATCCAACTCCTGCACAAGTGAATGCATTATATTCTTTATGCAAACTGTTTATGAAGCAATTTGCTATAAAGAAAGAAAATATACTCGGTCATAGAGAGTTAGAAGGAGTTACAAAAAGCTGTCCTGGTAATCGTTTTTCTATGGTAGAGTTAAGGAAGATACTATCTTAAATATAGAGGAGTAACAACGATGATGAATATAAAAATACCAAATGATAAAAAAGAAGAACTTGTAGCACAAATTCAGCAATTTTTTATGGAAGAAGATTTAGATGAAATTGGACGTTTCCAAGCAGAGCGTTTAATAGAAGAAATGATTAAATTAGTTGGACCGTTTGCATATAATCAAGCAATTGGAGATGCAAGAAAGCTTGTAAGTGAGAAATTAACGAATATCGAAGAAGATTTATACGTGCTAGAGAAGAATGAAGGAAAATAAAAAAAGAGCCGATGGGCTCTTTTTTTATTTTTCTTTCTTATGTTCTTTATATTCATGTACTTTTTCTTTTACATTACCAACTGTATCTTTAGCAGTGCCTTTCACCTTATCCCATTTTCCTTCAGCTTGTAATTTCTTATTGTCAGTTACTTTCCCAACAACTTCTTTTACTTCACCTTTTACCTTATCAATGGCACCTTCTACTTTTTCTTTTAAACCATGATCATGTTTAGTCATACATTTCTCCTCCTTGTAGTTTGATTAGAATTCTCTTTTCATATTGCAAGTTGAATGATGTATCTAGTAATATCGTAACAAATCTAGTTTGAATATTCAAATGATTAATAGGATAGAAAAGGATTTGTCATAAAATGTTTAAAAATGTAACGGAAGGAGAAATAAAGTAAATTATATGTCTTTTGCGGTCCATATTGATTTTGTATAAGCAATTTTCATGTGGGCACGCTCCATGTTATTTTGACTGCCGCTACCGAACCTTGCTTGTCCAACTATTAAAGTACAATTGGATTCAATAGCTGTCTTAATTCGCTTTTGAATTAATGCAGTATGACAGCCTTTACGCTGAAATTCTGGCAAAGTAGCAGAAGCAGCTAATGATGCGACACCTTTATTTATATACAGGACACCAATACCAGCAGGGCTATTTTGAATTTCTGCTATGAAAAAATGCCATCCTGGTTCATTGTAAAGAATTTCGTTATTTTGGTGAACACCATCTTTTGTAAAGGATGGCATATTAAATCCACGTACATATATGTCTGCAAAAATATCAAATTCATTTTCTTTCAGTTTTCGTAATGTAATATTAGAAGGAAGAAGTGATGAACCCTTTCTCGGTATACTATACAAAGCAGTATGGAAGCTAGATTGGTAAAAACCTTTTTGAGATAAGTATTGAAATAGTTCAGTTGTGCCTTGCGCTGGTGTAATTTCAAAACGGCAAGGAATTTGTAGTGATTTATAATAAGAAATGATTGCATCAATCGCATCTGCATTTGTAATACCTTTTACCGTATTAAAAGCAGGACCGGCAATTATTTTTGATGAAAAGGCAGTGGCACTACCGAAATTTTTCATTTGCACTTGCATTGGATTTCCACTCATTGCTTGTAGTCCCTCTAATCTAGAAGAGAGCATATCAATTTCTGCATTTTCAATTTCTGTTGCTATATCGAGTGTCATAACAGTAGTCATAAAATTCCTCCGTTAATAAATATATTTCATAGTATATATACGATTTTTGTTTTGAGATTCCTGTTGTAATGTAGGAGAATAAGAAGTTTTTTGGAAGGGAAATGGAATTGAACTGTCGAAGGGAGTGGAAACAGATTAAAGGTGGTGCTCTCATGAAACAAAAAGTCGTGCAGACATGCTCTAATTGTGGTTCTCATAACATAGGAGAAGGTGAGTTTGTCGGATATGCACAAATACGGAAAAAGGAGACGATGTTCACATCTTCACCAGTAGATGCTTATATTTGTACAGATTGTGGCAGTATACTTCTGTTAAAGGTACGGAACTATCAAAAGTTTAAGCAGAAACCGTTATGATGATTAAAAGATGATTATACCCCAACTTGTTTACGAATCGTCTTATATTAAGGAAATTGATATAAGTGATATTTTACATATATGTGAATATGATATAGGGAAATAATTGGTAATTTATATCGCATAAGGGTACATAAATCGCTGAGTGATACGAAAAATAAAGAAGATTTATAAAAATGTTACGCTATTTTTCCCTTAGATAATTTTTGTCTAAGGGTCTCTCTCTTCTAACGAAAGTACAGTTTAGTAAAGCTATTATTAAGAGGAACTGTTATCGGCATTGTTATACTCTAGTATTAGGAAAAAATGTACGCTATGAAGTCAAAATATAAGGTGGACAGGTGAATAATATAAAACCTCCTAAATAACATCAGTGTAATCATAACTTGATAAAGTATATAGAAATAGGAACGGTGTTTACATACAGTTTAGTTATCAAAACAAAGGAGGCATATTTATATGGAGGTTGTGAGAAGCTTTTAAGTTTCCGATGTATGCGTAACAGTTAATGTAAGAAAGGATTTTATTTTTGGGGTTTTAAAAAATATCAATAAATGATTAGGATAACAGTTGTTTAAAATGAAGAAATAGGCCTTCATCACTGGGACCTATTTCTTCATTTTATGGCTCTGGTAGTAATGAGCTATACTTCCGCATTACCTTATCTTTCAAGAGACTTTGTAATGGAACTGTTTTGCAATGTCCTTTTGTAATTAAAAACCCTCAATTAATCCTTTTTTAATCCCTTTTACGACTGCTCCAACTCTTGAATCTACACCCAATTTTCTAATAATTGAAGAAATGTGATATTCTACAGTTCTTTTGCTGATGGAAAGGTCCATACTAATCTCATAATTTGTTTTATCTTTTGAGATTAAGTGAAGTATTCTTTGTTCAGCAGAAGTTAGTGCTTCAATATTATTTCCCATAATTTGATTTTTAGAAAATAGTATATATCCCATGTGACTTTGACGAATGGCGTTAGCTAGGTCAAATGCTGATCTTTCTTTCGTGATGTATGCACTTGCTCCAGCTTCAAAGGCCGCATTATAATATTCTTCATGATCATATCCTGATAGAATTACAACCTTTACATCCGGAAATTTTGCCAATAAATCTTTTGTAAGTTCAATGCCGTTATATTGCTTCATCCTGATGTCCGTAACAATTACATCAGGACGGGTTTCTGCCACGGTTTTAATTAATATGGAAGGATCATTGACGGTATTAATTACCTTAATATCTTCCTCAGATTCTAGTAGTCTTTGGATGCCTAGCATAACTAGCAAATGGTCATCCACTAGTAGTGTATGTATACTCATTTTTTTCCTCCCAATTTACTGGAATGGTAAATGTGACTAATGTCCCATGTTCTTTTTCAGAAGATATTCTCAAATTTCCGTTTAACTCGGAAACTTGACGCTGGATAGTCATTAGGCCAAGGTGGTTGCTTGTACTAAATTCAGAAAAACTGTTTGGAACACAAAAGCCTATGCCATCATCTTCTACAGTACAAACATAGCAGCCTTTTTCTTCTATGATATGTATTTGAACATTATTCCCCTTGGAATGCTTAATAGCATTATTCAGTAGCTCTTTTATTATGCGATAGATCTGTATTTCGAGATTCTTCGAGAGAATTTTTAATTTGCAATTAAATTGTATATGAATGAGAATGCGATAATTTAATTCGAACTCGCGTTTTAGTGTGTGTAAACTCGCTTCTAAGCCTAAATCTTCTACGATAATAGGGTGAAGATTATGACACATTTTTCTAATACTATAGATAATATCTTCAAGTTGCTCATCCATTGAATTTAATATATCTATAGAAAAGTTTCTCTTAGTCTGAAGCATTCTTATTTCGTTTAATTGCAAAATAAGAATTTGAAGAATTTCATCATGTAAGAAAATCGAAAGCCTTTTCCTTTCGTCCTCTAGAGACTGTATAATTTGGTAGTTAAATTGTTTCCAGTTTTGAGCCTTTACCTTTGCTTTTCGAATTTCTTTTTTATTACTATTGAGGGTATTAACACTTAATAGTAAATTTGCCGAGTTTATTACAACCTCTTCAAGTTCATTAATTTCTTTAGGTTTAAATAATGTATAATCATTTTTTTCACCAATAATAATAGCTCCCTGCATGCCTTGGTAAATAAGTATTGGAAAACAAATTAAGTGGTATTTTTCAAACTGAATATGAATAGGAGTAGTACCTTCCTTTAGTAACAGATTCTGTTCAAGTTGATTCAATTGGTTAAATAGCTCAAATTTATCCATATCCTGAAAAATACCTGTCTCATATAATGAATGATAAATACTATTTGAGTTCCATATTATAGACACACCATTAATGTTGAACATCTGGTTAATAAGCTGTCCTATTAATTTTGCAAGCTCTTTAGCATGTTTCTCCTTAGAGAGTGTTTGAAAAAGTTCAATCTTATGTAAACCTGATTGCGCATCATTTTTTATGTTGAAATACCTAAATAATGAGAGAATAAGTTT
>NZ_JBMOWC010000022.1:0-74543 GCF_049310765.1 Bacillus sp. PSXD-155 | reverse complement strand
AGGTATGATTTTATTAAGAAGCATTAAAATACTTTATCTGAAAAATAAAAAAAGATTGACAAGTCTATTGAGAAACATTATCATTTCGGTGTAAGATAGTAAATGAAAAACATTATCAATAAAACGGATTTTAAAGTAATGCGCACTTGACCAATTAGTTTAGTAAGTGTATTATTTTTTACAACACAACTGATAATGAAAATCAATATCATTGATGTTACTTAATGAAATTAATGTTTATGTGAAAGGATAGAGAAAATGAACTTAGGGGAATTTGATGGGCAAACAGTTTTAGTAACAGGTGCAGCACAAGGCATAGGCAGTGTTGTTGCCAAAATGTTTTTAGAAAGAGGAGCCACAGTTATTGCGGTTGATCAAAATGAAGAGGGGTTAAATGTACTCTTAAATCAAAATGAATTAAATAAAACACGTATGAAAACGTTTCGTTTAGATGTGAGTAATAGTGCTGCTGTTGAAGACATGGTAAATCATATTGCAAATGAAATAGCGCCAATAGATATTTTAATAAATGTTGCAGGGGTTTTACGTATGGGACCAATTCATTCGTTAAGTGATGAAGATTGGAATAAAACATTCTCTGTAAATACTACAGGGGTTTTCAATATGTCCCGAGCGGTAAGTAAAAATATGATGTTAAGAAAATCAGGGGCAATTGTTACAGTCGGTTCAAATGCGGCAAATACGCCGAGAATGGAGATGGCTGCGTATGCTGCGTCAAAGGCTGCAACGACGATGTTTATGAAATGTTTAGGACTAGAGCTTGCGGCATACAATATACGCTGCAACTTAGTTTCTCCAGGTTCTACTGAAACTGAGATGCAAAGATTACTATGGGCTGATGAGAATGGAGCTAAAAATATAATTGCTGGTTCTCAAAATACATATAGACTCGGAATTCCATTACAAAAAATTGCACAACCTTCAGAAGTTGCTGAAGCAGTGTTATTTTTAGCCTCAGATAGAGCAAGTCATATTACAATGCACAATTTATGTGTCGATGGCGGTGCTACGTTAGGAGTTTAATAAAAATTCAGGAGGTTATTATATTATGAATGAACATATAGCTGTAAAGGAATTGTCAGAAAAACTTTTAGAAGATTATAAGACTGAATCTTCATTCTTTTTCGCTTCACCAACTCGAACTATATTAGCAGAAGGAGAGTTTACTACAGTAAAGCATCGTGAAATTGAAAATTTCCCAGAGCTTGTGCAAGCGACATTAAGTAATGCGAAACAAGCTGGAAATCCAAATCCTATCGTTGTGGGTGCTTTGCCATTTGATCGTAGAAAAGAAGTCCAACTTATCGTACCAGAATATAGTAGGATTTCTGAGCGTTTACAATTGGATACAACAAATCAGCTTGAAACAAATGAGAACGTAACATTTGAAATGACGCCAGTACCAGACCCTGAAGTTTATATGAATGGTGTGAAGCAAGGAATTAAAAAAATACAGGACGGTGATTTAAAGAAAATCGTTCTATCTAGATCGTTAGATGTTAAATCTTCGGAAAAGATTGATAAGCAAAAACTTCTGCGAGAATTAGCAGAACATAATAAGCATGGTTATACATTTGCTGTGAATTTACCGAAAGATGAAAAAGAGAACAGTAAGACGCTAATTGGAGCAAGTCCTGAATTACTTGTTTCACGTAATGGTATGCAAGTTATTTCTAATCCGTTAGCTGGTTCAAGGCCACGTAGTGAGGACCCAGTAGAAGATAAAAGAAGAGCAGAGGAATTACTTTCTTCTCCAAAAGATTTACATGAACATGCGGTAGTAGTTGAAGCGGTTGCCGCTGCACTTCGTCCGTATTGTCATACATTACATGTTCCAGAAAAGCCATCAGTTATTCATAGTGAAGCGATGTGGCATTTGTCTACAGAAGTGAAAGGTGAACTGAAGGATCCAAATACTTCTTCTTTACAATTAGCAATTGCCCTTCATCCTACGCCAGCAGTTTGCGGAACTCCGATGGAAAAAGCAAGAGAGGCTATACAGCATATTGAGCCATTTGACCGCCAGTTCTTTACAGGAATGCTAGGATGGAGCGATTTAAATGGAGATGGAGAATGGATTGTTACAATTCGTTGTGCTGAAGTACAAGAAAATACACTGCGTTTATATGCAGGAGCTGGAGTTGTTGCTGAGTCAAAACCAGAAGATGAGTTAGCAGAAACATCAGCTAAGTTCCAAACAATGCTAAAAGCTTTAGGATTAAGAGATAGTTCACTTAATGAAAAATAGGGGGAAGAAAGAATGCTAGTAGGTTATACAGAATGGCCAAAAGAATTTGCCGATCATTATCGAGAAGAAGGATGTTGGCTTGGTGAAACATTTGGAGGAGTGTTAAGAGAGCGGGCTGAGAAATATGGAGATCGAATCGCGGTTGTAAGTGGTAAGAAGCATATAACATATAGTGAACTTGATAAAAATGCAGATCGTTTAGCAGCAGGTTTACTGAATTTAGGAATAAAGAAAGAGGACAGAGTTGTAATCCAGTTACCTAACATTATCGAGTTTTTCGAAATATGTTTTGCACTATTTCGAATTGGAGCGCTTCCTGTCTTTGCACTACCTTCACATCGAAGCAGTGAAATTAGTTATTTTTGTGAGTTTGGCGAGGCGAGCGCTTACGTTATTTCAGATAAGGCTCTCGGTTTTGATTATCGAAAACTAGCAAGAGAAGTGAAAGAGAAAGTGCCAAATTTACAACATGTAATTGTAGTGGGAGAAGAAGAAGAGTTTGTGAACATAAATGATCTGTATATGGATCCCGTCTCATTACCAGAAGTTCAGCCAAGTGATGTTGCATTTCTCCAATTATCAGGAGGCACAACAGGTCTTTCTAAATTAATTCCTAGAACACATGATGACTATATTTATAGTTTACGTGTTAGCGCTGAAATTTGTAATTTGAATGCAGAAAGCGTCTATATGGCAGTTCTTCCAGTAGCACACAATTACCCAATGAGTTCTCCAGGGACATTTGGAACTTTCTATGCGGGTGGAAAAGTGGTATTGGCAACTGGTGGTAGTCCAGATGAGGCATTTGCTCTTATTGAAAAAGAAAAAGTTACAATTACAGCGCTCGTTCCGCCATTAGCAATGATTTGGCTTGATGCTGCATCTTCTCGTAATACCAATTTATCGAGCTTAGAGGTTATTCAAGTAGGTGGTGCTAAGTTTAGCGCTGAGGTTGCAAGACGTATACGCCCTACATTTGGATGTACGTTACAGCAAGTATTCGGTATGGCGGAAGGATTAGTGAACTATACAAGATTAGACGATCCGGAAGAAATTATTATCCATACACAAGGTAGACCAATGTCTGCACTCGATGAAGTACGAGTTGTTGATGAAAATGACAACGATGTACAACCGGGCGAAGTAGGTAGTTTATTAACACGAGGTCCATATACAATTCGTGGTTACTATAAAGCCGAAGAGCATAATGCACGATCATTTACAAAGGATGGGTTTTATCGCACAGGTGATCTTGTAAAAGTAAATGAACAAGGATACATCATTGTAGAAGGAAGAGATAAAGATCAAATTAACCGTGGTGGTGAGAAAGTTGCTGCGGAAGAAGTTGAAAATCATCTATTAGCACACGATGCGATCCATGACGTAGCAATCGTATCTATGCCTGACGATTATTTAGGGGAACGCACCTGTGCTTTTGTTATAGCTCGCGGACAAGTTCCGGCAGTAAGTGAATTAAAAATGTTTTTAAGAGAACGTGGTATAGCGGCTTATAAAATTCCAGATCGAATTGAATTTATTGAATCATTCCCGCAAACAGGAGTCGGAAAAGTCAGCAAAAAAGAACTACGTAAAGTCATTGCTGAAAAACTTATTACAGTAAAACAATAATAAAAATCGGAAGGAAGTGATTAGATGGCTATCCCATCTATTTCAGTATATAAAATGCCAATTGAATCAGAACTACCAAAAAATAAAGTGAATTGGACACCAGATCCGAAACGTGCAGTACTTTTAATTCATGACATGCAAGAATACTTTCTTGATGCATATAGCGATAAAGAATCACCAAAAGTAGAACTTATTTCAAATATTAAAATGATAAGAGAAAAATGTAAGGAACTTGGTATACCAGTTGTTTATACAGCACAACCTGGTGGGCAAACGTTAGAACAACGAGGTTTATTACAAGACTTTTGGGGTGACGGTATACCTGCTGGACCAGATAAAAAGAAAATTGTTGATGAACTTACTCCTGATGAGGATGATATATTCCTAACAAAATGGAGATATAGTGCATTTAAAAAGACAAATCTATTAGAAATTTTAAATGAACAAGGAAGAGATCAACTCATTATTTGCGGTATTTATGCGCATATTGGCTGTCTTTTAACAGCTTGTGAAGCATTTATGGATGGTATAGAGCCGTTCTTTGTAGCAGATGCAGTTGCTGATTTTTCACTAGAGCATCATAAACAAGCATTGGAGTATGCATCTAATAGATGTGCAGTAACGACATCAACAAACCTACTGTTAAACGATTTACAAAGTGTAAAAGATGATGAGAGTGAAGGAATCACTATACAGGAAGTGCATGAACTAGTTGCACAACTACTTCGTGAGCCAGTAGAGAGTATTGATATTGATGAGGACTTATTAAATAGAGGGCTTGATTCGGTCAGAATTATGAGTTTAGTAGAGAAGTGGCGTCGTGAAGGGAAAGAAATCACTTTTGCAGATTTAGCAGAACATCCAACTGTTGCAGGTTGGTACAGTTTACTATCTTCACAAACAGCACAGGTGCTGTAACAAATAGACTACATAATAAAGGGGTAGTAAAGAATGCCTAACAGTCAAAAGATTCGTCATTCGTTATCATCTGCGCAGTCTGGTATGTGGTTTGCGCAACAATTAGATCCGCTTAATCCAATTTATAATACTGGGGAATATGTAGAAATAAACGGAAATATTCATCAAGACATTTTTGAATTAGCTGTACGTAAAGTTGTAATGGAAACAGAAGCACTTCATGTTCACTTCGAAGAGGATGAAATTGGCCCATGGCAAGTTATTGAAGAATCACAGTTTCATATGCATTTTATTGACGTTCGTAAAGAAGAAAATCCTGAAGAAGCTGCTAAAGTATGGATGAAAAATGATTTATCTATGCCAGTCGATTTGAAAAAAGATACTTTATTTACTGAAGCACTTATTCAAGTTGAAAATAATCGTTTCTTTTGGTATCAGCGCATCCATCACATTGTGATGGATGGCTATGGATTTTCACTTCTTAGCCAAAAGGTAGCGAATGAGTATACATCACTTATAGAAGAAACAAAAACGAATGAAAAGCCATTTGGTTCTCTTGCAAAAGTCGTGCAAGAAGATATTGAGTATCGTGAGTCTAAACAATTTCAGGAAGATCGTACTTTTTGGTTAGAAAAATTTGCGGATGAACCAGAAGTTGTAAGTTTGGCAGAGCGAGCACCGAGAACATCAAATGGATTTTCACGAGAAACAGCTTATTTATCTAGTTCTAGCACGAAAACTTTATTAGAAGATATCAATATTTCGTTAACAAGTTGGCCGGAATTCATTTTCGCTGTAACAAGTATTTATATGCATAAGTTAACAGGTGCAAATGATATTGTTTTAGGTTTACCGATGATGGGACGTCTAGGTTCGGTATCTATTCATACACCAAGTATGGTAATGAATTTAGTTCCACTTCGTATTACAGTAACTCCAAATATAACTCTTGCGGAATTATTGCAGCAAGTTTCTAAAGAAATCCGAGATGTACGTCGCCATTATAAATACCGTCATGAGGAATTAAGAAGAGATTTAAAGTTACTAGGTGAAAATCAAAGGTTGTTTGGACCGTTAGTGAATGTTATGCCTTTTGATTACGGGCTTAATTTTGCTGGAAATCGTGGTATTATGCATAACTTATCAGCAGGACCTGTAGATGATTTATCGATAAATGTATATAAACGTTTTGATCAAAATGAGCTAATGATTCATTTTGATGCGAATCCCGAAGTATATAATGGCGCAGAGCTAGCATTGCATAAAGAAAGATTTATGAATCTATTTGAATTAGTAATAAATAATTATGAGAAAAACGAGTCGATTGGAAAAATAAACATTACTCTGGCTGAAGAAAATCATAAAGTTTTATTGGAATGGAATGAAACGAAGGAAGACGATGAGTTAATCAGTTTACCTATATCATTTGAAAAACAAGTGCAAAAAAATCCAAATAAACTAGCGATTACTTGTGACGGTGTAATCCTTACGTATAAAGAGCTAAATGAACGAGCGAATGAACTAGCACATTATTTAGTAGAAGAAGGAATACGACCAAATCAGTTTGTAGCTTTAGTATTCCCTAGATCAATAGAAATGGTAGTTAGTATGCTAGCAGTCTTAAAGGCTGGTGCAGCGTATTTACCAATAGATCCAGAATACCCAGCAGAAAGAGTTAATTATATAGTAAATGATGCAAAACCAGTTTGTATCATAACACATTCATCTGTTTCATCTAAGTTAGTTATAGAAAAGGATATGAAAAAAATTGTATTAGATGACGAAGAAACGAAACTAGCGTTACATACATATTCTCGTATGAATATAGCATGTAAGAATGATGTATCACTTTTAAACCCAGCCTATACAATATATACTTCAGGCTCAACAGGAAACCCAAAAGGTGTAATTGTTCCTATGAGAGGTTTAAGTAACTTTTTAATGGCTATGCAGCAAAAGTTTTCATTAAATGAAAATGATCATTTATTAGCAGTTACAACGTTTGCGTTTGATATTTCTGCTCTAGAAATTTATTTACCTCTTATTAGTGGTGCAAGTTTAACAATTGCGCAAAAAGAAGTCATACAAGAGCCATCAGCATTAACGACACTTTTACAAGAAGAAAGAGTGACAATTATGCAGGCTACACCGACGCTTTGGCAGGCGTTAGTAACTGATTATCCAGAGAAGCTACAAGGGCTAAATATACTTGTTGGTGGTGAAGCTCTCCCAGCGCATTTAGCAAATAAATTAAAAGAATTAGGTTGTTCAATAACTAATTTATATGGACCAACTGAAACGACGATTTGGTCTACTTTCATGAACATTGATGAAGGTGAAAAGGGTATACCACCTATTGGAAAGCCAATTTGCAATACAGAAGTGTATGTATTGGATGCAGGGCTACAACCAGTTCCACCTGGAATTATTGGTGAATTATATATTGCAGGGGAAGGACTTGCGCGCGGATATTTAGGAAAACCTGAGTTAACAGCTGAACGGTTTGTTGCAAATCCTTATGGAGAATCAGGGAAGCGCATGTACCGTACAGGAGATCTTGTGAAATGGCGTAGTGATGGTGCGTTAGAGTACATTAGTCGCGCAGATCATCAAATTAAAATTCGTGGATTCCGAATTGAATTAGCTGAAATTGAAACGGTATTACAACGACATGAAAATATTCAACAAGCGGTAGTAATGGTACGAGAAGATCGTGCAAATGATAAACGCATCATTGCGTATATCGTTGCAGAAGAAAAGGAACCGATTAATCTTTCAGAAATTCGTTCTTATGTTTCAGAAAGTTTAGCGAATTATATGATACCATCGGCATTTGTTGTGCTAGAAGAATTACCATTAACGCCAAATGGTAAGGTTGACAGAAAGAAATTACCTGCTCCTGATTTTAATGGAATGAACAACGAGAGAGTTGCTAGAAATCCGAAAGAAGAAATATTATGTGATTTATTTGCAGAAGTACTTGGTGTTTCTCGAATTAGCATTGATGATAATTTCTTTGAAATGGGTGGACATTCACTTCTCGCATCTCGTTTAATGGCAAGAATTCGTGAAACGTTAAGTGTGGAATTAGGAATTGGGAAACTATTTGAATCACCAACTGTTGCCGAACTGGCGAAACAATTAAACCATGCAAAAAGCGCAAGACCAGCTATTCAGAAAGCAAGTAGGCCAAATGAAGTTCCACTTTCATTTGCACAGCGCAGGTTATGGTTCTTAAATTGTTTAGAAGGTCCAAGTCCTACTTATAATATTCCGCTAGTCATTCGTATGAATGGAATATTGAATCGGGAAGCATTACAAGGTGCTTTTTATGATGTAGTTGAGAAACATGAAACACTTAGAACAATTTTCCCTAACGTATTAGGTAGTTCCTATCAGAAAATTTTAGATATGGAAAATTTAAATCTAGAAATGGTTATAACTAATACATGTAAAGATGAATTAGAAAGTGTACTTTCAGAGGCGGTAAGATATAGCTTTAACCTCGATATTGAGCCGGCAGTTCGTTTGCAACTTTTTACAGTGAGTGAAAACGAACATGTATTATTAATTTTATTACATCATATTGTAGGTGATGGCTGGTCATTACAGCCGTTAACGAGAGATTTTACAGCGGCGTATAAAGCACGATGTCAAGGTGACAGAGTTCAGCTGGAGACACTACCAGTTCAATACGCAGATTATGCACTTTGGCAACAGCAATTGCTAGGTGATGAAACGACACCAGAGAGTCTTATTTCAACACAATTAGATTTTTGGAAAGAAGAACTTAAAGGTTTACCAGACCAAATGGAGTTACCTACAGATTTCCAGCGTCCAATTGAGACGAGTTACCGCGGGGAAACAATTCATTTTCATATAGATGAAGGTATGCATAGTAGGTTAGTAGAGCTTGCACGTAAAAATGGAGTTAGTTTGTTTATGGTATTGCAAGCAGGGCTTAGTGCACTATTTACAAGATTAGGTGCAGGCACTGATATACCAATTGGAAGTCCGATTGCTGGAAGAAATGATGATGTACTTTCAGATATCGTTGGTTTATTTGTAAATACATTAGTGTTACGTACAAATACGTCAGGAGATCCAAGTTTTAAAGAATTATTAAATAGAGTGAAGCAGGTAAATCTTGCAGCTTATGAAAATCAAGATGTTCCATTTGAAAGGCTTGTTGAAGTGTTAAATCCAGTACGTACTCGAAACAGCCACCCGTTGTTTCAAGTTATGTTAGCTTTTCAAAATACACCAGAAGCAACGTTTAATGCACCAGATTTAGAAGCGAGCCTTGAAATTCAAAGCGTTGGTTCTGCAAAATTTGATTTAACATTTGAAATTAGTGAGAGTAACGAGGTTGATGGTACTCCGAACGGTTTATATGGATTACTAGAGTTTAGTACCGATTTATATAAACGTGAAACGGTTCAAAAACTAATAGAACGATTCATTTTGTTATTAGATGATGCAGCTACAAATCCAGATCAATCAATTGGCAGATTAGAAATATTAACTGTAGCAGAGAAAAATACAGTGTTAGAAAAGTGGAATGGTGGTTTTCAAATTGCACCAGAAATGACATTGCCACAATTGTTTGAAAAGCAGGCTCATATAAATCCAAATTCTATAGCTGTTGTCTTTGAAAATAAGAAATTAACTTATGAAGAGTTAAATAGAAAAGCAAATAAAATAGCTCGATTCCTAATAGCAAAAGGGATTGGTCCTGATCAACTCGTTGCTTTAGCGATGCCAAGATCATTAAACATGGTTGTAAGCTTATTAGCTGTTCTTAAAGCTGGTGCCGGATACCTTCCGTTAGATCCAGATTACCCAGCAGACCGCATTTCATTTATGCTACACGATGCGAAACCATCATGTGTTTTAACGAATTCAGAAGTGGAAATTGAATGTGATGAGGCACTAAAAGTTTTAGTTGATGATGTGAAAGTAATAGCAGAAGTTGAGAAATATAGTGATGACAATATTGATGAAGTGGAACGAATTAAGCCATTATCTCCATCACATATTGCTTACGTTATTTATACGTCAGGCTCAACGGGTAGACCGAAAGGCGTTATGATACCTCATCAAAATGTAGTAAGACTTTTAGGAGCAACTGATCATTGGTTCCAGTTTGACGGAAACGATGTTTGGACGATGTTCCATTCATACGCTTTTGATTTCTCGGTTTGGGAAATTTGGGGACCTTTATTATACGGAGGGCGTTTAGTTGTAGTGCCACATACTGTAAGTCGCTCACCGAAAGAATTTTTACAGCTTCTTGTTAAAGAAAAGGTTACGGTTTTAAACCAAACTCCATCAGCGTTCTATCAATTGATGCAAGCAGATCGTGAAAATAAAGAGATTGGCCAAAAATTATCTTTACGATATGTTGTTTTTGGAGGAGAAGCACTTGAGCTAAGTCGCTTAGAAGATTGGTATAGTCGACATCCTCATAACGCACCAAAGCTTATTAATATGTACGGTATTACGGAGACGACAGTACATGTTAGTTATATTGAATTAGATGAAACTATCGTCTCTTTACGAGCAAATAGTTTAATTGGGTGCAGTATACCTGACCTTAAAGTGTATGTGTTAGACAACTATTTACAACCAGTGCCACCTGGAGTAGTTGGAGAAATGTATGTTGCAGGTGCAGGGCTTGCGCGTGGATATTTAGGAAGAGCAGGATTAACGACTGAACGCTTTATCGCAGATCCATTTGGAAAGCCAGGTACAAGAATGTATCGTACAGGAGACTTAGCTCGCTGGCGTAAAGATGGGACGCTAGATTATATAGGACGTGCAGATCATCAAATAAAAATTCGTGGATTCCGAATTGAATTAGGAGAAATAGAAGCAGTCATAATGAAGCACCCTAAAGTTGAGCAAGTAGCCGTTATTGTACGGGAAGATCAACCAGGGGATAAACGGTTAGTTTCTTATATCGTTGCATCAAATAATGAAGCGATTGATACGAATGAAATGCGTCAGTTTGCTAGTGGTAGTTTACCAGATTATATGGTTCCATACACTTTTGTAGTAGTAAATGAGTTACCTTTAACTCCAAACGGTAAATTAGATAGAAAGGCATTGCCAGCTCCAGAATTTATCGCATCATCTTCTAGTCGTGGTCCAAGAACACCGCAAGAAGAAATGTTATGTGACTTGTTTACAGAAGTGCTAAGTGTACCTCAAATTGGAATTGATGACGGATTCTTTGATCTTGGTGGCCATTCACTCCTTGCAGTACAGCTTATGAGCCGCATTAAAGAGGCGCTTGGAGTGGAACTAAACATTGGTACTTTATTTGCAGCACCGACTGTTGCAGGGTTAGCTGAAAGACTTGAGATGGGGAATGGTCAAAGTGCACTTGATGTGTTGCTTCCATTACGAGCAAGTGGGGATCAATTACCACTATTTTGTGTACATCCAGCAGGTGGATTAAGTTGGTGCTATGCAGGACTTATGAAATCTTTAGGAACAGATTATCCAATCTATGGTGTACAAGCACGTGGTATCGCTAAAAATGAAGAACTTCCAAAAAGTTTAGAGGAGATGGCGGCGGATTACTTGAAACACGTTCGTGAAGTACAGCCTCATGGACCATATCGTTTATTAGGTTGGTCGCTTGGAGGAAATGTTGTGCATGCAATGGCGGCGCAATTACAAAATGAAGGGGAAGAAGTAGAATTACTCGTTATGCTTGATTCTTATCCTGGACACTTCTTACCGAATACGGAAGCGCCTACTGAAGAGGAAGCGTTAATCGCATTACTTGCTTTAGGCGGATATGACCCAGATAACATGGATGGTAAACCACTTACAATGGAAAGTGCAGTTGAAATCCTTCGTAAAGATGGAAGTGCATTAGCAAGTCTTGAAGAAGAGACTATATTGAACTTGAAAGAAACATATGTAAATTCAGTAGGGTTGTTAGGGAAATATGTACCGAAAGTTTATAACGGAGATATCTTATTCTTTAGATCTACTGTTATACCAGACTGGTTTGATCCTATTTCTCCAAATACGTGGCTAAATTATTTAGATGGGCAAATTGTGCAGCACGATATTGATTGTAGACATAAAGATCTATGTCAGCCAGGTCCACTTACGGAAATTGGACAAGTATTAGCGAAATATTTGCAGAATAAGAAAGGGGTAAGTAGAGTATGACGAATCCATTTGAAAATGATAATTACACATATAAAGTATTAATAAATGAGGAGGGCCAGTATTCTCTCTGGCCTGCTTTTCTCGATGTACCTATTGGCTGGAGTGTCGTATATGAAGAAGCTAGTAGGCAGAGCTGCTTAGAATATGTTGAATATAACTGGAAAGATTTGAATCCAAAAAGTAATCAAGTTCGTGAAAAAACATTAGCAGGAAAACGATAATGAAAGCAAAACTAAATCCAAAAGTAGTCGTAAGTATCATTTATATAACTGCGATGTTTATGGCTGCGATGGACGCAACGATTGTAAATGTAGCACTACAAACGATAAGTAAAGAACTACAAGTACCTCCATCTGCAATGGGGACGGTTAATGTTGGGTATTTAGTTAGTTTAGCTGTTTTCCTTCCGATTTCTGGTTGGTTAGGAGATCGATTTGGTACGAAAAGAGTATTTTTAATTGCTCTTTTCGTATTTACAATTGCCTCTGCTTTATGCGGAATGGCTAACGATATTACTTCATTGAATATTTTCCGTATCATTCAAGGTGCTGGTGGAGGGCTTTTAACACCGGTCGGAATGGCGATGTTATTTCGAACATTTTCACCAGAGGAAAGACCGAAGATTTCTCGGTTCATTGTACTTCCAATTGCTGTAGCACCAGCAATTGGTCCTATCATCGGTGGTTTCTTTGTAGATCAAATGTCTTGGCGTGGGGCATTTTATATTAATCTA
The DNA here is from genome assembly GCF_049310765.1 of Bacillus sp. PSXD-155. Taxonomy (NCBI): domain Bacteria; kingdom Bacillati; phylum Bacillota; class Bacilli; order Caryophanales; family Bacillaceae; genus Bacillus; species Bacillus sp. PSXD-155. The sequence continues at coordinate 61,803 of NZ_JBMOWC010000022.1, read as the reverse complement.
CCGTTTGGAATCGTTGCATTGCTCTTTGGACTTCTATTTTTAGCAGAGCATGTTGAAAAATCAGCTGGTCGCTTTGATTCTCTCGGCTTTATTTTATCAGCACCAGGATTTGCGATGCTCATATATGCGCTCAGCCAGGGGCCATCAAAAGGGTGGATTTCTCCAGAAATTATGAGTACTGGGATAGCTGGGGGTGTATTCATTACATTGTTTATAATCGTAGAACTGAAAGTAAAGCAACCGATGTTAGATTTACGCTTATTAAAAGAACCAGTCTTTAGAAAGATGAGCCTTATATCATTATTTTCATCAGCTGGTTTACTAGGAATGTTATTTGTTTTTCCACTTATGTATCAAAATGTGATAGGAGTTTCCGCGCTGGAATCAGGACTTACGACATTTCCAGAGGCGATTGGATTAATGATTTCTTCACAAATTGTGCCATGGTCATATAAAAAGTTAGGAGCGCGAAAGGTAATTTCTATTGGATTAATTTGTACGGCGATTATCTTTGTTTTATTAAGTTTTGTAAATCACGATACGAATCCGTGGCAAATCCGCGCATTATTGTTTGGTATCGGTATTTTCTTAGGTCAATCTGTCGGTGCGGTTCAATTTTCTGCCTTTAACAATATCACGCCGCCTTCTATGGGGAGAGCTACTACTATATTCAATGTGCAAAATCGACTAGGTTCAGCAATAGGAGTAGCTGTTTTAGCTAGTATACTAGCTGGTTTTGGAAGTAATAACGCTCAATCCGATTTTTTACCATATCAAGCAGCACTAATTGGATCAGCAATATTTTTGCTCATAGCACTACTATTTTCTTTACGTATTTCCGATAAAGAGGTAATGTCAAAGAAGAAAGAAAAAACATTATCTGTATCAGAAAAAGAGAAAGTACTTGTCAATGAATAACAATATACGTATGCTTTTTTATGAAAATTGATATTCGTTGAATAAAGGAGAGTTTACATGATAGAAAGTAAAGTTGTAGATTCTGTTCCAACTTTGAATGAGAATGATTGTCAAATATGGTGGGCAAGAATTTCGGATTTACAATCATGGCATTACAATTTACTAAATGATATAGAGCGAGAGAAAGCAAATTCGTATCATCATTCGGCAGATCGAGCTCGTTTTATAATAGGTTGCGTAATAAGTAGATTAGTTCTCGGTAAGATACTTTCTATGTCACCAGTCCAAGTACCAATTGATCGAATGTGCTCAGTATGTAAATTGCAGCATGGGAGACCACAATTACCAGAAGGTATGCCGCAATTATCCGTTTCACATTCAGGTGAGTGGGTTGTCGTTGCTTTTACAAAATCTGCACCTGTTGGCATAGATGTAGAACAAATGAATCCAAATGTAGATGTTATGAAAATGGCAGAAGGTGTATTAACAGACATTGAAATAGCGCAAGTTATGAAACTGCCAAATGAACAGAAAATAGAAGGATTTTTAACATATTGGACTCGAAAAGAAGCGGTGCTGAAAGCGACAGGTGAAGGACTAATGATTCCGCCAGTACATATTACAGTATCAGCTCCAAATGATCCTCCAAACTTGTTGGTTTTTAAGGATAGACAAGAGTTAGCAAGTAATACAATGATGGAAGATGTAAGGCCTAGTTTAGATTATAGGGCCTCTGTTGCAATATTCAGTAAGGAAGTGACTGAAATTACGCAATTAGACGCGGCAGCACTTTTAAATCTTAAATAAAAAAATTATAGAAGAGGTGTTCCTCATGTTAGTAGCGGAAAATAGAAAGAATGAATTCACTTATAACGTACAAGCAATTAAAAATATTTTATTTTCTGGAGATACATCATCCATTCATGCTTTAGAAAAGCTTTTAAATGATACAGTTCAGTTTGATGTTCTTGAACAAGAGGCACTTGGTAGACAGTACATTCCGAAAGAAGCAAAGAATTTCTTTGATAAAGATGGAACATTTCTTTACCGTGTATCTAATGTTAGTTATAAAGGAAAGGTGTTATCTGAAAATCTAATTTTTGCAGACACTTCGTTTTTACCGGACGCAATAAAGAGTGAATTAGAGAGTGGAAATATTCCTGTTGAAAAGCTTATAGAAAAGATGGAAGTAAGAAGAAACGTATTATATGAAGGATATCAGCCATCTGGAAATATTATTGAATTGTTTGATGGATGTTCTGTTACAGCGAATGTGTATCCAACTAGAAAGTATCAAATTGTAAGTAACTGCAAATGTGTATTTTATATTTGTGAAGTGTATCATGCAGAGAATATAAAGCAATTGCTTAAATAAAAACGAGAAACCAGCCTATAAAATGGCTGGTTTCTTGTTTATTTAACAGCTTCTTTTAATTCTTTACCTGCTTTAAATGCAGGAACTTTACCAGCTGCGATTTGAATTTCTTCGCCAGTTTGCGGATTACGTCCTGTACGAGCAGATCTTTCGCGCACTTCAAAAGTTCCAAATCCGATTAATTGAACTTTATCGCCAGATTGTAATGCATTAGCAATTGTGTCAAATACGGATTGTACAGCTGCAGAAGCGTCCTTTTGAGAAATATCAGCTGATTGTGCTACGTTTTTAATTAATTCTGTTTTGTTCATGTTTTCACCTCATAAAAAAATTTTTGGAATGAATGTTTTAGTATAATAGATAGTAAAGATAAAGCTATCACTATGATTAGAAAGAATACTATATAATTATGTTAATTTCGTTGCAAGAGACTGAATCCCTTCTATTATTTAGGGATTAATTAAGAATCGATGCATATAAAAAGCTTTAATATGAGGATGAGGGGGAGTATATGAATGATTTTTCGTGAAAAAAATGAGAAGGAAAGTATATTAATTCGTCAACATGATCATGGTTTTTTAGCTGGAGAGATTGCAAAACATATAAAAGAACACTTTTTTGAAAGTAAAACATATTTAAAAGAAACAGTTGATGCAATATATGAGCATGACAGAGGATGGATAGAGCTTGATAAAGTACCAATTTTGAATGATGCTAAAAATATTCCATATACATTTATGGATTGTCCAAGCCCATTACGTTTTGTTTTTTATACGATTGGTTTGAATGAAATTGAAAATTCTAATCCATACGGGGCATTGCTTTGTAGTAAACATTTTTTATCATTTCCACTAAACGAGGAAGATGAAGAGATGATGTCATTTTATAAACATGAATTAGAACGACAAAAAAGAATCTTGAAAACGTTAACAAAGGAACAGTTTGCGATGTTCGATAAACATTATAGATTATTAAAGTTTTGTGATGAACTTTCTTTATACGTATGTATGAATAAGCCTGGTGTCAAAAAGAAAGATGAAATTGATTTATTTAAAGATGGTTTTGAAGGAACAGAAATGTTTAATAGTAAAGAGGAGAAACTTATTCAAGCTGAATGGGTGGATGAGGAAACAATTCGGATTACACCATTTCCATTTCAAACGGAATTTTATACGTATGTAAAATATAAAACGATAAATAAGCATGAAATGAAAGAAAAAGGGATTGCAAAGGCTGATAGAGAATCAGAAACGAAGAAACAAATTATTCGTTTCATACAATAGGGAGGTAATATAAATTGAAAGATTATATATTAAAGCAGTTTGATTACCATGCTTGGGCTAATACTAGATTATTCGATCGATTAAAAGAGTTACCAAACTATGAGACAATTTTTAAGGAGCAGATACAGAGTGTATTTCCATCCATTAAGGATACTTTTGTGCATATTTATATTACAGATCAAGTGTGGTTACATATATTGCATGGTAAAAGCATGAATGAAGCAATACAAGACCGAGAAGATTTACGAAAACAAATTGAAACTAAATCGTTACATGAATTAGAAAAAATGTTTGAAAACATGGCAAATCAATATAAAGATTTTTTAATTACAATACAAGATGTGAATGCTGTATTTGTTATTGAGAATCCATATGTAGGGAAATTAGAAACTTCGATTTTAGAATTAGTGCAACATGTCGTAAATCATGGTACATATCATAGAGGAAATATAACAGCGATGATCCGTCAACTTGGTCATTCGTCGACAATGATGGATTTTGTACTGTATTTACATATGGTTAAAAAGCAGGGAGAGTAATATAGTTTGTAAGAAGGAGAGGCTTTAATTATAGAAGTCTCTCCTTCTATTTTATTCCGCATTCATGGTAGATCGACTGATTAAAGTTTTCTTAAGAAGCTTTATTTTCTTGTAATTGCTTAGCGTATTGTACAGCCTTATATGCATTGACTCTACCGTTTTTCCAGTACGTACCTGTACCACTAATTTTATCAGAAGTTGACTCAATAATTTGGCGGATTTGTGTATTACTATATCCTTGATTTGCTAAAAGAGCAGCGACTCCTGCAACATGAGGTGTTGCCATAGATGTACCACTTAATGATTGATACGTGCTTCCTTTATATGTTGAATATATATTTGAACCTGGTGCTGCAACATCTACCCAGCTACCATAAGTAGAAAATGAAGATTTTCTATCTGATTGATCTGTAGAACCAACTGCAATTACTTCGCTGTAATAAGCAGGGTAATTAGCTTTTGTATTTCCAGCATTTCCAGCAGCTGCAACTATAACAGAGCCTTTATTCCATGCATATTGAACGGCTTGTTGTAATGCAGTACCACCATTTGGAGCTCCTAAACTTAAACTAATTACTTTTGCACCCGAATCAGCAGCTTCTCGAATACCTTGCGCTACAGCATCAAGAGTACCACTTCCTTGATTATCTAATACGCGGACAGCATAAATTGAAGTTTGTGGGGCAACACCAGCAATTCCGACGCTGTTATTCGTAAGTGCTCCAGTAATTCCAGCGCAATGTGTACCATGACCATTACCATCATCAGATGTATTGTCGTTATCAACATAGTCATGCCCGTAAATTACTTTCGAAGCCAAATCAGGGTGTGAGCCTTGAACTCCTGTATCAATAATAGCTACTTTTACACCAGGATCACTTCGTTGGCTATCCCAAGCTTGTGGAGCTTGAATCTTTTGTAATCCATATTGATTATTAAAATATGGGTCGTTTGGAGTCCAAAAGGCGTGAACGTAATAATTCGGTTCTGCATATTCCACATCTGGATTATTTTTATAACTCTTTATTTTTTCTTTTACAGTACCTTTTGAAAATTGTACGACTTCAAAACCTAACTTATCATCTTTAGATAAGACATTAGCTCCGACAGATTTATGAAAAGATTGCACATTACTTAAAGATGTATTTTGTTTGAACTTAACGATTAATTGGTTAGGAACGTAATCAGTAGATGATGTTTCAGCACTTGAAGTATTCGTGTTAAAGAAGAAACCACCAATAATAAATGATAAAACAGATAGGAAAACAATGATTTTGTTTTTCAAAAGATTTTTCCTCCCTTTTCTTGGATGAGTTTTTCAGCGACACTTTAATGTCGCATTCCTTTTCAACTATATAGTTAGACCATACGATTTATGACATTTATGTGAAAAACTTTTGGAGGAATAAAAAGGAGTAAACATTGATATAAATATATTTTTAATGATAGTAATTAAGTAAAAGAGGGGATGAAAAAAGGAATGCCCATCATGTATGAGTCATTCCTTTTTTCATAGATTAACTTGCCTGTTTTTTATTATTTTCTTTCAATTTCTCTGCTTGTAAAAAGCGATTCGTTTCAGCAACAACAATACTACTTAATCCAATTAGACCAATTAAGTTTGGAATGGCCATAAGTCCATTTGCAATATCAGCAAATGTCCATACGATTCCTAGCTTTAAATTAGCACCAATTGCAATCATGACGATAAAGATTGCTTTATAATATTTAACAGCACTTTCTCCGAATAAATAAGCTACACATTTTTCTCCATAATACGACCAGCCTAAAATAGTAGAGTAGGCAAATAAAATAATTGCGATACCGAGAATCATACTACCAGCAGTACCAAATACAGATTGGAATGCAAGTGTTGTAGCTTCAACGCCAGTTTTACCAGATTTCCAAGCACCTGTAGTAATTAATACTAGTCCTGTAATTGTACATACAATAAACGTATCTAGAAAAGTACCAGTCATTGAAACTAAAGCTTGTTTTGCAGGGGAATCAGTTTTTGCAGCCGCAGCAGCAATTGGTGCACTCCCTAAACCAGCTTCGTTCGCAAATACACCACGCGCCATTCCGATTTGAATAGCTGATGCAACTGTTGCCCCAATAAAACCACCAGCAGCTGCTGTACCATTAAATGCACCAGAAAAAATAAGTGAAAATGCTTCAGGAATTTGGTCGTAGTGATAGAAAATAATTATAAGACCAGCAATTATATAAAAGAAAGCTTTAATAGGAACGACATATCCCGTCACTTTCCCAATTTTTTTTACACCGCCTAAAATAACAATTGCGATTAAAAATGCCATTAGTATACCAGTTAAAGCAGGAGGGAAAGAGAAATTAATTCGCATTGCCTCTGCAACTGAATTAGATTGCACCATATTACCAATACCGAAAGAAGCAGTTGTACCGAATATAGCGAATAATACTGCTAGCCATTTCTTACCTAAACCACGTTCTAAATAATACATTGGCCCACCTGAATATTCACCATTTTCATTACTAACACGGTATTTCACTGCAAGTATTGCTTCAGCATACTTTGTTGCCATACCGAACAATGCGGTAATCCACATCCAAAATATTGCACCAGGTCCACCTATAGTAACAGCTGTTGCAACGCCAGCTATATTTCCCATACCAATCGTTGCGGCCATAGCTGTCATAAGTGCTTGGAAATGACTAATATCTCCAGAAGAAGAAGTATCTTCTGATTTTTTAAAAGCTAGTTTGTGAGCGTATAATAGTTTACTAAACTGTAAACCTTTCAAACGCACTGTGAGAATGATACCTGTTCCAACGAGTAGCAACAAAGTTGGTAATCCCCACACGTATTGATTCATTTGTTCTAATACTTTACTTACTGTCTCCATCTTTATTCTCCTTTTTTAGAAAAAATAAAAACCACTTCAAGTAAATGAAATGGTCTCTGGAGAAACAAGGGATAGAAAAATAAACCGATACAATCGGCTTTTTCTTTCGCTTGTCTCTGTCCTTTTACCTGAGAGATTATCCGCTAAAGTAGCGGATTTGCTCCTTCGGTGCTCGTTTTCCTCCGCGCTCTATAAAAGCGAGAGGGAGTCTCTCCAGAGATTCGTCCCCATGCAGTTCTACTTGTAACCAAGACCTGAGAGTTTCAAAGTTGGTATAACAACTTTTTGCCCCGTCGGTAGATCAATAGACCTTCTCCTGAATGGTTCATCCGAATTATAAAATTTACAAACACATTGATTGTAAATCAATAAAAACATTATAGACATACAAATTGTGAATTGCAATCATTTTTTATTTTAAAATAGTAAATAGTTTTATTTTTTTGTAAGTCCTAATTTATCTTCAACTTCATTTAAAGTAGATAAAGCAATGACAATATGTTGATCCGCAAGTCCTAAAGCTTGTTTTGTTTTTTCAATAGTTTCATTGGTTGGAGTAGAGTTATTTGCTCCGTCTATAATCAAATTTGCTGCATTTTTCATGAAATTTGATGCGGATTTAAACTGATTTGTGAATTGAAGTAGTTGTTTTTGTATATCTATATTTGTTATGTTTTCTTCAATTTTAAGCGTGTCTATTTCGTTCATAATTGTTTCATACCGCTTGGAAACGGCATTCATTGTAACTAATAGTTTATTTCGATCTACTGAATCTCCATTCGTGTTAATCTCTTCCCAGGCAGGCAACCAATCTTTTTCGATGATGTTATTATAAGTAGTAGTCAATTCATTAATTTTAGGTTGTAATTTCGTTTTGAAAGTTTTTGTATCCGCTGTTTCTACAGGTGCTTTTTCGTTGTTATTTTTAACATTAGTAACGTAGAAAATTGTACTGAAAATGATGAAAATAGAAATAATAACTGTCCATTTAGTAAAAAGTAATTTCTGCAATATGTAACGCCTCCAAAATTTAAAAACTTATAATTATAATATATAACAATAATGTTGTTTGGAGTAGAGAAAATAGGTTGGAAATGATTTAAATTATATCTTTTCTATACATAAATAATTAAAGTTAGTAAAATGATGAAAGTTATATGTGAGAAAAGAGGGTTTTTAGTGAAAATGAATAGAAGAAAACTAGTTTCAAGTATTTCAATGGCTATGTTATTAGTTGGTGTAATTGCATTCATATTTATGAATAAAGAATCTAAAATTAATGGTTTTCCAGTACCAATGTCAGCAATCTATATTAACGATGACAAGGAAGAGGACTATCAATATATAAGTGTAATGCCAATTACAAAGGCGAGTGGATGGGAGAACTTAGGGGAAAACGGGCATACTGTTAGTTTTAAAAAAGGGGAGCGGAAGGTAGCAGTAGTACATTATCCAGGAGACATTACGTATTATTTATTTGAAAAATAATTGATGATAAAAGGGATAGGGAGTAGATGATAATGTAAGATTGTTTACTTTCTATCTTTTTTGGATTTTAATTCTGAATTGTTTGAATTAAAATTATTATGCGTATAGAATAAAATAATATGTTTTATTGAATGATATAGATAATAAGTAATATATAATAATGTTATGTAAACTATAAACAGGGGAAGAAAGCAAATCAAGAGATTTTAATTTTTATATTTTAGATGTATTTTTACACGGTAAGTATTCCAATAATCAACTTACAACATTTACGGAGGGCATCAAACTTTGAATAAGTAATGGAGTTGATAACAAAATAAATTAACGTTTGTGTATATGGAAAAATAGAAAGTATGGCGAGTGGGAAATGTATCGGATCATAAGGGGGAATTAAAAATGTTACTAAAAACAATCTACTGTAAGGTGGAAGAAGAGAAAAAGGAATTGTTTTCAAATGCGCAAGAAAAATGGCGTGATATACAGCACCTAGATGGTTTTCATGGACAATTTGGTGGATGGAATGAAGATGAGGCATGTGTATTTACTTTATGGGAAGATAGAAGTGTATATCAATCATTTATGAATGGTGCTCACGATACAATTTATTTAAATAGTAATCAAGAGGATACGTTTCTTTCATGTGAAATTGAATTATTTCAAACGTTGTATGATATAACTGATATGCATTTGAAAGACGTTGTAATAGAGGGAGCATTCGTAAGAGTTGCTATATGTGATGTAAAGTTGGAAAAGGAAAAGCATTTTTTACATAAGCAAGAAACAATTTGGAATAAAGGAATGGAAAAAGCAAAAGGAATGCTAGGTGGGGTAGTTGGGAAGTCTTTAAAAAATGAAAATCGTTACATAGTGTTAACGTATTGGAAAGATGAAATAGCGCACCAACATTATGTGGAAGAGATTTTCCCAGATTTATATAAATTAGCTAATATTCATGAAGATATAGAAAAGATACAAGGAAAACAAGCTGTATGTAAGGAAGAATGGCTTGTATATTAAACGCTGAAAAAGTGCATAAATGATTGTATAATAACGATATTTTCTTATAAACAAGCAATTAATAGAAGACGTTATATACCCTTTCATGTTAATATATTTAAGTTATAATAGGAGGCTTACCCTTTTGTATTGTACGGTAGAAGCAGTGTGAGCTTGAAATTTTTTTTAGAAAAGGATGTGCCTAATTTGCGTATTAATAAATTTATTAGTGAAGCTGGAAAAGCGTCTCGACGTGGAGCGGATAAACTAATTAATGAGAGAAGAGTAATTATTAACGGTAAGGTTGCAAAAATTGGTGACCAAGTAAATCCAGGTGATGATGTACGAGTAAATGGAGAGCAGCTTCGAATTGCTCGAGATCACGTATATATCGCTTTAAATAAACCAGTAGGTATTACATGTACGAGTGAAAAAGCTGTAAAAGGTAATATTATCGATTTAGTGAACCATCCTTTACGAATTAGTCACATTGGACGTCTTGATAAAGACTCAGACGGTTTAATTTTATTAACGAATGATGGTGATATTGTTAATGAAATTTTACGTGCTGAAAACAAACATGAGAAAGAATATATCGTTTCAGTAGATAAGCCAATTACACCTGATTTCTTAGAGAAAATGGCAGCGGGTGTTAAAATTTTAGGAACAAAAACGCTTCCTTGTGAGGTTACACAGTTATCAAAATATGAGTTCCAAATTATTTTAACACAAGGGCTAAATCGTCAAATTCGCCGTATGTGTGAAGCTTTAGGTTATCAAGTATACACGTTAAAACGTACGAGAATTATGAATATCGAATTGAATAATTTACCAGTTGGGCAGTGGAGAGATTTAACGAAGAAAGAGAAAAGACGTCTATTTGCAGACTTAAATTACGAACCACAAGATTGGTAAAATTGTGAAGTGAAACCAAAAAAATTTGGTTTCACTTTTTTAATTAAATAAATAATTTTTTTAAACACTTGCAAAAATAAAATGAATAAGATATATTAAATAACAATAAATGGATGTTTTACAAAAAGCAAAGAAAAGGACACGAGTTATTTTACCCGGTTATACAGAGAAGGAAGGAAAGCTGAGAACTTCCTAACGCAGAAAAATAACTTACCACCTTAGAGCTGCACTAGGGAAATTAAGTATCTAGTGCCGTGTATGCGACGTTATCGCAAAAGAAGCCATTATGTTTTTTGTGATGGGAATCTGGGTGGAACCACGGATATAAGCATATTCGTCCCTATATTTAGGGATGAATATGCTTTTTTGCATTCAATTTCATAATAAGCGAAGAAAAGGACACGAGTTATTTTACCCGGTTATACAGAGAAGGAAGGAAAGCTGAGAACTTCCTAACGCAGAAAAATAACTTACCACCTTAGAGCTGCACTGGGGAAATTAAGTATCTAGTGCCGTATAAACGACGTTACCGTAAAAGAAGCCATTGCATTTTGTGATGGGAATCTGGGTGGAACCACGGGTATAAGCACGCTCGTCCCTATTTTAGGGATGAGTGTGCTTTTTATTATGAAATGGAGAGATGAAAAATGAAAGAACAAATGATTGAAATTAAATTTCCAGATGGTAGCGTGAAAGAATTTGTAAAAGGAATTACTTTAGAAGAAATTGCGGGATCCATTAGCAGTAGTTTGAAAAAGAAAGCAGTCGCGGGGAAAGTGAATGATGGGTTATATGATTTACGCCGAAATATTGAAGAAAATGCGGAAGTAGAAATCATTACTATAGATTCAAATGAAGGTGTAGAAATTGCAAGACACTCTGCGGCACATATTTTAGCGCAAGCTGTAAAAAGAATGTATGGTGATATAAATCTTGGGGTGGGGCCTGTTATTGAAAATGGATTTTATTATGATATGGATCTTCCAAGTAGTGTAAACATAGAAGATTTACGAAAAATCGAAAAAGAAATGAAAAAGATTATAAATGAAAATATAAAGATAGAACGAGTTGAGGTCTCTCGAGAAGAAGCAGCAAAACTGTTTCAAGAAATGAACGATCGCTTGAAATTAGAACTTTTAGAAGCAATTCCTAGTGGGGAAAGTGTAACACTATATAAACAAGGTGAATTTGTAGATTTATGTAGAGGGCCACATTTACCATCAACAGGTTATTTGAAAGCATTTCAATTAACTCACGTTTCCGGTGCATATTGGCGAGGTGATAGTAATAACCAAGTGCTTCAGCGCATATATGGTGTTGCATTCTCTTCTCAAAAAGAATTAGAAGAGTATTTACATTTCGTTGAAGAAGCAGCAAAAAGAAATCATCGTAAGTTAGGCAATGAGCTTGAGTTATTTATGTTTTCTGAAGAGGCTCCGGGAATGCCGTTTTATTTACCGAAAGGACAAATGATTCGTAACGAATTGGAAGCATTTTTAAGAGAAATTCAAAAAGAGTACAATTATCAAGAAGTACGCACTCCGTTCATGATGAACCAAGAAGTATGGGAGAAATCAGGGCACTGGGGACATTATAAAGATAATATGTATTTCTCTGAAGTAGATAATAAAAGTTTTGCATTAAAACCGATGAACTGTCCAGGGCACATGCTTATGTTTAAAAATAAATTGCATTCTTATCGTGAATTACCGATTCGTATGTGTGAATTCGGTCAAGTACATCGCCATGAATTTAGTGGTGCGTTAAACGGATTATTAAGAGTACGTACTTTCTGCCAAGATGATGCACATTTATTTGTAACTCCAAAACAAATTGAAAATGAAATCAAATCCGTAATGGCGCAAATTGATTACGTATATAAAACTTTTGGATTCGAATATGAAGTAGAGCTTTCTACTCGTCCAGAAGATTCAATGGGTGACGATAAATTATGGGAGCAAGCAGAAGCAGCATTAGAAAATGTATTACAATCGCTAAATTATAAATATAGACTAAATGAAGGTGACAGTGCATTTTACGGGCCGAAAATTGATTTTCATATTAAAGATGCTTTAAATAGAAGTCACCAGTGCGGAACAATCCAGCTTGATTTCCAAATGCCAGAGAAATTTGATTTAAATTATATAGATGAAAATAATGAAAAGAAAAGACCAGTTGTTATTCACAGGGCAGTTTTAGGGTCATTAGATTGCTTCTTAGCAATATTAATTGAGCACTTTGGAGGGGCGTTCCCGGCATGGGTGGCACCAGTTCAAGTGAAAGTAATTCCAGTTTCAAATGCAGTACATGAACAATATGCCAATGAGATTACACTTAAATTAGCACAAGCTGGCGTTCGTGTTGAACAAGATGCACGAGATGAAAAATTAGGATATAAAATAAGAGAAGCACAAATGCAAAAAGTACCGTATGTTCTTGTTATTGGGGATAAGGAAATGGAAAACGGAGCTGTAAATGTACGTAAATATGGAGAAGAGAAGTCAGAAGTTGTTGCGCTAGATGTATTTGTGGCAAGTATTGAAGAAGAAATAAAGAATAGAAAATATTGATTGTAAAGAAAACACACTATTAGAAATTAGTGTGTTTTCTTTTTTTATCTTACAAAAATGTAAGGTAAATGTAAGCGAAATCGAGGGAACGAGTTGTAGAAAAATGAGAATATGAAGTAGGAAATAGGATCATGTTAAGGGTGTAAATCTTATTGGATGAATAATTAAAAAATTCTTAAGAATTTACATGACAAAATAATAAGAAATATGTGAGAAATTGATTTTATACAAAAGGGATGGAGTGAAAGAGATGTCAACAAATGTAGTTACTGTAGAAAGTGTAGAAAAAACGTATGGGAAAAGAAATGAGAATCAGTCAAAAGCATTAAGAGGCGTATCGTTAAGTATTAAAGAAGGAGAATTTGTCGGGATCATGGGGCCTTCTGGATCTGGAAAAACGACATTACTTAATGTGATAAGTACACTTGACCAGGCGACAGGTGGTAGTGTGACGATAGCTGGTACAAATATTACTTCTATGAAAGGTAATGCATTATCAGATTTTCGATCTCAAAAATTAGGTTTTATCTTTCAAGATTTTAACTTACTAGAAAATTTATCAATTTATGAAAATATCGCTTTACCACTTTCTTTGCAAGGCGTCCCATCAAGTGAGATTACTGGAAAGGTAAATGACGTTGCGAAGAAATTAGGCATCACTGAAATTTTAACAAAATATCCGACGGCTGTTTCTGGGGGACAAAAGCAAAGAACAGCGGCGGCAAGAGCTTTAGTACATAATCCAGCAATTGTATTAGCAGATGAACCGACAGGCGCGCTTGATAGTAAAAATGCAAAAAGTTTATTAGAAGCGATGCAAGATTTACATGAAAATCATAATGTAAGTATTTTAATGGTTACACACGATGCATTTAGTGCAAGTTATTGTGAGCGTATTTTATTTATTCAAGATGGTCTTCTTTATAAAGAATTAAATCGTCAAGGCACTCGAGAGAATTTCTATCAAGACATTTTAGGTGTGCTCGCTCATATGGGCTCAGCTGCTGAGTCTAAGTAGGGGGCGAAACTATGTTATTTAAATTATCACGTCATAGTATGAAAAAGATGTTAAAAGATTATATGGTTTTACTTATTGGCCTAGTTATTAGTATTAGTATTTTCTACATGTTCCAAACGATGGCGATGAATAGTGAATTTACGAAAGATAATAGCCTAATTAGTAGTATTAGACTCGTCTTTTGGGTAGGTGCAATACTATTATCTTTCATTACTGTATTTTATATTATATATGCCAACTCTTTCTTACTCACGTTAAGAAGAAAAGAACTCGGTATGTACATGATGCTTGGTGCAAAAAAGAAAAAAGTAGCACAGTTATTATTTATTGAAACATTCGGTATGGGTATTGTCAGTATTATTATCGGTATTTTAGTAGGGATGTTACTTGCAAGTGTAGCAGGAAACTTTTTAATGAATGGAATGGAAATTTCAGCAAAAGGTAGTTATGCATCTGTATACACACCAGCAATTTTAGTTACAGCTATTTTCTTCTTAATACTATTTTTCATTACTGGCTTAATGAACAGTGTCCGATTGTTACGTAAAACTGAACTAGAGTTAATTCGTGAAGATGAAACACTAGATGAAGTGAAGAAAAGTAAAACTCGCATTATTATAATGACAGTACTTGGTGTATTACTAATAAGTACAGGGTACTATTTTATGATCAATGTAAAAATATATGCTGAATTAGGTTTTATTATAGCAACCATCGTTACAACACTTGGAACATATTTTATCTTTAGTTCATTACTCCCGTTTTTTGTGATGAAAATTAAGGGGAATAAAAAACGAAATGAAACGGGCTTAAATAGTTTTACATATGCACAGCTACGCTTTCGAGTAAATAGTTTATCGAGAGTATTAGGTACTGTAGCAATGTTAATTGCATTAGGCGCAGGTGCGATGACGGCAGGTATGGCTTTCCAAAAAAATGTAGGTATTATGACAGACTTTTCTCGTGTATATGATGTTGTAATTCATGATCCGAATGATCAAGACAAAGCTGCCTTAAAAGAAATGGAAATTGTTGAAGAAAGCAAGTACAACTATAAAGTAGATGGAGAAGCGGTTTATTATTTACGTAACGACTTAACTGCGAAACCACCACTTGTTTCAGACCATTTTGATACAAAAACGTTAAAAGAGCCTGTTCGTAAACGTGTGACTGAACCTTTAACTGAACCTGTATATTCAGCTTTAGAGGCTCCTGAATTAGCAAAATTCCCTCAAATGCCAAAGGATTGGGAAGACGCAGTTGTAAGAGAGATACAAATTACGCATAATCAATTTAGCGGAAAACCAGTAAGAATTGCAGACGAAGAGCATTATAAAGGAATTCAAGGAACAGAACACACTGTAACATTAGCAAAAGTAGATGATATGAAAAAATATAAACCGTTATTGATCGAAATAGACAAGAGACAAAAAGCACAAATTGAAAAAGCAACAGGTGAAAAGGTAGACTTATTTACGAAAATGACAATTTATCAGTTTATGAACAGCTTCATGAGCGGAACAATGTTTATGGGATTTTTCCTCGGAATTGCCTTTTTAGCAATGATGGCAAGTTCCCTTATGTTCAAAATATTAACAGGTGCTTCTCGCGACGTACGCCGTTATGAAATGTTACGAAAAATTGGTGTGAGACGCAGTATGTTAACGAAAAGTATATATAAAGAAATTTCATATTTATTTATCTTCCCAGCGATCATTGGCATTTCTCACGTTTTAGTAGGGCTTAACTTATTTAGCTTTATATTAGTTGACCCGTTTGTGAAAGTGTGGGTGCCAATAGGAATTTTCTTAGTCATTTATTTCATTTATTACTGGATAACTGTTCAACTTTATAAAGGTATGGTAATGCCGAAAGAAGAGGTAGCTAAATAGTTTATGAAAAGAGTCCTTGTTTAAAAACAAGGGCTCTTTTTTATTTGTTTTTATAAAAATGTGTATGTGAGATGTTTTTAATCTTTCTGTAATAAATATATAGAAAATTAAGAAAACGTTAAGGTTTTATGTAACGAAAAGTTAAGAAGTGTATGGGAGACTAATAATGTACAAACAAATTAATATTTTTATAAATTAAAAAGAAAGGAAATGTCTTATGAAGAAAATAAGAAAGTAATAAAACTTATTGGAGTCATCACTATACTATTACTAATTGTAGCACTAATATTTCCTAAATGGACCTCGCAAATAAAGGGAAACAACAGTACAAGTAGAGATAAATGGAAGTGATCATGAAATTATGATACGCGGCAAAGATAAGCGGAATCCAGTTATCATCTTTGTCCATGGTGGGCCAGGCTCTTCAGAAATACCATATGCTCAAAAATATCAGGATTTATTGGAAGAGAAATTCACGATTGTTAATTACGATCAAAGAGCAAGTGGGAAATCGTATCATTTCTTTGAAGATTATTCGAATCTTTCATCAGACTTACTCGTAGAGGATTTATTAGCAATGACAGATTATGTTTCAAAACGTCTCGGCAAAGAAAAGGTAATATTAATTGGCCATTCTTACGATACATATATTGGAATGCAAGCGGCCTATAAAGCTCCTGAAAAATATGAAGCATATGTTGGGATAGGACAAATGAGTGATACAGTAGAAAGTGAGATGGATAGTTTAAATTTTGTAATTGACCAAGCGAAAAATGCAGGAAATGAAGATGAAGTTTCCTATTTAAAAGGGCTAACTGAAAAAATCAAAAATGGTGATACATACACTCCGCGAAATTATGTTGCGAAATATGGTGGAACATCAAGAGTCATTAAAAATCCAGATAGTGATAATGTTGGTATGTTATTCATTAATGAATATAACTTGTTAGACGTAATTCGTTATAACGTTGGATTATCACATTCTCAAACTGTCTTATTAGAAAAGGATTTAAAAAATCCATTGCCTACTAAGGTGATTGAAATGAAGCTACCGTTTTATTTCCTTATGGGGAAATATGACTATAACACTTCATTGCATGCAGCAAAAACATATTTTGATACGATAGAAGCAGATCAAAAACAATTTATTACTTTTGAAAAATCAGCTCATTATCCACAATTTGAAGAGAAAGAAAAATTTTATAAGTGGATGTGCGATACATTCATAAAATAAAGTATATCCGAACTTTAGAGAACTAAAATAGTTAGCGAGATGTATAAAGATTTTTAGATGCATAGTATTAACTGAAGCGAAATTAAATAAAAAGACTCTTGATAAAAAATATGAGTCTTAAGTACAACATACTATGAATGACTTTTCTTTTTATAGAGAGATACAAAAATAAAAAAAGATAGCTGAAGACAAATTGTTTTCAGCTATCTTTTTTCGTTTAAAGTGGAGGTAAATCAATCTTACCTTCTTCAAATAATTCTTTTATCATATGCTTCGTATAACCAGCGGCTTGACCAAATGTGATTTTTGCTGGCATTGGTGCTTCGTTAGCATCTACAACTACATCAATAATACACGGTTTATTTTGTTTTACTGCACTTTCGAAAGCGGGAAGTAGTCCATCTAAATTCTCAACACGGTATCCAATACCTCCACACGCCTCTGCATATTTTGCAAAATCAGGGTTCGTTAAATCTGTTTCGAATTCGATATTACCCATAACTTCTTGCTCGAATTTAATCATCGCAATTTTATTATTGTTTAATACAACGACAACGATTGGTAGTTTATATTTTACAGCTGTTACGAAGTCATTCATCGTCATTCCAAATCCGCCATCACCACAAACTGCAAATACTTGTTTATCTGGGAATGCAATTTTTCCAGCAAGAGCACCAGGTAAACCGCAACCAAGTGTTGCGAGCCAGCTAGAAATGACAAATTGCTGGTTTGTCATACGGAAGTGCCTTGCGGTCCATACTGTTACATTTCCGACATCGACTGATAGAATTGCATCATCATGTGCTACTTGCTGCAGAGCATGCATAACGCGTTGTGGTTTAATTGGAATGGAAGAGTCTTCTTCTTGCTCGTGTAATTTTTCTTCCCACTTTTTCATCATTTCTTGATAATGTTCTAAGAAGGAATGGTCTGTGTGTTTTTCAACATTTTCAATTAACCATCGCAATGTTTTATCAGCATCACCAGCTAAACCAATATCTGTCGCGTAACGTTTCCCGATTTGGGCAGGATCTGTATCGATATGAATTGTTTTTGCTTTTTCAGGTAAGAAGCCGGTGAACGGATAAGAAGTACCGACCATAATTAAAGTATCTGCATGCTTCATTGCTTCATAAGAAGGTTTCGTTCCAATTAATCCTAATCCACCAATACAAAGAGGGTGTTCATCAGGAATAATTCCTTTAGCAGGTAATGTAAGTACGATTGGAGCACCAATATGTTCTGCCAATGCAAGTAAAGATTCTCTCGCATGTTTTGTTCCTTTTCCAGCTAAAATCACAGGCTTTTTCGCTTCATTTATTGCGAGTTTCGCTCCATCTAAATCTTCTTTTTGTGGAAACAACTCAGGCAAAGTAAAAGAAGTATTTGTAATACGAGCACCATTTTTCACTTCGAATTTCGGGACATCATCTGGAATTGTAAGAACGGATACACCTTTTTTCGTATAAGCCATTCGAATTGCTTGATTCACTACGGCAGGTAGTTGCTCTGCTGACATAATACGCTGGTTATAAACCGCAACATCATCAAACATTCTTTCTAAATTTACTTCTTGGAAAAAGTCCGTTCCAAGTAAATCGGTTTCTACTTGACCTGAAATTGCTAGAACAGGGGCTTTATCGAGTTTCGCATCATATAAACCATTTAATAAATGAATAGCACCAGGTCCTGCAATTGCCATACAAACGCCAAGTTTTCCTGTTAATTTTGCATAGGCAGCCGCTGCTAATGCACCAGCTTCTTCATGGCGAACTTGAATGAATTTAATTTTATCTTGTTTTTTTCTTAAAGCTTCAATGATAGAATTGATGGAATCTCCAGGCATACCGTATATGTGTTCTACTCCCCAGTCAATTAATAAATCAACTAATGCTTCACCGGCCGTTTTCCCAAACATAATTGTTCCTCCTTAAAAGTAGGTAGATAACATTATGTTTTGGAGAAAGAGGAAAAATATACAAATGATAAAATATATTAGTTTTAATGATGACCAGTAAATAGTGTAAATACTGTTATTAATAAAAATCCACTAGTTGCCCACATTAGAAATGTAAGGAAAGAGAGCTGTTTCTTAGCTTTCCAAAGCATTTCATGAATTGTGACATATCCAAGTGAACCAATAGCACTTCCCATAATGAGGCCTTGCAGGTGAAGAGCTTTTCCTTCCATCAAAATGCCAAAAACTGTGCCAGTACCGAGAATAAGAGAAAGTAATAAAGTCGTTAATAAAAAGGAAATATATTTATGTTTTGTAAAAAGAAATGGAATAATTAAAGCTAATCCTTCTGGAATATGGTGAACGACGATTGCTATTAAAAAGGGAATGGCAGAGTCATTATGATTTATAAAAGCTGTACCTAACGCAAATCCACTCGGTATATTATGAATAAATATAGCGAAAGAGAGAAAAAGAAAGGTTTGCCATGCTTGTTGATCTTTTTTATGTATCATTGGATGGTGACAATAGTTATCTAATAAGCCCATAACTAAAATACCGATAGCTATACCAAGTATAGGTCCAATCATTTCATAGCTTGAAAATGTTTCAGGAATAATTTCAAGTGACAATAACCCAAACAAAATACCGCCACATAATGCGTATAAACGATGCATCTTTTCTTCAATGAGTTGGCGTGTTGCTACTCCAACAGCACCTCCTAAAAGTAATCCACCGAACGAAAAAAATGTTACAATCATTGGAATCCATAAACGTTCCATAGTATCACACTCCGATTCTATTCCCTTATTTTTAGCTTACGAAAAGGAAAGTTAGATTAGTCCAAGTAATTGTGTTTGATTATAGAGAAAAAAGTAGTGATTCGTTATAATTTATATATTAAATTTAAGTGAGAAAATGAAAAGGGGAATTGGTTATGCAACAAATTAAAAAAATAGGAAACTCATTTTGGTATATGACACCTGTTTCTGAAACAGATAGACCTATCTTAGGAATGGTCGTTGGACAAGAAAAAACGTTAATGATTGATGCAGGGAATTCAGAAGAACATGCACAATTATTTTTAGAAATGTTAAAAGAAAAAAATGTATCGAATCCTGATTTTGTAGCACTAACGCATTGGCATTGGGATCATATTTTTGGATTGCCTGTATTACAAAATGCTTTAACTATTGCGCATATTGAAACGAAAAAAGAAATGCAGTCACTAGTATCTTATGAATGGACAGATGAAGCGTTGGATGCACGCGTAAAAGAGGGTACTGAAATTGCATTTTGTGCGGATTGCATAAAAAAAGAGTTTGAAGAAAAAGCGAGAAATATTAACATTATTCCTCCGACCTTAACGTTCCAGAATCAAATTGAATTAGATCTTGGTGAAGTGACATGCGTGTTAAAACATGTGGGCGGAGATCATGCACATGATTCAGTTGTTATTTACGTGAAAGAAGAAAAGATATTATTTTTAGGAGACTGTATATATGCAGATATTTTTTCTTCGAAGTGGAACTATACGACGAAAAGAACGTTTAAATTGATAGATGAATTAGAGAAATTTGATGCTGAGACATATATTCTCTCTCATGGGGAAGCGATAAATCGAGAGGAGTTTTTACAAGAGATTCGTATGTTAAAAACAGTAGGAACTTATACAGAAGCTCATAAAGGTGATGAAGAGAAGATAAAGGCAGCGTATAAACAAGAACTAGATAGAGAATTAAATGAAGATGAGTTAGAAACAATAACTTATTTTGTCAATGGTTATGAAATGAATAATCAATAAGACACTACATTAATCCAATATAATTAAATTGCACAAAAAGAGTATTGAAATTTAATTCAATACTCTTTTCAATAGTTAAATATGTAGTTTCAACCAAATTCTAAATATGGGGGTTCATCGTCTGAAGTGATTTCAATCTATTTATTTTTCGTATAGATAGTGATTCAAGTAGAAGCTTTCTTTGCTAATTCAGTAATATACTCGAAGAAAGTATCATGTTTTACATCGTAAACGACATTTACAGGTCGTCCATTAGCAGTTTCCTCTGTACGTCCTTGGCTTGGTCCGTATGTATGAACGATACTATTAATCGTTTCAGTTTTTGCAAGGCTAGTGTTTCCGACAAGCGCGGTAGTTAGTACATCCCATAAATAGTAGGTAGAGTTCGTTGAGAAGTGAACGAGGGGGGGAACCATTGCATAGCATTGACCAAGGAAATCCATACCAATATACTTTCGTTCTTTTGCCCACTGTTCACGTATGTCTATAGTTAACGGAACTTGGTTTGTACTTTCTAGTGTCACTAAGTCGATTTTAATTTTTGCATCCCATACACGAGCTACTGCTTCAGGGTCCCAAAACGAATTCCACTCAGCTGTTCCATCATGCTCTGGTTCATGTACATTGCCTGCTGTAAGAAATGTACCACCCATCCAAACGAGACATTCAATTTTATCTTCAATTATGGGAGCTTCATATAACGCACGAGCAAGGTCAGTTAGGGGCCCGGTAAATAATAAAGTTGTTTTTCCTTCCGTTTGTAGAAGTGTTTCTATTAAATGGTGATGTGCAGGCTTTGCTGCCATGGGTGTTACAACTTTTCCAGACTCATTTAAAATTGGTAAAGCATCTACATAAAATGCATGCATCCGCCAGTCTTTCGGAAACGGGTTTTGCCCGCGAGAGTTTGAAGCGGCTACTGCAATATTATCTTTGCTGAAGCGATTAATAATTTTACGACTTGCAGACATTGCGGGTTCTAAATAGCAGTCTGCTGGGATAACAGATACACCGGTAAGTTCAACGTTTTCCATTTGAAGTAATAAAAATAATGAAATTAAATCATCTACGCCGCCATCATGATTGAAGTATACTTTTTTCTTCATTGTAATCTCCATCCTATATGATTTAGTTAGAAATTAAATATGAATTGAGGAAAAGTCATCAATAATTTCCACCACTTCAATTTCTCCATTAATCAGTAGCTCAGGAAGCTCATTTCTAATATTTCCTTTCCAATACTTTCTAGCTTGTTCGATTTTTTGAGAAAAAGGAATACCATCTTCTTTCGGTAAAAGATTCCCGTCACCTTCAAAAGAACTTCCGATTACTCGTAGTTTAACAATCTGTAAAACTTCTCGATTGTAAGAATCAAATAATGCTTTCCATTTTAAAGCATCTTCATAGCTTTTTGAAGCGTATAAACAAGATAACCTGGAAGGGTATTCAGGGAATTCTTGTAGTCTAACCATTTCTACAATTGTTTCTCTAACTGCTCTAATTGTTTGATCCATATAACTCATAACTACTTTAGCATTTTCATTATTTATATGTAATTCGTCATTTTTATAGTGATTATTTAAAATTTGTATGCCATCTTCACCATTAGCATTTAATTGTTCTCTTTCAAAAAAGAAGTGATATAGAGTATTTTGTTGATTTTTGTTAAAAGGAATCATTTGTCCAATATGCATTTTTTTCCTTGTTACGATGTGATATGCGTAAAATTCTGCTTCATTCATGGTTATCCTCCTAGTAATAATGTAATGCAATGTTAAATTTAGTAATTCAACATTGAAATATATAAAACCTTTATAAGTAAAAGTGAGAATTTGAGTTGAAAGTAAAGAAAACACATGAAAACGTTTTAAATTTGTTCACAAAATGTTCACTTACGAAGGGGGTTCCAATGTCGATATAATGACAAAGACTCAAAGAGAGAGGATGATGAAATTTGCCAACAACAAGAAAAGAAAACCTCCAATTTGGCATGATGATGTGCCTTGGAATGGTTATCGTAATGACGTTTTACAATTTACTAATGAATGAAATAGGAGGACCAATTTATATTAAAGAGATTGCATTAGAACTATTAATTGGCTTTATTATTGCGCTATTAATTGAAATAAGTATAGTTGGACCTTGTGCGAAAAAAATTGTATTCATGTTGCCATTTGATAAATCTAAGAAAATAAATATTATCGTTGCAATGGCGACAACTATGGTAATCGGAATGGTGTTCTTTATGTCATTTTTCGGTATGGCTATGATGCATTTACATGGTGGACTACAAGGAGATTCATTTGTTTCAATTTATTTTTCGATTTTTATTAAAAATTTCATAATGGCATATCCATTACAATTAATTATTATGGGACCGCTTGTACGTTTCTTATTTGCAAAGTTTGTTATGAAAAAGAAATCTTTTAATGTAGCGTAATTTTATTTATAAAACATTATATACAAATAATTAAAAAACGCATCTCGCATTTTTGAGGTGTGTTTTTTTCATTCCAAGTTATTTTCATAGTGATGTGACATTTGTCCTTTTGCCATTATAGGATGATGGTTTTTAATTAAGTCAGAAATAAAGGATGAGGAGATGATTTTTTGAAAGGTATTCTATTTGCTGTTTTTGCGGGGATATTTATAACACTTCAAGGAACCTTTAATGCGAAACTTAGTTCACATATCGGTATATGGTCGACGAGTATTATAACCCATTTAATTGGATTCATTATTGCAACAACTGTATTTTTGTTAAAGAAAGAAGAGAAAGTAACGGATTTAAAGAGTGTAAAAAAAATATATTTAGTAGCGGGTGCATTTGGTGGATTCATTATTTGTGCAGAAACTATGGCGATATATTCACTAGGAGTTACATTGACAGCTGGCACACTAATGGTTGCTCAATTGTTAACGGCAACAGTTATTGAAATGAAAGGACTGTTTCATATAAAAAAGATACAGATGGAGAGATATCATATTGTGGGAACAATAGTAATGATTATAGGTATTGTTGTATTTAATATGTAAATGAAAGGAGGAAATGAATATGGAGAATAGATCAGGTTTAATTACGCATTATTTGAAAATCAATAAAACGCTCGAGGTTTTTTCAGAAATAGATACAGCATATTTTCAATTAAATCATTTTGAAAAAGGCGAGCTTATTTGCAATATAGATGACGAAATGGATCGTTTATATTTTGTTGTTAAAGGTAAAGTAAAAGTTTATACGATTACACCTGAAGGGAAGAAACTAATCCTTCGCTTTATCAATCCACTCGCAATTGTTGGTGATATTGAATTAATTCAAAATAGCAAAGCACATAATGTCGTTGAAGCTTGTTCAGATGTTGTAGCGATTTCCATTTCTAATACGGTTATTAGAAACAAGTTATTACATGATCCTATATTTATGAAATTCTTACTTGAAAACATTGCGAACACGTTAAAAATATCGACTCGTTTTACTGCTCTTAATTTACTTTATCCTGTAGAAGTACGTGTAGCTAGTTATTTACTTTCAATTTCAACAGATAGTAACGGAAATATGTACAAAGGGGATTTGGATACGACTTCGGTAACGAGTATTGCAGACTTTATAGGGGGAAGTTATAGGCACGTAATTCGGGTATTACAAAGATTTTATAATGAAAAATTAATTGAAAAAAGTAATGGAGTTATTGTCATTAAAGATTTTTCTAGAATGAAGGAAGTCGCTAAAGATAATATATATGAGCAATGAAAGGGAGAGGAAGATTTTGATTGGATTTAGTTTAGCTATATTAGCAGGAATATTAATTAGCTTACAATCTGTTTTTAATGCAAAAGTAAATGAAAATGTAGGACAGTGGTTAACGACTACATGTGTCCTTGGAATAGGTCTCATTAGTTCTATTCTATTTTATATCATTACAGAAAACAGTATTAGCATTAAAGTGTATACTGCAAATTATTTGTTTTATGTAAGTGGACTGTTTGGCATCGGGTTAATTATTTGTATAATGGGTGCAATAAAGAGTTTAGGTCCAGCATATACGGTGCTAATTAGTCTTATTACTCAATTGGTCGTTGCGTTATGTATTGATACATTTGGATTATTTGGAATGGAGAGCATTCCATTACAAATAAATAAATTAGTTGGTATAGGTTTATTAATTGTGGGAGTAGGAATTTTTAAAAATATCTTTTCGAACAAGAAAGCTATTAGAATAACCGAGGATGAGATTAAAAGGTTATAAGGATGTTGATAATCAGATTATAGATGTTTATGTAGTGAGAATACATTTCATATATGTCTCTGTTAGTGAAGGGTCTATATATATTCGAAAAAAACGTGAATTAGCTATTAGTGTAGTTGAAAAGAAGACGTCAATAAGTTGAGGTCTTCTTTATGTATTGTTCTGAAGTTATCAGAACTTAAGTATAAGGGAATGGGAAGTGGTTTAAGTTAAGCAGAATATACCCGAAAATAAAATATTACTTAACATATATAACTAATGAATACAATGTCTTTTTCAGTTATTAAGTTGTAAATCATTTTATGATAAAATCTTTTACATAATTTAATAAAGGGGTAGTATTTAATGGGTTATTTCTCAAATGGTTTATTAGTTTTGTTTGTGCTAATCGTATGCAGTTGTATATTTTTTGGTTGATAATATAATGAGAGTCTTATATAAAAGAAGTTATCTTAAGTGAGATAACTTCTTTTTATTTTATATTGAGAAGGAATTCTATCTTTCTTATTGAAGTTTGTTCTAGTTATTTTTACATCGATCAGATTTGTGTAAAGGAAATTTTATGAAATAAAAACAAGCCTGAGAATAGGGAGTATTGACATGGAAAATAGTATACGCTACACAAGTGAACATCCTACAGATTTTAATGGATTATTATTCTTATACGAATCTTTAGGATGGAATTCTCTTAAATTAACAGTTAATGAATTGGAACAAATGTGTAAACATAGTTGGTATGCAATATATGCATTTAAAGAGGAACAATTAATTGGGATGGGGCGTGTTATATCCGATGGAGTAATAACAGGCGTTATTTGTGGTGTATGTGTATTGCCAAAATATCAGTCCATTGGTATTGGGAAAGAAATAGTGGAACGATTAATCCAGCACTGTGAACAAAACAAGGTTATTCCACAACTTATGTGTGTAGAAAAATTGCAATCTTACTATGAATCTATAGGGTTTGAGGCATTCTCTATTGGTATGACAAAACATATTATAAGATAGAGGAGCTTTATCACGCTATTTGCCGGGTAGTAAAACCCCCACTGATTAAAGTTTCACTTTATATTTTCAGTTTACTCGTACATATTTTCAAACTTTAATATAAAGGAGAATGGCTGTATGGAGATCGCTAAAGGGATAGAAATGTTACAACTTGAATTTCAAGAATTTGTTATTCATCCAATTCTTTTATGGGATAATGAAATGGCAGTATTAATAGATACGGGTTTCCCAGGACAAATTGAAGATATACAAGTAGAGATGGAAAAGGTTGGGGTATCATTTGATAAGTTAAAAGTCGTGATTTTGACGCATCAGGATATTGATCATATAGGTAGTCTTCCGGAGTTGTTGCAGCGCTGTCGAAGTAATATTAAAGTTTATGCGCACGAACTAGATAAGCCATATATCGAGGGGGATTTACCTTTATTGAAGGACGGAAATATAGAGAACCGACCAAAAGGAAAAGTGAGTGATACTGTGATTGACGGGCAAGAACTTCCGTATTGCGGTGGAATACTAATTCTTCATACTCCAGGGCATACTCCGGGTCATATTAGTTTATATTTGAAACAAAGCAAAATTCTTGTCGCTGGAGACTCGATGTATAGTGTGAATGGAGTGTTAGGAGGAATTCATGCCCCAACAACTTTAAATATTATGGAAGCACGGCAGTCTTTGAAGAAGTATTTAAATTTACATATTGAATCTGTAGTTTGTTACCATGGGGGATTAAGTAAGCGGAATATAAAGATTCAACTTCAAAATTTGTAAAAGGTAAAGATAATAATTTTTTAATAATGGATGCTAAAGTGTAGTCTAATTGTTGGTATATAAATAAAACACTTAAATGATAAAAAAGCATGTTTGAAAAAATTCAAACATGCTCTTTTATTAAAGCAAATCAGTTTAATATGAATGACCTAATCCGTTCCAATAAAAAGAAACGATTTCTTGTGCTAATTCATCTATATTTGCAAGAATAGGATTGTGATTTTCATCTTTAAAATTCCCAATTGATAATAAAGATACGAAAGCATGAGCCGCAAATTTAGCGTTTCCTTTCGGAATTTCTCCGATGTGCATCGCATTATCGAGTGCTTTTTCTAGTACTTCATACATATTATCTTCAGCATTTTTCAATTGTTTCAATTGTTCTTCAGATAACGACAGTTTTGCATCTTTCATAAAATTTTTCATATCAATATCCATCGTTGCGTGTAAGTAAACTTTAGCGAAGTCTAATAATCTTTCTTCTAAAGTTTTGTTTGTAGAGAGTATTTG
The DNA here is from genome assembly GCF_049310765.1 of Bacillus sp. PSXD-155. Classification (NCBI taxonomy): domain Bacteria; kingdom Bacillati; phylum Bacillota; class Bacilli; order Caryophanales; family Bacillaceae; genus Bacillus; species Bacillus sp. PSXD-155. Next base: position 34,393 of record NZ_JBMOWC010000022.1, on the reverse strand, counting down.
AGACATATTCTCACGTATACGTACCATCATTTCGATCATAGTAGCGGTAAATAAATCGGCTTTTGTTGAATAGTAATAGTAGACAGTTGCTTTCGTAACACCACAAACTTTTGCGACCTCATCCATAGAAACGACTTGATAATTTTGTGTAAGAAATAAGCGGGTTGCTACTTCTAAAATGGTTTCTTTTGTAGATTTTGTATTTTTATTTTGACGCGGCCTTCCGAGAGGACGTTGTTTTTGTTCCAAATACATTCGCTCCTGACATTTATAATTGAGATAATTATAACATAATTTTCAATCATTCTTGATTAATTAACCGACCAGTATATATAATTAATAATGGAGGAAAAAAGGAAGGTGGGTTTTTATGAAAAAGCACCCGTTACATATGTTAGGGAGGCTTGTAGCAGGGAGAAATACGCAGTGGATCACTTTATCGGTGTGGATTCTTATTACATTATTACTTTCATTTACGTTACCACAAGTAAACAGTACGAAAGAACCGAATCCGAAAAATTTACCTGAAACAGCTATGTCACAGCAAGCGGAAGCGCTTATGAAAAAAGAGTTTCCGAATAATGCAGGGAATCCGTTGTTAGTAGTATGGTATAGAGATGGTGGATTACAGTCACAGGATTATAAACTCATACAAGATGTTTATAAGGAGTTAAAAGCTAGTCCTTTAAAAGAACAATCAACGTTACCACCATTTGATACAATCCCAGAGCAAGTATTATCAAAAAGTGCATCAAAAGATGGTACATCATTTGTTACACCGGTATTTTTTAATAAATCTGCTGGTACAGATATATTAAAAGGAAATCTTGAAGAGTTTAGAAAAATAGTGAATAGTAAGGTGGATGAAGATCCATTTAAACAAAAAATAAGTGAATCTGGTTTACATGTTCGATTATCAGGACCTGTAGGTATTCAAACGGATGCAGTTAGTTTATTTAGTCAAGCAGATGTGAAATTGTTAGTGGCTACTGTACTACTAGTGTTAGTTTTGTTAATTTTACTGTATCGTTCACCAATTTTAGCGATTTTACCTATACTTGTTGTTGGCTTTGCATACGGTATTATTAGTCCTACACTCGGTTTTTTAGCTGATCACGGATGGATTAAAGTAGATGCCCAAGCGATATCAATTATGACAGTATTATTGTTTGGCGCTGGAACGGACTATTGTCTATTTTTAATTTCGAGATATAGAGAGTACTTGTTAGAAGAAGAAAGTAAATATAAAGCATTGCAACTTGCGATTAAAGCATCTGGCGGTGCAATAATAATGAGTGCGTTAACTGTTGTACTTGGATTAGGAACATTACTACTTGCTCATTATGGTGCCTTTCATCGATTTGCAGTACCATTTAGTGTTGCTGTATTTATAATGGGAATCGCGGCTTTAACGATTTTACCAGCACTATTATTAATTTTCGGTAGAATTGCATTTTTCCCGTTTATACCGAGAACAACTTCAATGAATGAGGAGTTTGCAAGAAAGAAAAAGAGAGCTGTAAAAGTTGAAAAATCAAAAGGCTCCTTTAGTAAAAAACTTGGAGATATTGTAGTACGAAGACCGTGGACAATAATTATGCTAACTGTATTTGTATTAGGCGGATTGGCTTCATTCGTACCACGTATTCAATACACATATGACTTATTAGAGTCGTTTCCAAAGGATATGCCTTCTCGTGAAGGGTTTACGTTAATTAGTGATCATTTCTCAGCTGGTGAACTAGCACCAGTAAAAGTTGTTGTTGATACGAAAGGCAAAGAGCTTCCTATTAAACAAGAACTAGAGAAATTTTCTTTCGTAAATACAGTGAAAGAGCCAAAAGAGGGAAAAGAAAATAAGCAAATACAAATGTATGAAGTTTCTTTAGCGGAAAATCCATACTCAATTGAAGCGTTAGATCAAATTCCTAAATTGAAAAGTAATGTAGAAAAAGTATTAAAAGATGCTGGGATTAGTAATGCTGAAGAGCAATTGTGGATTGGTGGAGAAACAGCTTCATTATATGATACAAAGCAAATTACGGAACGTGATGAATCAGTAATTATTCCAGTAATGATTAGCATTATCGCTTTACTATTACTTGTCTATTTACGATCGGTTGTTGCGACGATTTATTTAATTGTAACTGTTGTCCTATCATTCTTCTCAGCGTTAGGAGCAGGATGGATATTACTTCATTACGGTATGGGAGCGCCGGCCATTCAAGGTGCGATACCGTTGTACGCATTCGTATTTTTAGTTGCTTTAGGTGAAGATTATAATATCTTTATGGTTTCAGAAATATGGAAAAACAGAAAGACACAAAATCACTTGGATGCAGTAAAAAATGGTGTAATACAAACAGGTAGTGTTATTACATCGGCAGGTTTAATTTTAGCAGGAACTTTTGCTGTGTTAGGTACACTTCCAATTCAAGTATTAGTTCAATTTGGTATTGTAACTGCAATTGGCGTATTACTAGATACGTTTATCGTAAGACCGTTACTTGTACCCGCGATTACAGTAGTTTTAGGTCGATTTGCTTTTTGGCCAGGTAAACTTTCAAGAAAGAGTGAAGAAATACAAAAGGTGGATGCATAGTGAAAAAAGCCAAGGATATTTCCCTTGGCTTTTTTCAATGTAGTTAATTAATTTTTTGAAGTCAAATCATCAGCTGCAGCGTGATCAGCATCTTCAATTGTTGTTTCGGGCATTCCGTATAAGCCGTTCATTGCTTGTTCTTCGATAGTAAGGTTTGCAGTATTATTATTTTGAATAGATGTAGTGTTTTCAGTAACATGTTCTTTTTTATTCATATTTTTGTCATTCATGTATGTATCCTCCAAATTTCATTTGATTTATCTATAGTATGTGGATGGATTTCCAGAAATATGTGAATTGATTCTTACATATGTTATATAAATAAATAATTAGGGTCAAATGTAAACTGTTAGGAGTGAACAATTATGGTGAAAGCAAGGGAATTAGCCTTCTAAAATAAAAAGAAAATTTTAGGAGGCTATTAGAATGAAGTTTCATGTAATTGATAGAGAAGATTGGAATAGAGAGCAGCATTTTGAGCATTATTTAAAGTTGAAATGTACATTTAGTATGACTGTGAATGTTGATATCACGATGTTATTAGGGGAAGTATATCAAAAGGGAATAAAATTTTATCCCGTTTTTATATATTTAATTTCTAGAGTAGTAAATAATCATAAAAAATTTCGAACATGTTTTAACGATGAAGGAGTTGTAGGCTATTGGGAGGAAATGATACCGAGTTATACAATCTTTCATAAAGATGATAAGTCTTTTTCAAGTATATGGACGGATTATTCAAGTGATTTCCGCACTTTCTATAATAATTATGAAGACGATATGAGATGCTATGCTAGTGTTCATGGTCTTTTCACGAAAGAAAATATTCCGCCTAATGTATTTCCGATTTCTAGCATACCTTGGACTAGTTTTACTGGATTTAATCTTAATATTAATAATGATGAAAATTTTCTATTGCCAATTATAACTTGTGGGAAATATTTTAACGATGGAAACAAGGTTATGCTACCAGTTTCATTACAAGTACATCATTCGGTTTGTGATGGATATGATGCGAGTCAATTTATAGAAGATTTACAGCAGTTAAGTAATACTTGCAACGAGTGGCTTAAGTAATATCTAATTTTTAATTATATAAAGTGAAACTTTAATCAGTGGGGTGTCAGCCCCCGCTGATTATTAGCCCGACCCCCACCTAACTTCTTTGCTTTCGCTGAATTTTGAGGTGGGGGTCTTACTGCCCGGCAAATAGCGGGATAAAATTGAAAATGAATAAAAGAAGAGACCATGTTTATATTACATGGTCTCTTTTTATTATTCATTAATACTAAGTAATCGTGGAAAATATAGGGTGATTTGTAGTTTAATAGTAAAGAGGGTGATTAGTGTTAATTTTCTTTGTTTTTAAAAATTTAAGGATATAAATGTTTTAATAGGGGGTAATAAAGTGAAGTTCATAAGCATTGAAAAAGATGAGATCCTAATTGAGAATATGGCAAATTTGTATTGTAAAGTATTTGAGAAAACAAATTTCAATGAAATGATCGAGAGAATGAACAGGCATATAGAATATACAGGTTTTAAAGGTATAGTAGCAATAAATGATGAAAATGAAGTAGTTGGTTTTACTTATGGTTATCGCTCAATCGAGGGACAGTACTATAATCAATTAATGAGAGAAGCGTTACATCTAGAGCAAGTAGACGAATGGTTACAAGATTGTTTTGAATTTGTAGAGTTAGCAGTCCACCCACAATATCAAAATGAAGGTCTTGGAACGAAATTACATAATGAATTATTAGAAGGGATTCCAAATAGAACGAGTGTTTTAACAACACAAATAAACAATGAAAAAGCACGTTCGTTATATGAAAGATTAGATTGGGTAAATGTATTAGAACCATTTCATCCAAGTAAAAATGATGTTCCATATGTAATAATGGGAAAAGCATTAAAAACAAAAGTGAATTGATAATTATGCCATTCACAAAAATGGTTGGTTTGTAATAATGAAGGGGAAAACGAAAATGACGAAAATATCTATAGAAAAAGCTACAATTTTAGATGCTGAGAAATTAACAGAAATAATGAAAAGAACATTTGATGCAGAAGCAAAACAATGGCTATACGGCCAAGATGATGTCATTGATTATAACATTCAACCGCCAGGATATTCTTCAGTTGAAATGATGGAATATTCCATTGAAGAATTGGATTCTTTCAAAGTTGTAATGGATAAAGAAATAATCGGAGGGATAATAGTTACGATTTCTGGTAAGTCGTACGGTCGAATTGATCGTATTTTTGTAGATCCTGTTTATCAAGGAAAAGGAATTGGATCACATGTTATGAAATTAATAGAAAAGGAATATCCGAACATAAAGATTTGGGATCTCGAAACATCTAGTAGACAAATTAACAATCATCACTTTTATAAAAAGATGGGTTACCAAATGATTTTTGAATCGGAAGATGAGTATTGTTACGTGAAAAGAATAAAAACAAGCTCAAACAAAGCGAGTGTAGTTACAAATAAAGATATGAAAAATAGTCAATACGAAAACTGTAATTTAGCAAATACAGAGTATTATCAAGTGAATTTAAAAAACAGTTCATTTGTTGGTAGCATTATAATGAATATGAATATGAGTAATTGTAATGTAAGTCAATCCAAGTTTAGAAATATAAATTTTAGAAGGTCATCATATGCAGATTTAAATCTTTCTGGCAGTAAATTTAATTTGGTGACTTTAGGTGGAGTGCAATTTAAAAATACAAGTCTCGGAGATGAGAAGGAACCTATTGTATTCGATAAATGTGATTTGGAAGGTAGCACTATAAGTAATAGTAATCTGAAAAATATTGAAATAGAAAATTGTGATATAGTCGGCATGAAACTAAATGGTATTCTGATTGAAAATTTGCTTGATTTATATAACAAGGTGAAAAGTTAACCAAATCCATATAGTCGTTAATCTTTTTGGAAATTAAGTATTATATCGAAATAATTATGTAAAAATGACATAAAGAAATACGGACGAGAAGGTCATTCATGAACGTTTCTAGAATACACACAAATATATTGTTATTTATATGGAGGAGAGCAAGATGGAGATCAATGTTAGAGCAGTAGAAATACAAGATGCTAGAGCAAGTCATCGTATATGTATACAGGATGACGTTTTACCGTATATGGTTTTCTTACCTAGCATGCGTGTAGAAGCTATGGAAAATAGAATTCGAAATTTAGCACCAAATCAATTTGAATTTGTTGCAGAATATGATGGAGAAATTGTTGGGTTTGTAGGTTTAACACAAAGTCCGGGACGAAGATCTCATTCAGGCGATTTATTCATTGGGGTTGATAGTGAATATCATAATAAAGGAATTGGGAAAGCACTTCTTACGAAGATGCTTGATTTGGCTGATAATTGGTTAATGTTAGAGAGAGTAGAACTAGGTGTGTTAGAAACGAATCTAAAAGCAAAAGCTTTATATGAAAAATTTGGATTTGTAGAAGAGGGAGTAAAGATAGGGAATTTGAAAGCTCACGGAAAGTTTATTAATGAAATTATGATGAGTCGTTTTAGACCGGATGGTTTAATTGTACATAATTAGTAGTTAAAAGCATGACAGTATACTGTCATGCTTTTTTATTAGAATTTGGCTGCAATAAAAATAATACTAAACCAATAAAAATAACGGTAATTCCTAGTCCTTGTTGTAAAGAAATGGTCTCATGTAATATAAAGTACGCTAGTATACAAGTGCCAATTGTTTCACCTAAAATACTCATTGAAATTACAGTAGCACTTATCCATTTTAATAACCAATTAAAAATGGTTTGTCCTAAAATTGTAGCAATGAAAGCTAATCCAATAAAGCACAACCAAGTTTGTGTAGAGTAATGGATGAAAGATTCTTGTTGCGTGAAAGCAAATATGCCAAGAAAGCCAGCACTACTTCCATAACTAATTACCGAATATGGTATAAGTGACAAATCTTTACGAACGTGTTGGCTAATGAAAAAATAAGCAGTAATGATACCGGCAGCGATAAGTGCTAAAATATCTCCATATAAAGCTTCTCCACTAATTTGGAAATCTTGCCAGCCAATGATGATACTACCTGAAATAGCGATGAGGCAACCAATAACTGCTCCTTTCGTAAATCTCTCCTTAAATAAAAAATAACCACCAATCATTGAGAACAAAGGTTGTAACGTTACGATAACTGTAGAGCTTGCTACAGAAGTATATTGTAATGATTCAAACCATAGTACATAATGTGCAGCTAAAAATAGCCCAGATACGAATCCAAGTGCCCATTGTTTTTTCGTTAAAGTTTTTAGCTCATTTCGACTATTTTTATTAAATAGTAATAACGGTAACAGAATTAGTGTGGCAAAGAATAATCGGTAAAAAGCAATGATTGTCGCAGGAGCATCTGCCAATTTTACAAAAATAGCTGAAGTTGATAAGGCGAATACACCAAAAAATAAGATGCAATATGAAAGAATAGGTGATTTCAAAGTTTGGCCCTCCGATAGAATGTTTATTATAATAAACTTAATACGATATAATGTACAAAGGTAAGTATATAAGTCCCGGAGATAATAGGGAAGGGTTATTTGCCTTTGTTTAGTATGTCAGCACAAAGACAACGAAACATGCATTATGATGGACGAAAGGAAGTTTTACTATGGTACATGATAGGCTTGGACAAACAGTATTAAGTTATCGTAAGAAAAATAATATGACAATTCGTGAATTCGCTGATTATGCAGGGATTAGTACGTCGTTAATTAGCCAAATTGAAAGAGGACATGCTAATCCTTCTTTAAATGTTTTGGAATTAATTGCAAAAGCATTAAATGTACCGCTGTTTACACTTTTTATTAACGATATTGATACAGATTCGCTCATTTCTAAGAAAAAAGATCGAAAAAAAGTATATCGGGAAAACAATGATCACATTGTATATGATGTATTAACACCTGATTTTATGAAAGCACGTATTGAAATGCTAATGATGGATTTAAATAAACAAGCAAACACAACAGAAAGCCATTATTCCCATGAAGATAAGGAAGAGATTGCTGTTATTATGAAAGGGGAAGTGTATGTGGAATTGGAGGGAAAAGAATATTTTTTAGAAGAAGGCGATGTTGTACGTATTCCACCGAATGTGAAGCATCGATTTTTGAATAAAAGTGATGAATCGAATCACATTTTATTTGTCCTGACACCATCTTTAGGATGAAAATATAGTGATTTTTATTAGGGGAGTAAGAAAATGGGAAAAAGTATTTTAAAAGGCGGTCTTTCAATTATTTCTCAATGTAAAAAAGAAACAAATGATATTTGGCATGCACATTTTGGAGCAGCTGCAATTGCTAGTTATTTTTTTATGAAAGATAATAATATTGATGAAGAAGCAGCTCGTAATATGTATTCGCAAACAAGGATGATGCTGAACAAGAAAAAAATTGGTGAGATGATTGATGATAAAAAAGAAATAGATTTTAAAATTGCGGAAAATATGATTATAAAATCTTTAGAACAAACGATTGATGAGCTTCATTGGGTGGGGCATAACGTCATTTATGCGTCATTAAGTTTATTAGCTATGAAAGATCTACAAAAATGGGGTGATAATCAAGCAATTGAAGGGATTACTACTCTTATTTTATCATTTCGAAAAACAATTCCAGGTAGATCGTGGATTGGTTATACGACGAAAGAAGTAAAACAATTAAGTTTTGAAGAGGAGATACAAAGTGAATTGAGTAATCCAACACAAGTATCTCAGTTCATTTTAAATGAGTTATCGAAATTTAATAGTATTTATCGAGCGGAATCACATCATGATTTAATTGGGCATTTGCTTACATACTCCCACGCAATTAATATAATGTACGATTTAGGACATATAGATATATTTCAACGAGGGATACGTCCGCTGTTAAAACTAGTGTACGTACTAAGAGCTAGCCAAAAGCTCAAGCTGAATACGGAAATAACTTTACACTCACCTATAGATCGATTACCTTTAATTCAATCTAAACGTGCAAATATTTTACCAACTGAAAATATATTTTGGATAAAAGACTATAGTGAATTCGATTGGGATTTTGGTCATGTATTTAAATTCTCATATAGTTATTTTAATCATATACAGAGAGCTCCAAATTATAAAGATATCACATTAGAAAAATTCCGTTATGTTATTAATTCTTAATGAACGTTAATGATCTGTAAAAGGATGTTTAATCTAGTTTCTTTTTTTGTTAGTAGTATATTATTTTTTCAAATATGTAAGATTTTACATGCGTATTTTACTTTTACTAATTATGTAAGTAGGCTATACTGAAATACATACATTTTATTTTTGGAGAGATGTAAAACGACATGGAACTAGCGAAATTGGAAAAAGTAATTGAAATAAAAAAAGAAGAACTTTTATATTTAGTATCGGATTATGGAATTCAACATGAAAAAGTATTGGCATTGAGTCAAGAACTAGACAAATTAATCAATTACTTTATGTTTTTAAAATAAAGAGAACTATGACGGGGTTTGTAAATGTTATAGTTCTTTTTTATTAGGTAATTTGAAAATATATTAAAATATATTGTCTAATTTCTTACAGAATGCGCAACTTGCTAGTCGAATATAAGGACTTTTGGTTATAATAAAAAGGAATTATTAATTGTATCGGTTAGGAGCGCAGCACATATGAAAACAGTTGTTGTTATCGGTGGAGGTATAACGGGACTTTCTACTATGTTTTATTTAGAAAAATTAAAAAAGGATTATAATATCGATTTAAATTTAATTCTTATTGAGAAAGAAGAGTATTTAGGTGGTAAAATCCATAGTGTGGAAGAAAAGGATTTCATTATGGAGTCAGGGGCGGATTCAATCGTTGCTCGTAATGAACACGTTATGCCACTTGTAAAAGATTTAAATTTAGAAAATGAAATGGTATATAATGAAACGGGTATTTCTTACATATATTCTGAAAACATGTTACATCCAATTCCTTCTGATACTATATTTGGGATACCGATGAGTGCCCGGTCGTTGTTTAGCAGTACGCTAGTCTCAACGAAGGGGAAAATCGTAGCTTTAAAAGATTTCATAACGAAAAATAAAGAGTTTACGAAAGATACATCACTTGCTCTATTTTTAGAAAGCTTTTTAGGGAAAGAGTTAGTGGAAAGACAAATTGCTCCTGTGCTTTCAGGCGTATATTCTGGTAAATTGAATGAGCTTACAATGGCATCTACATTACCGTATTTACTGGATTATAAAAATAAGTATGGAAGTATTATTAAAGGTTTTGAAGAGAATAAAAAACAATTTCAATCAGCAGGAAATAAAAAATTCGTATCATTTAAGGGTGGACTATCTACGATAATTAATCGCTTAGAAGAAGTGCTGACTGAAACTGTCGTAAAAAAAGGTGCTATAACGATGGCTGTAAGTAAACAAGAAGATCGATATGAGATTTCTTTTGCAAATCATGAAACAATACAAGCAGATTATGTTGTTTTAGCAGCTCCACATGATATAGCGCAAACTTTATTACAGTCTAATGAGTTAAATGAGCAGTTTAATACATTTAAAAACTCATCTCTTATTAGTATTTATTTAGGATTTGACATACTAGATGAACAACTACCAGCTGACGGTACGGGGTTTATTGTAACGGAAAACAGTGATTTACATTGTGATGCTTGTACATGGACAAGTCGAAAGTGGAAACATACATCGGGTAAACAAAAATTATTAGTTAGAATGTTTTATAAGAGTACCAATCCGGTATATGAAACAATCAAGGATTACAATGAAGAAGAATTAGTACGAGTAGCTTTATATGATATTGAAAAGAGTCTCGGAATTAAAGGTGAACCAGAAGTAGTTGAAGTTACAAATTGGAAAGATTTAATGCCGAAATATCATTTAGAACATAATCAAGCGGTTCAAGCATTGCAAGAAAAAATGACAAATCTTTATCCAAATGTATATTTAGCTGGTGCCTCATATTACGGTGTTGGAATTGGTGCGTGTATTGGAAATGGAAAGAATATTGCCAATGAAATAATGGCTACATTAAATAAATAATACTGTAGAATAAATAAAAACTGTTCCTTCAGCAAAATGAAGGAACAGTTTTTATTTATTTTATTTGAATGGAAATTTTATTGTTTTTTACATTGTTTTCTTTTATTGTTAATGTTATTTCTCCAGATTCTTTAAATGAATACGGTGATAGTTGATAAATATCTTTTATATCATGTTTTTCTTGTAATTTACTTATCGGTATTAATACGATATTTGGCTTCCATGTTTCTTGTTTTCCTGAAGGATATTCTATAAGTATTACCGGATTTTTTAACTGCATTTTTTTCCAAGAGACGAAATATAGTTGAACTTCAGTATCTTTTTTTAATAATTCTTCGGAGAAATAACCGAATTCGCCTACATTACCGAAAACAGTGTAGTTTTGATTTTTTAATTTAATATCTAAATAACTAGGTTGATATGTTACTGCATGATAAGTTCCATATGAAAGTGAGAGTATGGCAGCGATTAAAATACCGATTGAAAATGTCTTAAAGCTATTGCCTTTAAAGTTAGTCATCATGAAAGAGTTTGGTGTGAATTTTTTTGCGAATAAAAAAATAAGTAATATGAGTAAGAGGGATAAGCCGATGAATATATACATAGGAAATTTACACCTCCACAATAAAATAATATATTAACTATATTTTACCATAAATGTATGGGGTAGGGTGGTTGTTTGGAAGGAGAAAATGAAGAAACAATTTTTTTTACAGTTCTTGATAATTTGAAATTCGATTTATGGAAATTATAGCGTAATGTTTGAGTAGTAATCAGAAGGTATCCAATTCGTGTATATAGAATAAAGAGGGAATGCGTCATTAGAAATGTTTGATTTATGGAACAATAAGGACTTTAGTAATTATAAATATTTTTTCTGATATAATGAATGAGTAGAGAGAAAGGAGTGATCCTATGGCATTTCCTATATTAGAAACAGAACGCTTACGTTTAGTTGAAATAGAACAATCTTATTGTCAAAAAATATATGAAATCTTTTCATTGGATGAAGTAACGTGTTATTACGGTATGAATTCTTTTACGGAGTTTGGACAAGCTTCACGTATGATCGAATCTTTTTCGAAAAATTACTTTGAGAAAAAGGCAATACGATGGGGAATTGTGTTAAAAGAAACGAACGTTTTAATAGGAACAATTGGACTAAACAATTTACAATTATGGAGTAAACGATCTGAGATTGGATATGACCTGCATCCTCGTTATTGGGGAAATGGTTATGCGTCAGAAGCGTCTCGAGAAATTATTGATTATGGGTTTAAAGATTTGGGTTTGTTTAGAATTGGAGCTATTACATATCCTGAAAATGTTACTTCTTGTAGAATGTTATCTAAAATCGGCTTTCAAAAGGAAGGTCTATTGCGCGGATATATTCATCAAGGAAATAAGCAACACGATGCATTATTGTATTCTATAGTGCGAACTGATATTGAAGACATAAATTTATAATAAAAAAAAACCTCTTAATTAAAAGAGGTTTTTTTTATTATAAATTAACCTAATTTAGGTAATAAACGTTCTCCGCTTTTCATGCTACTTTTACATAAAGGGCATTTAGGCTCTTCTTCAAATGAAAAGTTCTTTCTCATCCATCCTAAACAATCCTCTGATTCACATTCCCAAACAGGGGTTTGTTCTGGTGGTACTTCTGCTACATCGTTCTTTCGATTGCGATACATGTAACCACTCCTTTTATGTAAAAAATTTTAGTTATATATTAAAAAGGTTGTTAACCTTGCTGGTAACAACCTTTTTATTGTTTGAATTATAGCTTTACAACGTTTTTAGCTTGAGGTCCGCGGTTACCTTCTTCAACTTCGAAGCTAACTTCTTGACCTTCGTCAAGAGACTTGAAGCCGTCGCCAGTGATAGCTGAGAAGTGAACGAATACGTCGTTACCGTCTGCAACTTCGATGAAACCGAAACCTTTTTCGCTGTTAAACCATTTTACTTTACCTGTTAATGTCATGGTAATGCCTCCTAAAAGTAGAAAAATTACAATATGATCGGCCTTATTTGAATGAAAATAAAAGTTCACATATTATCAAAAACCCATAAGGAGTACAAAATGTCCCTGATTGATACTTGATAATATGCAAAGAAAATATAGTGTTAAATTGACCTTAATTACTATCTTACAACAAATGGTGGGAAATAGCAAGTGCTGGTAATACCACTGAGTAATCTGGGTGATAATAGTAAAGGCACAAAGGCACCTCTTTTATTTATATATTATTCCTAATTTGGATTTATGCAAAATCATGTAAGAAAAACTTAGAGTAAATATTAATATCGCATTTTTTGTGGTAAAATATGGTTGTTAGCTGTTAGTAGTTAAATATTATAAAAGGAGAAAAGAAAGTGAAAAATAATTCATTTATAATAATTGAAGCAGCAAAAGCAGGGAGAAAAAAGGTGCATCCAGTCTTTGCTGTAATATTAGCCATTATATTTTTGACTTTAGGCGAACTTTTTATGTTATTTATGTTATTTTTACCAAAAGCTGAAACGATATTCATGAAAGGTATTTATGACAATGTTAGAATGGTGTTAACGTTTGGCGGAGCTATATTTATTTTATTTATATGGGTTCGTTTTGTAGAAAAAAGACCTTTTTCATCCATTGGCTTTTGGAAAGAGAAATGGATGAGAAAGTATTTAAAAGGTGCGTTAATAGGGTTTGTATTTATTTCAACGCCAGTTATTCTACTATTATTAATGGGGAGTGTGAAATTGCAAGTACAACATATTACCTCAACAGTAATAGTAGGAATAGTAGGATCTCTAGTTGCATTTTTAATACAAGGGGCAACGGAAGAAATTATTGTACGAGGTTGGTTATTCCCGGTTCTTTCTGTTAGAAGTCGTATATGGGTTGGAATAATTGTAACTTCATTTTTATTTGGATTTCTTCATCTACTTAATCCGGGAATTACAATATTATCTATATCGAATATAATATTAGTGGGTGTTTTCGCAGCTTTATACGTATTGAAAGAAGATGGTCTGTGGGGAATATGTGCATGGCACTCAATTTGGAACTGGGCTCAATATAATGTATATGGCTTTGCAGTTAGTGGCACAACTGTATATTCTACTCCAATTTTTAAGTCTATAACAAATGGACCAGAAACATTGCATGGAGGCACGTTCGGAATTGAAGGTAGTATCATTACAACAATCATGCTCACTATCGCTTCAATTGTTTTATGGAGAAAGTTATGGGGAAGAAAAGCGAAACAACGAAATTTTAGTTAATGAAAGAGGGGGAAACTATGGGGATAATAGCATTTGAGGGAGCAAGCGCTGTTGGTAAAAGTACCACGTGCCGTGAATTAGAAAAGAATTATGGTGCTTATATAATACCTGAAGTGAATTCTTTATTTGAAAGGCCAAAAAATGAACATAGAACATGGTATTTTGAAAAACAAGTTGAGCGCTGGAATATAGCTGTTCAGAAGTCAGAGCAATATGAATTAGTAATACTCGATGGGGATATATATCAACCACTTAGTTATAATTGGTGCTTTCATTTTGATATATTTAATCAGCCATTATCTTTAATAGAAAATTTTTATAAAGAAAAGATGGTAAATAGGGAAATTGGTTTTCCGGATCAATATTTTTATTTATATACGAACGATGAAGAACTTAGAAAGCGGAAAGTATCTGATGAAACGAAAAGAAGGAGAAACTTTGAAAAACATTTACATATATCAAAATCGTTTCAGCGTTATTATGAAAATTTAAATACTGTTACAGATGGGTATTGTAAATTAATTGAGGCGAAAAGTGTAAGAAATAATGAATTAGAAATAGTGAGAAACTCAAAAAATTTGAACGTGTGTGAAGAAAGACGTTTTGATGTTTCGAGGTTAGATGCTATTACGAAATGGTTAAAAGAAAATCGTGCATAAAGTAAAAACAACGAGTGTTGTAGAACGCGCTCGTTGTTTTTTTGTTTCTTTATAAATATAAAGGAAAAATTTGTAGAATATTTTCGTTATTTAACAGAATATTCTTTCAATTTTAAAGAAAAAGAAATACAATATGAGGAAGTATATATAAATAATATGATAGGGGATGCGATATTTTGAATGAAGTAACAGTTTTTATATAAGAAATAATTAGGTAGTCAGAACAGAGATATTTGGGAGGAAACAAGCGAGATGAAAACATTTTTGAAAATAATAGGTGTTATAGCTGGTATGGCGGTAATCGGAGTAGGTTTAACATATGGTATTCTGCATTATTTAAATAATAGTAAACCAGCTGCGAAAAAGACATCACCAGCTGCTCCAGCAGTAGAAGTATTAGCTGATAGTAACGTAAAAGTAGAAGATGCAAAGCTTTTAGAAAATGGCAATTATTCATTGCCAAATAGTGGTTTTAATAAAAATTTTAAATGGACAGATGAGAACATACAGACAGCATTACATGAAATGGCACATCAAAAAGCGAAAGCTGATCAAAAGTGGGGCTATATTTTTATTACACAAGAGCGGATTGAAAGCTTAATTGATATTGTAAAGAGTAATGATCTTGTGCAGGGAAGTACATATGTAGAAATTTTAGAACGATGGAAACAAGGGAAATATGAAAAGGTTGATGCAGATCACAATAAGATTTGGAAATTACAAAGTGGGAATTTAGGAGAAGGAAAAGGAGTAATGTCGGAAGCTGAGCAAAAAGAATTAATTAATCAAGTGTTTATGAACAAAGGTACATATTCAGGTAGTAAATTAATTGCAGGTGGGGGACAGACTAATAAATAGTATACTAATTAATGAAAGAGAGTAATTGCTTATTAGGCAATTACTCTTTTTATATGTACGTCTTAATATTTTAGTCTCGTTCAAGTAAGGAAAGAAACGACTGTAACACCGGGGAAATCCATCTGGATTTATGATAGATTACATGACTTTGAATAACTGTTGGAGTTTCGATAGGCTGAAAACATAGTTGTTCTTTTTGACAACTTTCTTGTACAACGATATAAGGAAGAATTGAAATGCCTAACTCACACATAACGGATTGTTTAATGACTTCAACATTGGAAGTTTCAAATGTTTTATCTGGAATATTCCCGCTTTGACGTAAAAAACGATCTACCATTGGCCTATAGCCGCAGCTTTGTTCTGTAAAAATGAACTGGGTGTCCTGTAATAACTGGAATGGATTTGCATGTGCAGAGGAATAAGCTGGTAAAATCCATCCAAATGTTTCATTACTAAAAGTACGCGTAATAAAATCATTATGTTCTATACTTTCTCCAATTATGAAGACAACGTCTGTTTCTCCTTCACGTAATTTTTGTAATGCTTGTTCATTTGTGTTCGTTTCAAGTACGATATTTACTTTCGGATTTTTCTGTTTGTAAGTACGTAATAATTGTGGTAATCGGTATACCGCTAATGATTCATTAGATGTAATACTTAATGTACCTTCTAAATAATCTGTATTTTGGGGGATTTCTTGCGCTTTTTCATATATTGAAAGTAATTCTAATGCATAAGGATGAAATTGATGACCTGCTTTTGTAAGTAGCACTTTTTTCCCTAACCGATCGAAAAGAGGAATATGTAAATCGTTCTCTAAAGCTTTCATATGTGCTGTAACAGTAGATTGCGCATAACCTAGCGCGTGCGCAGCTTTAGAAAAATTACCATACTTCACAATGGCGCAAAATGTTTTAACATGTCTCATTTCCATAAGCGATCCCTCTTTTATTATCATGATTTGTGAATGATTATATCATGTATTTTAATTTTCCAAATGATTAAATTCTGTATAAAATGAAATTGTAGAAATATTCATTCAGGTGATATTGGAGGAGAAAAGATGATCAAAAAGGGCTATCATGTAGCTGTTGTTGGGGCTACAGGTGCGGTAGGGCAAAAAATTATTGAACTGTTAGAGAATGAAATGAAGTTTAATATAGTTGAAGTTACATTGCTTTCGTCAAAACGATCCGCTGGTAAGAAAGTAAGATTCAAAGGACGAGAGATAATTATACAAGAGGCAAAAACAACTAGCTTTGAAGGTGTAGATATTGCCTTTTTTAGCGCTGGGGGAGAAGTATCTAGACAATTTGTAACTCATGCAGTTTCTAGTGGTGCGATTGTAATTGATAACACAAGTGAGTACCGAATGGCGCAAGATGTACCGCTCGTTGTTCCGGAAGTGAATGCGCACACTTTAAAACAGCATAAAGGTATCATTGCAGTTCCAAATTGTTCAGCATTACAGATGGTAACAGCACTTCAGCCGATTCGAAAATCATTCGGTTTAGAAAGAATTATCGTTTCAACATATCAAGCTGTATCGGGTTCTGGCATTCATGCGATTCATGAATTACAAGAGCAGGCTAAGTCTATACTTGCAGGTGAAGAAGTGAAGAGTGATATATTACCGGTGAAAAAAGATAAAAAACATTATCCAATAGCATTTAATGTACTGCCTCAAGTAGATATATTTACAGACAATGATTTTACTTTTGAAGAAGTCAAAATGATTCAAGAAACGAAGAAAATATTAGAAGATGAAAACCTGAAAATGGCAGCTACTTGTGTACGTGTTCCAGTTGTATCGGGGCATTCAGAATCGGTTTATATAGAACTGGAAAAAGAAGCAAGCGTTGTGGAAATCAAGGAAATACTAATGGATGCACCAGGTGTTATTTTGCAGGATAACCCTAGTGAACAGCTGTATCCAATGCCATTATATGCAGAAGGGAAAATAGATACATTTGTCGGAAGAATACGTAAAGATCCTGATACGCCAAACGGATTCCACCTCTGGATTGTTTCCGATAACCTATTAAAAGGTGCGGCTTGGAATTCAGTTCAAATCGCAGAGACTTTAGTGGAAAAGGGGATACTTTAATATAGTTTAAAAAACTGGGGAATCGTTAATGATTCCCCAGTTTGTATTTCATAATTGTTTTCTTTATTTCGGCCAACTTTAATTAAAATTAGTCGTTATTGAATTTTTATAAATATCTACTTTATGTGCAGTGAAGCGTAAGGTTTTGGATTCTGCATGAATTGTAAGATTAATAATAATCGATAACGGCATTTCGACCGTTTTCACAATATCTTCTATAGCAATATACTCATTTTTTGCTTCCTTATAATAAACAACAGAACGAATTACGGCCTCGTCACCTTCAATATCAATTTCACACATCATAGGGAATTTTTCACCATTATGTAAGAATAATTCGCCTAGTACGATTGAACCGTTTAATTCTTCTGTAAAATTAGTAGTTGCCGCTGGTTTTACCCATGTTTCGTCATGTTCTTCGTTTTCCTCTTCATCTATTGCCCATTCCCAAATGGGGTTTTGTTTTAGGTCCTCAATAGTTAATTTATCAATTGGTTTGCAACTACTCATACATAAATTCTCCTTTTATTTTGATAAATAAGTTTTTTGATTTCATGAATTAGATGATTGCTTATAAGTGGGTTTAACAAAGTATTTTGCTCATTTGATATCCAAACTACTTTATTTTGAAATAAAGCTATTACAGCAATATTAACAAAACTTTAATTGTCTAGTAAATAATTATTAGTGGAGATATTAAAATGGGATGGTGTTAAAGAAAGATAGTAAAAAACATCAAGGATGAATGAAATCCATTTGGTACGATATGGATATATCCAATGTGAGGGGGAGTTTGATGTATCAAGTAAAGGGGTATTTTTCATCATTAAAAGGAAGTTATTATGAGATTGGAAAGCAACAAGGGGAATTCGTGAAACAAAATCCGTATCTCATCCCGCAATTTATACACGAAGAAAATGTAATATCTAATAACCATTGGACAGAATCGAGAAATATACTAAACAAACATTGTCCAGGCATAAATGAAGAAATTGAGGGGTTTTGTGAAGTGTTAAAAATTCCTTCAAAAAATATGATGTATTACTATCAAACACTATTGAAAGCAGGTTGTAGTCATTGTGCAGTATTACCTAAAAAGACCGATTTAGAGCACACATATGTATTAAGGAATTATGATTTGTCACCAGTAATAGATGATATGCGTTTTTGTTCAACTCATGTTGAAGGTGCGTATGCACATAGTGGCTTTTCTACTCAATATTTTGGCCGAACGGAAGGGATAAACGAGCATGGATTAGCTGTTACATTTTCAGCATGTGGTCAACCAGTAGGAAATATTGCAGGTTTAAGAAAGCCAATGGTGGGTGGTTTACAATGTTTTGCGGTAATTCGATTGTTGTTGGAGAAATGTAAAAATGTGCAGGAAGCTAAGTTACTAATAGAAGAAATCCCAATTGCTAGTAATATTAATTTAATAATAGCTGATCCTTTAAATGCAGCATATATTGAAATATTTGACGGTCATAAATCCACAATAACGATTGATGGTGAAAAACAAGCTTTTATTGTATCAACAAACCATGCAGTTAGTTCATCAATTCAGAAATTAAATAATAGGAAATTAGAACAATCAACAAAGAGATATCACCTTTTACATGAGCATTTAAATAGATGTGAACAAGTAAGCATAGAGTCTTTAAAAAAGTTAGTAGAAGAAGAATATCCTGCTGGACTTACTGTGCATAACTATGAAGAATGGTTTGGAACTTTACATTCTGTATTATTCGATTTACATGATCGTACAATGAAGATTTGTTTCGGATCACCACTTTTAAACGACTGGTATTCATTGAAAGTTGGAGGAAGTATGCCGTTTTCTGAGGTGAACGTGAACTTTAAAAATAAAACTTATACTGACTTTTGGAAGGAAGATAAGAATGAATTGATACCTAAAAGATAAATGGGATAAGATGGTGATGTAAAGAGTGCATTTATACTGGAGGGATTATCAATACTAAAAGTTATGTTACCATTTGTTCTTATCTTTTTTCTTGTCATTGCGATGTATATTGCTTATCAAAAGAGAAAAAAGTCTGGGATAAAAGGATTGAAAAGTGCGGTAACTTCTATTTGCTTCTTTTCACTTGCAATCTTAAATATGTTTGCATATTGGTTTCATTTTGGCGGTGCTTTTACTTGGTTATTTTCAATTGTATTATTGCTAGTTGGTGCATATTTTACTAAATATATTCCAATATCTAAAAAGGTACATTAAAGTTTATAAGAGTTAAATATAATGTTTACTTTGTTTTGAAAAGAGATTATTCTACTAAATTGTTGTGAAACGGTTTCATAGGATAATCTCTTTTGCTTAGTTTTGGAAAGAACGTACTGTGATTTTTAGTTGCTCAATAAATTCTCGAGTTGCAGCACACATATATTTATCTTTTCTATAAATTAGCCCTATTTCAATTATTGGAGTAGGGTTTTCTATTTTAATAGCTTGAATGTTTTTATTTTGTAAAAAGTCTATATATGGTTTGGGTAACACTGTAATTCCCATTCCTTTGGAAACCATTTGGATTAAAGATTCCATCGTACTAATTTCTAAAATTGGCCTTGGTTTAAAGTTTAACTTTTGACAATGAGATGTAATTAGTTCGGTTAAAAAGAAATTTTTAGGTAAAAGAATTAAAGGGTAGTTCTGTAATTCAGCAATAGATACATGATTACGTTCAGCTAATCGATGACCAGTGGGCACGACCAATGTAAGATCGCTTTTGTATAGAGGGATGGAGATAATCTCTTTATCTTGCACCGGGAGAAATGTAATTCCAATATCTAGTTCGTTTTGTAATAATTTTTCACGAATATCTCCTGTACGAAGCCCTAATACAGAAAGCTCTATATTAGGATATAAATTATTAAAATTTAAAATAGCTGTTGGTAGTAAATAATTTACGACGGTTAACAAAGCCCCTATTGTTAAGGAACCTTGCTGTAATCCGTTTAGGTCTTGAATAGCTGAACGAGCTTGTTCGACTTCATGAAAAATGGTTTTACTATGTGATAATAAAATCTTCCCTGCTTCAGTTAATGATATTTTTTTACCAATTCGATCGAAAAGTGGCATTCCTACTTCATGCTCTAATGCACGTATTTGTTGACTTAGTGAAGGCTGTGAAATATTTAATTTTTCAGCTGCTTTTGTGAAATGTAATTCTTTTGAAACAGCTAAAAAGTATTCAAGTTGTCGTAATTCGATTGGAATCACCTCAAGTATAATGATAGGTTATACCTATCATTATTATATAAATAATTGAATTGAACAATGATTTTAGAGGTTTTATAATCATCTTTATGTAACAGAGAGGGTTGTAAAAATTAATCGAGAGAAAATACATGTAACACCTTTAAAGGAGGAAATAGAATGGCTAATGAATATCAATTATTATCTTTAAATATAGGATTACCAAAAGAGGTTATATACGGCGGAAAAGTAATTCATACAGGCATAAATAAGAAACAAGTAAAGGAACCGGTATATTTATCCTTTGTAAGATTTAATGGAGATGGACAGGCGGACTTAGTTCATCATGGAGGAGTAGATAAAGCAGTTTGTGTTTATACTGGTGATCACTATCCATACTGGGAAAAAGAATTGAATCAAGATCTTGTATATGGGGCTTTCGGAGAAAATATAACAGTTAGTGGTATGCGCGAAGAGGATGTTTGTATTGGTGATACGTTTGAGCTCGGAGAGGCAATCGTACAGGTAACACAACCAAGGCAACCTTGTTTTAAATTAGCAAAAAAATATAATATTCCAAAGTTACCACTATATTTTCAAGAAACAGGATATACAGGATTTTATTTTCGTGTATTAAAAGAAGGATGGGTATCATCAGTCGATACATTAAAAAGTCTACAGTCTGATCCGAAAGGTGTTTCAATAGCGTTTGCTAATCGTATCATGCATAAGGAAAAACAAAATATTGAAGGGGTAAAAAGAATATTAGAAGTAAATGCACTTTCAAGTAGTTGGAGAAAGTCTTTTGAAAAGCGTATAAGTGGAGAAGAAATTAATACGAAGGAAAGACTTGAAGGGATAAAAGAATAAAAATATTTTATTATAAATAGTGTATTTCTATTAGTAAAAGCTAATTAGAAAGCGCTATTTTTATATAATAAACTAATTAATATCAAGAAATCTTAATATTGTTTTATTCGACTTATTTTCAAATAGTCAAAACATAAAATTAATTAGACTTTTTTTTTATGTTTTATGATAGTATATTGATTGGTAAGACCTCTATTTTTAAGAGTAGGTCATATAAGTATATCTAATTTAATGGAATTTAACATTTGGAGGTACAACATGGGGAATGTTGAAAAATTGGCAAGTCTTCTAATAGAAGAACCGAAAAGAGAGCAGTTATTTCCTTTATTTGAAGAAGTGTTTGGAATTAAAACTCAAACATTGAATGATTTTTCGGATAA
The DNA here is from genome assembly GCF_049310765.1 of Bacillus sp. PSXD-155. Lineage (NCBI taxonomy): Bacteria > Bacillati > Bacillota > Bacilli > Caryophanales > Bacillaceae > Bacillus > Bacillus sp. PSXD-155. The sequence continues at coordinate 12,337 of NZ_JBMOWC010000022.1, read as the reverse complement.
AGGATATTGGGATGATACATATAAAGCTTTATCGTTTTTACAAGAAGATAAAGTGATTGCAAATGTTGCGGCATTTTCACTCCCATTATTAATTAATGGTGAAAAAATAAATGCGGCGGGTATTCAATCAGTAATGACACACCCTAATTTCCGTAGACAAGGGTTAATGACACAATTAATGGGTAAAATGATAGAAGAAATCGATAAGAAATGTGAATGTGCATTATTGTTTACGGAAAACCCTGAACTATATACAGCATTTGGATTTAAAGTTGTGCAGGAATATTTGATGACTATACCATATGATAAAAATATTAATAATAACGATTCACTACTTAAAAAGTTAGATTACTATAATATAGAGAATAGACAGTTAATACATGAAACTATTGATAGTAGCCAAAGACTTTCAAATAGTTTTTCAACTTTAAACTTCCATCCTTCATTTTATATGAATATGTATGATTCGGAATGGAATGAGAAATTGTATTATTCAGAGAAACTAGATGCTCTAATCGTTTATGAAGTAGAAAATGAAAAGTTGAAATTATTTGGAGTATTTGCGCCAGTACTTCCGGTTTTAGATGAATTATGTGGAGAAATCAATGAAAGGTTTACGGAAATCGAATTTTATTTTTCTCCGGATCAATTAGGGGTTGAGGATGTACAGTTTACAGAAGTACAGTCTAGCAAGTATTTAATGGTTCGAAGTGATAAAGAGTTAGATTTTAAAGGTTATAAATTCCCAGTATTAGCGGAGTTTTAAATGTCTATATAAATGCTTTATTATGGAGGAGCTATGAATATATCGTATATACCAGAACGTATTGAGCAACTCACTATAATGAATGTACCTGAATATTATAAGATTAATGATAATCATGCGTTTATTGTCCGTTCGAAAGCAGAAACCGATTTTTGGCTTAAAACACATTATGGTTTTGAAGTAATGAATGGTCATGTATTTTATAATGAGATGATGACAGACTTTCAAGCTGAAGTTCAGTTACGTATGAATCCAAATTCAAAATTCGATCAAGCAGGTCTTTTTGTTATGATTTCGGAGAACTGTTGGTTAAAAACATCTTTAGAATATATCCCTGAAGGGCCATCTCACTTAGGTGCTGTCGTAACGAATAATGGATATTCTGACTGGTCAACGCAAGATTATCCAACTGAAGCAGCTAAGCAACAACTTCGTTTTCGAATTATTCGAAAACGCGGTGATTATACAATATATGTGAAAAAGAGCCATCAATGGGAACAAATAAGAATCGCTCATTTAATGGAGGATATAGGGAATGAGCCTATTAAAATAGGTTTTTACACGTGTAGTCCTTCTAAAAATAAGGGATTTGAGACTGAGTTTTTAAATTTTACAATTGAAGAAATATAGATTAAAAACCGTATTCTTTTCATTAAGAATGCGGTTTTTGTATTTACATAATATAAAGCACATTTATTGACCAGAAAGTCATTAATACTTATCATTTAATAATGTTAAATATTAATTTACATAATATAATAGAAGTAATGAAGAAATTACAAAAAATATCGCTTAAATAAGGAGGGATATGAATTATTCAGTGGTAATTTCATGGGAAAAGGAGATTATGTATGAAATCATTTCGTAAGTTATTACAGTATTTAAAACCATACATGTTCTTCGCTATTATTGGGCCGCTATTTATGGTACTTGAGGTTGCGATGGACTTAATTCAACCGACTATTATGCAACATATCATTGATGTTGGGATTGCAAATCGGGATTTAAATTATGTAATAAAAATGGGGCTTCTTATGATAGGAGCAGCAGCACTCGGTTTAGTTGGAGGGCTTGGGTGTATGATGTATTCTACAAAAGCAGCTGTTAATTTCGCTACAGACATACGAAAAGATGTGTTTGCGAAAATAGAAACATTTTCTAGTAATAATCGGGACTCATTTGGAACAGGTAAATTATTAACAATCGTGACAAATGATATCACTTCCATTCAATCGGCAATGACGATGACATTACGTGTTCTCGTTCGTGGTCCACTGTTATTTATCGGAAGTATAATTATTGTTTTTGTAACAGCGCGAGAGTTATTTCCAATATTACTTGTAGTTGTTCCGATTTTATTACTTGCGATTATTTTAATTGCAAGTAAAGCAAGTGGTACATTTAAAAAGGTGCAAGAGGCATTAGACAAAGTGAATACAAAGCTACAAGAAAATTTATCTGGTGTGCGTGTTATAAAAGCGTATGTAAGACAAAAATACGAAATCGCTCAATTTGGAAGTGTAAATACAAATTTAACGAAGATAAATATTCGAGCTGTGCAACTTATTTCTTTAATGATGCCAATCATTATGCTAGTTGTAAGTGGCGGGATTGTCGCAACATTATGGATTGGTGGAGAAAAAGTATTCGATGGAACGCTTCAAGTAGGAGCGATTTTGGCATTTATTAATTACTTGAATATCATTTTAATGTCACTTATGTCGATTAGCATGGTATTTATTCAAATTGCGCGAGCTTTTCCATCTGCGGATCGTGTACAGCAAGTGTTAAATACCGAGGTTGATATTATAAGCGAGGCGAATGCGATCGAACCTGAGAAAATTGAAGGAAATATTGAATTTAAAAATGTTAGTTATAGCTATACGAAAAATAATGAATACGTTTTAAAAGATATTTCGTTTAGCATACAAAAAGGTGAAAAAGTAGGGATTATTGGATCAACTGGAAGTGGTAAATCTACCTTAGCGAAACTGTTACCACGTCTATATGATGTGGATCATGGTGAAATATGTATAGATGGAATAGATGTTAAAACATATGATTTGCAAAAACTTCGTGCTTCAATAGGGTTTGTACCTCAGAAGGCTTTGTTGTTCTCAGGTAGTATAGAAGAGAATTTACGTTATGGTAAAGAAGATGCAACACCTGATGAGCTGGAAGTAGCAGCTGCATCAGCTTGTGCGACTGAGTTTATCAATAAGCTGGAAGAATCTTATCAATATAAGTTAACACAAGGTGCGACAAATCTATCAGGTGGACAAAAACAACGTGTATCAATTGCAAGGGCACTTGTGAGAAAGCCACCGATTCTCATATTAGATGATTCTACATCAGCAGTTGATGCGAAATCAGAGGCTACTATTCAAACAGCTTTAAAAACAAAATATAAAGGCACAACGACTTTATTAATTGCGTCCAAAATTTCTTCCATAATGGATGCGGATAAAATACTTGTATTAGATAATGGTGAATTAGTTGGCAATGGTACACATGAACAATTGTTAGAACGAAGTGAGGTTTATCAGGAAATTTATCTTTCCCAAGGTGGTAATTTGCATAAAGAAGGTGGGGAAGAACATGCGTAATTTTCAAGGGCAATTTGCTAATAAAGGTGGACGAAATACCCCAAAGATGGGAAAAGCTAAAAATGCTCAAGGAACTGTAATGCGGGTATGGAACTATATGGGCTATCAAAAAGCTGCTCTTATGTTTGTTATATTTCTAGTCGTTGTTACTACATTACTTGGATTATTAGGTCCATATCTTATGGGAGTCATTATAGATCAATATATTGTACCGAAAGATTTAAGTGGTACAGCAAGAATGTGTATGTTACTTATCGTGATTTACGGTGTAACTGTACTTTTAACATGGTTACAAACATTTGTCATGATTAACGTTGCATTAAAAACAATTCAAAAAATACGACAAGATATTTTTGAGAAAATCCAAACGCTTTCTTTACGGTTCTTTGATATGCGTTCTCAAGGTGATTTAATGAGCCGTGTGACAAATGATATAGATAATTTGAATCAAGCTTTGACACAAAGTGTTGTACAAATTATTTCATCAGCGTTAACTTTTATAGGTGTAACGATTGCGATGTTCGCTTTAAATTGGATTTTAGCAATTGTAACTTTAATTACAGTACCTATTATGTTTTACGTTACAAAAAAACTAGTTGCATATAGTGGTAAAAACTTTGCGAAGCGTCAAAAAGATTTAGGTGAATTAAATGGATTTATTGAGGAAGCAATTACAGGTGCGGATGTTACAACGTTGTATGGAAAAGAAAAAGAAACTGTACAAAATTTCAATAAAATTAATGAACAGCTAAGAGTTTCAGCTACGAAGGCTGATACATTTTCAGCTTTTATTTTTCCAAGTATGAACTTTATTAATAACTTAGGTATGGGGCTTGTCATTGGGACCGGATCAGTTATGGTCTTAAACGGAATGACAACAGTAGGAGTTATTGCGGCTTTTATTAATTATTCTCGTCAATTCTCAAGGCCGCTAAGTCAATTTGCGACTTTAATGAATACAATTCAAGCGGCAGTTGCTGGTGGAGAACGTGTTTTTGAGATTATGGATGAGGTACCAGAAATTCAAAATAAAAAAGACGCATTTGTTGTACAAAATTTACAAGGGCATGTTGCACTTGAGAATGTTTCATTTGGCTACGCAGAAAATAAAACGATTTTAAAAGAAGTGAGTCTTAAAGCGCAGCCAGGAGAGACAATTGCTTTAGTTGGTCCGACTGGATCAGGGAAAACAACAATCATTAATTTGTTAACTCGCTTTTACGATATACAGCAAGGACAAATTCATATTGATGGAAAAGATATAAAAGATTATGATATTAATTCTTTACGAAGTAAAATAGGAGTAGTTTTACAGGATACGTATTTATTTGCTGGTTCGATTATGGATAATATCCGTTATGGACGCTTAGATGCTACTGATGAAGAAGTTATCACTGCAGCTAAGGCAGCATCTGCACATTCTTTTATTAAGCATTTGCCAAATAAATATGAAACAGAAATTGCTTCAGAAGGATCGAATCTAAGTCAAGGACAAAAACAACTTCTTGCGATTGCACGAGCAATTTTAGCAGATGCAGATATATTAATTCTCGATGAAGCGACATCAAATATTGATACAAGAACAGAATTACAAATACAAGCAGGACTAAATAATTTAATGAGAGGTCGCACAAGTTTTGTGATCGCTCATCGACTTAAAACAATTGAAAAAGCAGATCAAATTCTTGTTATAAAGGATGGAAGAATTTTAGAAAGAGGGGATCACGAATCTCTTATGAAAGATAAAGGATTCTATTTTGATTTGTATACGAGTCAGTTTAAAATATAGTAAAAGCATTGATATGTTGCGGTTTCTCTTGAGAGGAGAAACCGCATTTTTTATATTTGTAAATATTACCATTCAAATGGTCTTTCACTACATATTTTAACAGCATCCTCCTGTATTCCAGGCAAAACATGTGAATAGCGATTTAATGTTATGAACATATCTTTATAACTGAAGTGTTCACTTACAGTCTTTGGATGTATACCTTGTTTCAAAATTAGCGTAGCATGTGTATAATAACGTAAATCATAAAATCGAACCTTAAAAATCGGAATTTAAATAAAAAGAGCGCTGTTAATAGCGCTCTGAGACAAACCATATATTTAGAGAGGAATCAAGATAATATATGGATATTGTGTGAGAATGTTGTAGGTTTTAATTAAAAATAAAGCACACATATAAGTGTGCTTTTATGAACGCTTTAGATTTGTATGACTATATAGTCATACAATAAAATATGCTTGTTTAATATAAATGTGTGTCAAATCTATAAAAAGATATTGTGTATAAGGAACAATAAATGTTAATTAGCCAAGTCTTTTGTTTTTATCCTGCTATTTGCCGGGCAGTAAGACCCCCACCTTAAAATTCAGCGGAAGCAAAGAAGTTAGGTGGGGGCCGGACTGCCCGTAAAAGCCCGATTGGTGAGGGCTGATTAAAGTTTCACTTTATTAACGAATTTGCGAAACTGTTAACGCTGCAGAACGAATATCTACTGTACCTATTACTTCAACGGGGACAATTTGAATTAAATCACCAGGGTTTAAGTTAATTAGAATGACACCACTTGATACATCAACTTCACCAGTTCCGATAATATTAGAACGGACTGCGGTTCCGGATCCTGCAATAACATTAGTCGATGAATTTAATGTCAAGAAAAAGCGTGCTGCTTCCGGGGCTAATGGAACGTTATCAAGGCTAATCGTTAATGTATAGCTAATTTGATAAATACCAGCTACCTGAATTTTAATACCAGTTCCAGTACTAATTGTATCATTGATTACAGGGACAGTAATGTTAGGATTTGGGCCTGTACTAGGTAATAGTAGTGGTGTAAATAATGTTGCAAATTGAGGTGAAGTAGCATTGAAGGCAAAACCTAGGGCAGGTAGTGTACTAGGTGCTTGTGCTTCACAATTAAAATTAGCGAATTTACGAATGGATGAGCGCATATTTTCACTCCTTTCTTGTATTTAGATTTCGTGAGTATTAACTTCACATTTTGGACAAGCATAATACAATATATGAAAATTTATAGTAGATAGTGCACAAGCATTACTATTACGGATAAAGCTATGAATAATAATAAATACTATATGGAAAAAGCAGTTAGCTAATTTAGCTAACTGCTTAGTCGGTTCTCCAAGAGCAAATAGGTGAAAAATTATTGCGCTATATAAAAGATCACTATAGATAAGTGCTCTTTTTGAGAGTGAGTATAAATTTCTATCATTCTATCTAGTATGTGCACTGTATTATGTAGTTGCTACTAAAATTGATGTGAATTTTTAAAATTAGAGGTTTCTTTTAATGAAACCTCTAAAAAGACAACTAAATTTACGTTATAGTAAATTCAATTGCGATAGGAGTGCCTCCATCTAGGACTGCTCCTCCTACAATAGTAGCAGCTGTAGTAGTCACACCAGTAATAGTATCACCTGTTTGAATAACACCATTAATATAAAGTGTTAAAAAGGCATAAGAAACAGGGAATGTTGTTACAGCACCAGTGTCATCAGTGAAGTCTGTGTTAGCAAAAGTTAAATCTGCACCAGCAGCAGTTCCTGTTGCGGCTGTACTTACAAATCGTCTTCCGGCTATAAAAGGTTTAACGATAGGCATCTATATTCACCCCATTTTGAGAATTAACTTAGACAAGTTTTTTGAAAGTTTTGTCCTGTATCGTATATTATGCTGTGCTTCTACTAAGAGATACGGCTTGTATACTAGTAAATAAGTATAATTATTATGCGTTTTATAAGTTAGGTTCTTATAAGTAATTAAGTGGTTAAGGTTGGATTTTGTATATGGTATGTTTATGTTAAAAAAGAGAGCTCTTTTAGAAAGAGCTCTTAATCAAATTGTTATCTTAGTGTTGGAGGGAAACTGGTGGCTTCAGTGACAGATGGTAGAAATAATTTACGTGGTATTGTAATAAATTCAAGCGCAATTTGCTTTGGATAAAAAAGTATTTGAGTTAAATCTAGAGCGTGTATTAATAGTATCATGAAGCTTGTAAGAATGATAAAACTACCCCAAAAGAAACTTTTTGAAGTGTTGCGGAAATCTTTTATTAAAGAAAAGAATGAAAAAAATGCGGTAACAATGAGAATAAAAAATTTATACTTATCAGCCATTGTGATCCTCCTAAAGAACAGTAATTTATATTATACCGTATTTTTCAATATTATTATAAGAAGATTTTAAAGTGAATAATAAGAAAAAAATAAAGCCATAACTTAAAACATTAGTTTAGGTTCTATTGTTGAATTCTTTGTTTTAGAAGGTATAAAATCTGAAATTGAAAATTTTCCAAATGAATTACCATTTTTTATTTCTGATCCAACATCAAGTGCTTAATGAAATGGTATGAAAGATTATAGGCTAGTGATACGAGATTAAATAAGAGGGATTTCTGTGCAGCAAGAGTTCTAGCTCAGATTTCTACTAGAGAAAAGTATTTAGTTGGAGTTGGTATGTTAATAAAAAACGGATGGATGTCGAAACTAAATATTCATGACATTAAGGACAAAGATCAGGAAATATAATTTGGTATTCTGGGAATAACCGGAGATCTGTAGTTAAGGTTGCATAGTATTTGTATTTTTTTTCTAATTTTTCAATTGTTGTTAAGTGATGAGAACCTAATCCGCGTCGTACACTATGTTGAGAAAGAGTCGGCCCGATTTGTAATTTTCGTTTTTTCATTGCATCGTTCCATGGACTATAAAAAAATTTAAAAATAAAAGCAGGTTCCATGTAAATGCTATAAGGATAATGCGAACCATGTCTCCCGACTCTATAGTTCCCGTGCGAATTATTGTGAATTAATCTACCGTTAAGATATAGTTGGTTTGGATTAGGTTGAATTATTATGCCGTGATAACGTTGTTTAACAAGCGGAGAGCTATATCTTGGATTAGTGTAGCCATGAGTCGGTTCATCAATCATCATAATCATTCTTATTGAAAACATATTGCCGCCCATAGTGTTAAGTGATTTGAAAAATTGTTCTTTATTATAACAGCACAGGAATTCTGTCGTATTCAATACCATTTTCCATCCTGTAATTTCTCTTTCAATTTCCATAACTTCTTGATCAACTAAATAAGCATCAAATTCGAGTGATTTTGAGTTTCGTATTTCCCAATTAGGAGCGAATGTTTTACAGATTTCAACTGAACGATCAGTTGATCCACGGTTAATAAGAATGCCATGATCAAATAGCTTTGTATGGTGCATTAACCACCATGGAAGTAAATATTCTTCATTGTAAAAATGAGAAATTAAAGTAGTATTAATCAAAATCACCTCCGTATTTAACCTGTTTCTTATTTAATATGATATGGAAGGAAACCTATTGTTAGAAGGTTTCCTCTTAAAAGTTTTAAACCACATAGGGTATGTGGATGGATTAGTATATAAAATAGTCTGATTGATAAAGAGTGGTATTAAAAAGTACAAAATCTAAAATGAGCATCGAATTAGTGTATAACGATTGAAACGGCACTGAAAACTAATAAAACAGCCATAATGATGTTGAATAATTGGTTATGTTTCACTAATAATTTTTGGAATATTGAACCAAATAGACTCCAACTAAATGTACTCAGTAAACCGACTATACCTAGAAATAATGAGAAAAGCAGAAAACTTGAATATGAATTGTAGTAGGGGAGTATAAAAGTAGAGACTACTGTGAGTCCGAATAATATTCCTTTTGGATTAACAAATTGAATGAAAATACCCACTGTAAATAAGTTTTTATTATTTTTTTCATTGTGATCTGCACCGCCTTTACTAGTGATTATTTTAAAGGCTAAATATAGCATATACGCGACACCTAAAATTTTTAAAGGAAATTCAATTATAGGGATAATATTAATTAATACAATATTAAAGAAACTGCATAAAGAAGTGAGGATGAAAAAACCGAATGATACTCCAAAGCAAAAGTTTATACTTCTCTTTAATCCATGTTGATTTGCGTATGTCATAGCTAAGAAATTGTTGGGACCAGGTGTGAAGCTACTTATAAATACAAATAACAAAAAAGAAAATATAGGCATTTCAAAACCCCCTGTTTTTTGTGTGTTATAATGACCAAAAAGAACAATATAACGTGTGCTTTTTATTATACATAACGGTCGTTATATTGTATACAGTGTAGGAGTGTTTTTTATGGAAGAAATTCAACTTATTCTGGCAAAAAATTTAAAATCAATACGTGAAAAAGAAAAATTAAGTTTAGAAAAGGTCTCTCAATTAACAGGTGTAAGTAAAACAATGATTGGACAAATAGAAAGAGGAGATTCAAGCCCGACACTAACAACAATATGGAAAATTGCTAATGGTTTGAAAGTATCATTTACCTCTTTAATCAATAATCCACAGCCTGATACGAAAGTAGTTTTACGAAATGATGTTCAAGTATTGTCTGAAGACAATGGGAGATATAAGGTGTATCCCTCATTTCCTTTCCAAGATGATAGGAACTTTGAAATCTATATGGTTGAAATTGATACAGAAGGGAAATTAAGTTCAGAAGCGCATAAAGAAGGAACAGAAGAGTTTATAACGGTATTTGAAGGGAAATTGACAATTGACATAAATGATTGTCAATATACGTTAAATAATGGAGACTCAATTCGCTTTAAGGCGGATAGACCGCATACTTATACTAATTCAGGAAGAACATTAACTCGGTTAAGTATGACTATTTATTATCCAGCTTTATAAGCTGGCAATAATATAAAGAGTAAAAGTAAATATGTATTGTTAAAACCATCTATAAGAGATGGTTTTATTTTTTGAATATAAAAAAAGACACTCAATTGAGTGTCAATATAGTATTGCTCTCGCGTATAGGATTGGAGATGTTCCTCAAATACATATTGAGATGGTCTGTAAAGAAGAAACGATCTTCGTCTTTAATGTAACATCGACATGGGGGAAGTGTAAATTGATAATATATATACGGAAAATTTAGTATAGATTTTTTCTACTATGGATATAGTACAATTTATTTTTATTACGTAATCACTATCGTAATATTTATCAATTGAGTATTTAGATTGTTTATTATAAAAAGAATGAATCATTTTTTAATCAATTCGTATAATTGTAAGAGAGGCACCTGTTGATCCACCTCCAACTAAATTCACGACGGATAATATACCAAATAATTGTAGTGAAATTGTATTACCAGCATTTAAATTAGTAATTAAATTATTACTATAATTTGAAGTTGATAAAGCGGGAGAAAAAATAGAGCCAGGAATTGGCGTAGAAGCGTTTAATAGTAGTCTAGTTCCAGCAAGTAGAGCGGTTGTCGTATTAACTTGATAGGTTAAATGATATCTTCCAGTTACAGGAATTGTAAATACGTCATTTGAAGCGTTAACTTTCAAATTACCAAGACTTTGGTTATTTGAAAGTGGAATGTTTGTTCCTCCTAATATGACTGAAACAGGACCACCTGATGTATTATTAGCGAACATAGAGTTTGTTGTAATGATAGACCCAGTACTTCCGGTAGGCCCAGTACTCCCGGTAAGCCCAGTACTTCCAGTAGGCCCCGTAGGTCCAGTAAGCCTGTAAGGGAAAATAATGTCAAGGGCCATTGACATTATTTCTTTTTTTCTAATTTCATTATTATCTTGAATATAAATCACCTCATCTTTTTAAATAAGAATGTAATAGATTTAGTACTTTTTAAATAGAATGATTAATTTATTATATTAATTAAAGCGGTTATAGCAACGGTAAAATGTTTAATATATGTAATAATTCTTTGGGAAGAAAAAAGAGAATAGTTATAAAGTTATTCTTTAATGATAGGGTCATAATGATGTGTATGAATTAAAAAACATGTGGAATGAGGTATTAAATTGAAACGCAATGACAATTTATCATTGAATAAGGGGATGATAGGCCCAGAAAATATTGGACCTACATTTCCGATTCTTCCACCAATTTATATTCCAACAGGAGCAACAGGACCGACTGGAATAACGGGGCCGACCGGAATAACAGGACCAACCGGAATAACGGGGTCGATCGGAGAAACGGGGCCGACCGGAATAACAGGACCGACGGGAGCAATAGGAATAACGGGACCGACTGGAGCAACAGGACCGATCGGAATAACAGGAGCAACCGGAATAACGGGACCGACTGGAGCAACAGGACCGATCGGAATAACAGGAGCAACCGGAATAACGGGACCGACCGGAATAACAGGAGCAACCGGAGAAACGGGACCAACTGGAGTAACCGGAGCAATAGGGATAACAGGACCGACTGGAGCAACAGGTCCTACTGGGGGCATTGGTCCTATAACCACAACCAATTTGTTATATTACACTTTTGCAGATGGAGAGAAACTTATATATACAGATGCTGACGGGATACCTCAATATGGTACAACGAATATTTTGTCTCCTAGTGAAGTTTCTTATATTAATTTGTTTGTTAACGGAATACTGCAACCACAACCATTATATGAAGTGAGTGCTGGTAAATTAACTTTATTGGATACGCAACCACCATCGCAAGGATCTTCAATTATATTACAATTTATCATTATTAATTAAAAGGACAGATCCTTAATGAAAAGGAATCTGTCCTTTTTGTTTTATATTTAAATAGTTAAAATTAAGTAAAGGTACATTCAATTTCTAGCTGTCATAAATGGTTGAATGATAGGGATTTTAACTTCAATCCTTTTCATAGTGTATTGGAATAAAATATAGAATGAATTTTTCAATATATTTTATATGAGAGTTCTCTATAATACAAACGGCTTCATGTTTAAAAAGAGAACACAATCTTAGTAAAGAAATAATGTAAATTTATATGTAAAAAATGGCACCGTTAATTGTTGAGTACATTCAAATTAATATGTGTCTTTGAACCTAAGAGATAAACGTGGAAAAATAAAATAAACTATTAAGT
>NZ_JBMOWC010000021.1:0-2097 GCF_049310765.1 Bacillus sp. PSXD-155 | reverse complement strand
TTAGAAGTGAGAATGCCGGTATGAGTAGCGAAAGACGGGTGAGAATCCCGTCCACCGAATGCCTAAGGTTTCCTGAGGAAGGCTCGTCCGCTCAGGGTTAGTCAGGACCTAAGCCGAGGCCGACAGGCGTAGGCGATGGACAACAGGTTGATATTCCTGTACCACCTCTTTATCGTTTGAGCAATGGAGGGACGCAGAAGGATAGAAGAAGCGTGCGATTGGTTGTGCACGTCCAAGCAGTTAGGCTGATAAGTAGGCAAATCCGCTTATCGTGAAGGCTGAGCTGTGATGGGGAAGCTCCTTATGGAGCGAAGTCTTTGATTCCCCGCTGCCAAGAAAAGCTTCTAGCGAGATAAAAGGTGCCTGTACCGCAAACCGACACAGGTAGGCGAGGAGAGAATCCTAAGGTGTGCGAGAGAACTCTGGTTAAGGAACTCGGCAAAATGACCCCGTAACTTCGGGAGAAGGGGTGCTTTCTTAACGGAAAGCCGCAGTGAATAGGCCCAAGCGACTGTTTAGCAAAAACACAGCTCTCTGCGAAGCCGTAAGGCGAAGTATAGGGGGTGACACCTGCCCGGTGCTGGAAGGTTAAGGAGAGGGGTTAGCGTAAGCGAAGCTCTGAACTGAAGCCCCAGTAAACGGCGGCCGTAACTATAACGGTCCTAAGGTAGCGAAATTCCTTGTCGGGTAAGTTCCGACCCGCACGAAAGGTGTAACGATTTGGGCACTGTCTCAACCAGAGACTCGGTGAAATTATAGTACCTGTGAAGATGCAGGTTACCCGCGACAGGACGGAAAGACCCCGTGGAGCTTTACTGTAGCCTGATATTGAATTTTGGTACAGTTTGTACAGGATAGGCGGGAGCCATTGAAACCGGAGCGCTAGCTTCGGTGGAGGCGCTGGTGGGATACCGCCCTGACTGTATTGAAATTCTAACCTACGGGTCTTATCGACCCGGGAGACAGTGTCAGGTGGGCAGTTTGACTGGGGCGGTCGCCTCCTAAAGTGTAACGGAGGCGCCCAAAGGTTCCCTCAGAATGGTTGGAAATCATTCGTAGAGTGCAAAGGCATAAGGGAGCTTGACTGCGAGACCTACAAGTCGAGCAGGGACGAAAGTCGGGCTTAGTGATCCGGTGGTTCCGCATGGAAGGGCCATCGCTCAACGGATAAAAGCTACCCCGGGGATAACAGGCTTATCTCCCCCAAGAGTCCACATCGACGGGGAGGTTTGGCACCTCGATGTCGGCTCATCGCATCCTGGGGCTGTAGTCGGTCCCAAGGGTTGGGCTGTTCGCCCATTAAAGCGGTACGCGAGCTGGGTTCAGAACGTCGTGAGACAGTTCGGTCCCTATCCGTCGTGGGCGTAGGAAATTTGAGAGGAGCTGTCCTTAGTACGAGAGGACCGGGATGGACGCACCGCTGGTGTACCAGTTGTTCTGCCAAGGGCATAGCTGGGTAGCTATGTGCGGAAGGGATAAGTGCTGAAAGCATCTAAGCATGAAGCCCCCCTCAAGATGAGATTTCCCATAGCGTAAGCTAGTAAGATCCCTGAAAGATGATCAGGTTGATAGGTTCGAGGTGGAAGCATGGTGACATGTGGAGCTGACGAATACTAATAGATCGAGGACTTAACCATATAATATGTAGCAATGTTATCTAGTTTTGAAGGAATATATATTTAAAATTCCTTTTGACATTCTGAAAAGAATGTGTATAATGATAAAAGTCTGGTAATGATGGCAGAGAGGTCACACCCGTTCCCATACCGAACACGGAAGTTAAGCTCTCTAGCGCCGATGGTAGTTGGGACCTTGTCCCTGTGAGAGTAGGACGTTGCCAGGCTTTTATTATTCCGCAGTAGCTCAGCGGTAGAGCTATCGGCTGTTAACCGATCGGTCGTAGGTTCGATTCCTACCTGCGGAGCCATTATGCTTCCATAGCTCAGCTGGTAGAGTACTTCCATGGTAAGGAAGAGGTCACCGGTTCAAGCCCGGTTGGAAGCTTGGAAAAGTTTTTAAATTTTTGGCCCGTTGGTCAAGTGGTTAAGACACCGCCCTTTCACGGCGGTAACACGGGTTCGAATCCCGTACGGGTCA
>NZ_JBMOWC010000020.1:0-88212 GCF_049310765.1 Bacillus sp. PSXD-155 | reverse complement strand
CCACTTTTGGAGGATTAGCTCAGCTGGGAGAGCACCTGCCTTACAAGCAGGGGGTCGGCGGTTCGATCCCGTCATCCTCCACCATATATGTTTAAATGTCGGAGGGGTAGCGAAGTGGCTAAACGCGGCGGACTGTAAATCCGCTCCTTCGGGTTCGGCAGTTCGAATCTGCCCCCCTCCACCATTTTCTTAAAAATAACCTGAAAGGGTTTATTTTTTTGAGAAGATAACCATACTAGTAAATATTAATGGGCTATAGCCAAGCGGTAAGGCAACGGACTTTGACTCCGTCATGCGCTGGTTCGAATCCAGCTAGCCCAGCCATTTACGAGCCATTAGCTCAGTTGGTAGAGCATCTGACTTTTAATCAGAGGGTCGAAGGTTCGAATCCTTCATGGCTCACCATTTTCGCGGAAGTAGTTCAGTGGTAGAATACAACCTTGCCAAGGTTGGGGTCGCGGGTTCGAATCCCGTCTTCCGCTTTATTACTAAGGGGCCTTAGCTCAGCTGGGAGAGCGCCTGCCTTGCACGCAGGAGGTCAGCGGTTCGATCCCGCTAGGCTCCATCTAAATAGAAAAAGCTTACATCATATAATGTAAGCTTTTTTGTGTTTAAAAAGACAACTTTTATATTTATCGTTTAAAATGAAGAAAACGTAAAAATAAGGGATGGGGGATAATTGTGAAAGTTGTTATTGCATCTGATTCATATAAAGAAAGCCTAAAAGCTATAGAAGTATGTGAAGCTATTGAAAGAGGTTTTAGAGCAATTTTTCCTAATGCAAAGTATGTGAAAATACCAATTGGAGATGGAGGAGAAGGGACGGTTGAATCGCTTGTTGATGCTACAGGGGGGAGAATTATATCAATTAGTGTGACAGGACCGCTTAGAGAAAGTGTGCAAGCTTTTTATGGCGTGTCTAAAGATAAAAAGACAGCGTTTATTGAAATGGCAGCAGCATCAGGATTACAGCACGTTCCAGTTGAAAAGCGAAACCCACTTATTACAACGACAAAAGGAACAGGAGAACTTATATTACATGCGCTAAATCAAGGGGCGGAGTACATAATTTTAGGACTTGGAGGAAGTGCTACAAATGATGGTGGGGCAGGCATGTTAGCAGCTTTAGGAGTAAGATTTATAAATGATAAGGGTGAAGTAATAGATCCATCTGGAGGTACGTTACATTCGATTGTTGCTATTGATTTTTCACAAATGGATCCACGCTTAAAGGGGGTAAAGATAGAAGCGGCATGTGATGTGGATAATCCATTAGTCGGAATGCAGGGAGCATCTTTCGTATTTGGGAGACAAAAGGGTGCGAATGTAGAGATGATGAAAGAGCTAGATGAGAATTTAAAACATTATGCGAATATTCTTAAAAGATATGTATCTTCTGATGTATCTGAAATACCTGGTGCAGGGGCAGCAGGAGGAATGGGAGCGGCTGTTATTTCAGTGCTAAAGGGAGACTTGCGAAAGGGCATTGAAATTGTATTGGATTATACAAATTTCGATAAACATATAGAAGATGCAGATCTCATTATAACTGGTGAAGGTAGAATAGATGAACAAACTGCATATGGGAAGGCTCCTGTTGGTGTTGCGGGGCGTGCGAAACGTTTTTCTGTGCCTGTAATTGCTATTGGAGGGTCTGTATCATCTGATTATTCAGCCGTGTACGAGAAAGGAATAGATGCGGTATTTAGTATTACAACGAGACCGATGACACTAGAAGAAGCATATAGAGTAGCAGAAGAAAATATTGAAATGACAACGAAGAATATTGCAACAGTATGGAAAATAGCGTCAGAAAAACACTTCTAAATGTAGGGGTGTTTTTTTATTATTATTTAATAATAGTGATTGTGATTGTTTCATTAAGTTAACTTTATACATAGAATAGTCTTGAAATTTGATTTTCAACGTGAATATAAGTGAATAATTTGTATATCCATACAGAAAAATGTCGAGTTGAGTCAGACTATATAAAAGATTTAAAATATTTAGTGAAGGCACAGAAGGGGGATACTATCTATGAAAAAAGAAATCTCAGTTATTGGAGTTCCAATGGATTTAGGGCAGATGCGTCGTGGCGTTGATATGGGACCGAGCGCAATCCGTTATGCAGGGGTAATTGAAAGAATTGAAGAAATTGGATATGACGTTAAAGATATGGGAGATATATGTATAGAGAGAGAAAAAGAGATAGATGAAAATACAAAATTAAGAAACCTTACACAAGTTGCAACTGTATGTAATGAATTAGCAAGTAAGGTGGATCATATTATAGAAGAAGGTCGTTTTCCACTTGTATTAGGTGGTGACCATAGTATTGCTATCGGTACATTAGCTGGTGTAGCAAAACATTATAAAAACTTAGGTGTTATTTGGTATGATGCACACGGTGATTTAAATACAGAGGAAACTTCACCATCTGGAAATATTCACGGTATGTCACTTGCAGCAAGTTTAGGTTATGGACATTCTTCACTTGTAGATTTATATGGAGCATATCCGAAGGTGAAAAAAGAGAATGTCGTAATTATCGGTGCGCGTGCATTGGATGAAGGAGAAAAAGATTTCATTCGAAATGAAGGTATTAAAGTGTTCTCAATGCATGAAATTGATCGTATGGGGATGACGGCTGTTATGGAAGAAACAATCGCATATTTATCTCATACTGATGGTGTACACTTATCATTAGATTTAGATGGTCTTGATCCTCATGATGCACCAGGTGTTGGGACGCCTGTAATTGGTGGTTTATCTTATCGTGAAAGCCACTTGGCGATGGAAATGTTAGCAGAAGCGGATATTATCACATCTGCTGAATTTGTTGAGGTAAATACGATTTTAGATGAGAGAAATAGAACGGCAACAACAGCAGTTGCTTTAATGGGTTCTTTATTCGGTGAAAAACTAAAATAAATGTAAGAAAAGCAACTGAGAAGTTGCTTTTTTTATTTGAAAATAGGCGTATAATAATGATTTATATTATACTGTAAGATAAAAATGTTTGACATCTTACCAATTTGAGCTAAAGGGGGTTGTTTGTAATTGTCGTTTGTTTCATGTATGGTATAATTAACTAGTTGTTGGAAATACATACAGATAGAGCATAAAACAATATTTCAATATATGGATAGAATTGCTCGTAAGTAGGAGGAAGGGATAGCATGCCTTTTGAAGATACGACCATTTTGAAATATCTTAGTACGGCATTAGATATTGCCATTGTATGGTTTATTATATATAAGCTGATTCTCATAATCCGAGGGACGAAAGCTGTTCAACTTTTAAAAGGGATTACAGTTATCATTGTCGTTAAGATGATTAGTATTTTCCTTGAATTGCATACGTTATCTTGGCTAACTGAACAAGTATTAACATGGGGATTTTTAGCCGTTATTATTATCTTTCAGCCAGAATTGCGAAGAGCACTTGAGCAGCTAGGGCGCGGGAGTTTATTTTCGCGTGTTGGACCGCATGAGGATGATGAACCTGAAATGGTTGCAACAGCGATAGCAAAAGCAACCGAATATATGGGGAAACGTAGAATAGGTGCATTAATTACTTTGTCAAAAGAGACCGGTATGGGTGATTATGTGGAAACGGGTATTCCGCTGAATGCAAACGTATCATCGGAATTACTTATTAATATTTTTATTCCAAATACACCTCTTCATGACGGAGCGGTAATTATGCAAGGAAGTACAATTAAAGCAGCAGCATGCTATCTTCCATTATCAGAAAGTCCGTTTATTTCTAAAGAATTAGGAACTAGACATCGTGCTGCAATGGGAGTTAGTGAAGTTACTGATAGTATTACAGTAGTTGTGTCTGAAGAAACTGGTCAAATTTCTTTAACGAAAAATGGTAAGTTGCATCGTGATTTGAAGACAGAACAGCTGAAGGATATGTTATTAGCTGAATTTAGTGGGAACGAAAAAACGACTTCTTCGTCTTTATGGAATTGGAGGAGAAAGCGTCATGGATAAGTTAATGGAGAATCATTGGTTTTTAAAAGGGATCTCATTACTATTGGCGTGTATGCTTTTTATGTCAGCGACGTTAACTGAGAAAAATACGACATCAGGTATATTACCTTTTGCAAATGATACGAAAGAAACATTAACTAATTATGAGATTAATCTTAAGTATGATGAGGAGAAATATATTGTAAGTGGTATTCCAGCAGAGGGCGTTAAGGTGAAGTTAGAAGGCCCAAAAGCATCAGTTGCTACAGCAAAAGCAAAAAAACAATTTGACATACCAATTGATTTGCGAGATAGTCCAAAAGGAACTTATGAGATTTCTTTAAAAACGAACGGGCTTCCAGACGATGTGAAAGGAACAGTTCAGCCATCAACAATTAAAGTTACTCTTCATGAAAAGGCGAGAAAATATGTTCATGTAGATTTGAAATTATCAAATGAGGATCAAATGCCAGCGGGGGCTACTCTCGAAAAATCAAGCATTAAACCGGATACTGTTGAGGTAGTTGGGACGAAAGAAGAAATTGAAAGCATTTCATCTGCCAAAGCGTATGTTGATTTAAAAGGTGTTAATAAAACTGTTACAAAAACGCCCGAAGTTACATTATACAATAAAGAAGGAAAACGTTTAAATGTAAGAACAAGTCCATCTAAAATTAGTGTAACGTTGAATGTGGCAACGCAAACTACAGCCAATAATACTGAAAAAACTGTTCCTGTAACGTATACGAAGAAGGGGAGTTTAGCAGAAGGATTGGCAGTTACAAATATCAGTGTCGAGCCGAGAGAAGTAACGATAGCTGGTCCAAAAGATATTTTGGATAATATACAATCGCTAGAGGGGGTCGAAGTAGATCTTAGTCAATTGACAGAGTCTACAACATTCGATGCCTCTGTTTTATTACCCAAGGGTGTAACCAGTGCAAAACCGAATCAAGTGAAGGTTTCAGTGGGAGTGCAAAAAACAAAACAAACGAAAACAAAAACGATTGATGGCATCCCAATCCAAAAAAATGGACTTTCTAAAGATGTTACGGCTCAGCTAATTTCGCCGCAAGATGGAAAGATAAGTGTTGATATTTCAGGAGAAGCAAGTATAGTAGATAAAATAACAGCTGCCCAAATAACAGCGGTAATTAATTTGCAAAATGTATCTTCAGGGACGAAAGATATTTCTATTCAAGTGAGTGGTCCTGGTAATATTTCAATAGAGCCAAAACAAAAAAGTGCTAAAGTTACTATTGTAAAGAAAGAAAAACCAGATAAAGAAGTACAGGGTAACGGTCAACAACCGGATTCAAACACCAATCAAGAAAATCAAAATGAGAAGCCAAAAAATCCTGAATCCAATCAAGAAAAAGAAACGGAACAGGAAAATAATCAAAATCAAGATAAAGATAAAGATAAAGAAAATAGTCAAGAACCAACGGTAGATAACCATAATCAAAAAGAGCAAGAAAAAGGAGCGAATCATAATGGGTAAATATTTTGGTACAGATGGAGTACGTGGAGTTGCAAATAAGGAGTTAACACCTGAATTAGCTTTCAAAATTGGGCGTTTTGGTGGTTATGTATTAACAAAAGATACAGATCGTCCAAAAGTAATTATCGGTCGTGATACACGTGTATCTGGCCATATGTTAGAAGGAGCTTTAGTAGCAGGTCTATTATCAACTGGAGCAGAAGTAATGCGCCTTGGCGTTATTTCTACACCGGGTGTTGCTTATTTAACAAAAGCACTAGATGCACAAGCAGGTGTTATGATTTCTGCATCTCATAATCCAGTACAAGATAACGGTATTAAATTCTTTGGTTCAGACGGCTTTAAATTAACAGATGAGCAAGAAGCTGAGATTGAAGCTTTATTAGACAAAGAAGTTGATGAACTACCACGTCCGACAGGTACTAATCTGGGACAAGTGAGCGATTACTTTGAAGGTGGACAAAAATATTTACAGTACATTAAACAAACTGTTGAAGAAGATTTCTCTGGCCTACATATCGCTTTAGATTGTGCACATGGTGCAACTTCTTCTCTAGCTCCATACTTATTTGCAGACCTAGAAGCTGATATTTCAACAATGGGAACTTCTCCAAACGGTATGAATATTAACGAGGGTGTAGGATCTACACATCCAGAAGGCTTAGCTGAATTGGTAAAAGAAAAAGGTGCGGATATCGGACTTGCTTTTGATGGCGATGGCGATCGTTTAATTGCTGTAGACGAAAAAGGAAACATCGTTGACGGTGATCAAATTATGTTTATTTGTGCGAAGTACATGAAAGAAACTGGTCAATTAAAACATAATACAGTTGTTTCAACTGTTATGAGTAACTTAGGTTTCTACAAAGCACTTGAAGCAAACAATATTACAAGTGATAAAACAGCAGTTGGTGACCGCTATGTAATGGAAGAGATGAAACGCGGTGGTTACAACTTAGGTGGAGAACAATCAGGCCATATTATCTTACTTGATTACATTACAACTGGTGACGGAATGTTAAGTGCACTTCAACTTGTAAACATCATGAAAATGACGAAAAAACCATTATCTGAGCTTGCAGGAGAAATGACGAAATTCCCACAATTGCTAGTAAACGTTCGTGTAACAGATAAAAAATTAGCATTAGAAAATGAAAAAATTAAAGAAATTATTCGTGTTGTAGAGGAAGAAATGAACGGTGATGGCCGTATTCTTGTTCGTCCATCTGGAACAGAGCCACTTATTCGTGTAATGGCAGAAGCACCAACACAAGAAGTTTGTGATGCATATGTACATCGCATTGTAGAAGTTGTGAAAGCCGAAGTTGGCGCTGAGTAATTAGCTGAATTTATATGAAAAAGGAGCACAAAAAGTGCTCCTTTTTCATATGTTTTATAGACGATGAAAAAAATTTCATTGACGGTTTATCCATGTTTGTTATAAGATGGTCTTGTTCTTTTTCTCAAAGGAAATATTGTAAATTATAAAAGCGCCAGAACTACAAATAGTGTAGTTGACGAGGTGGGGTTTATCGAGATTTCGGCGGATGACTCCCGGTTGTTCATCACAACCGCAAACTTTTACTTAAATCATTAAGGTGACTTAGTGGACAAAGGTGAAAGTGTGATGAGAGAAGAGGAACGGATGAAAACTAGCTGTATAAGTATATACGGACTTAAACCCAATCGAGAGGAAGGTGAAAGCCGTTACAAGCTTACAGGGCTAGCAATATGTAATCCGTTTTTTTAGTATAAATAAAAATGGTATCGGACTATGTCGTTACATGTTCGCAGAGCAGTGTAAGCATTTGTAACGGCGACTAAACATGTGTGGAATCGTAGGATTTATTGGAGAGCAAGATGCAAAGGAAATTTTATTAAAAGGTTTAGAAAAGCTAGAATATCGTGGATATGATTCAGCAGGTATTGCAGTACAAGCAGAGAACGGTGTTGTTGTATACAAAGAAAAAGGCCGTATCGCAAAACTTCGTGAAATCGTAGATGAGAACGTAGCAGCAAGCGTAGGTATCGGACACACACGCTGGGCTACACACGGTGTTCCAAGTAAAGTAAACGCGCATCCGCATCAAAGTACATCAAAACGCTTTACACTAGTTCATAACGGTGTAATTGAAAACTATGAATTAGTGAAAAAGGAATATTTACAAGATGTAACGTTCGTAAGTGAAACAGATACAGAGATTATCGTACAGCTTATGGAACAACAAGTGAGCACAGGATTAAGTGTAGAAGAAGCGTTCCGTAATACGCTATCTCTTTTACATGGCTCTTATGCAATCGGATTACTTGATGCTGAAAATCCAAACATGATTTATGTTGCTAAAAACAAAAGCCCGCTATTAGTAGGTGTTGGTGACAACTTTAATGTTGTGGCGAGCGACGCTATGGCGATGTTACAAGTTACAGATCAATTTATTGAGTTAATGGATAAAGAAATCGTAATCGTAACGAAAGAAAGTATTACAATTAAAAATTTACAAGGTGAAACGATTGAACGTGCACCGTTTACAGCGGAATTAGATGCAAGTGATATTGAAAAAGGAACATACCCTCATTTCATGCTTAAAGAAATCGATGAGCAACCACTTGTAATCCGTAATATAATTCAAAAGTATCAAGATGAAAATGGCGAGATTGAATTAAATCAAGACATTCGCAATGCGATTTTAGATAGCGATCGTATTTACATCATTGCATGTGGAACGAGCTATCATGCAGGTCTTGTTGGAAAACAATTTATCGAGAAGTTTGCAAAAATGCCAGTTGAAGTGCATGTAGCAAGTGAATTCTCTTATAACATGCCATTATTAACAGAAAGACCATTCTTCATTTACATTTCACAAAGTGGTGAAACAGCTGATAGCCGTGCAGTACTTGTACAAACGAATGAAATGGGTCATAAAGCATTAACGATTACAAACGTACCTGGTTCTACGCTTTCTCGTGAAGCTGATTATACACTTCCGTTATACGCTGGACCAGAAATTGCAGTTGCATCAACGAAAGCTTACACAGCACAGCTTGCAGTACTTTCAATTTTAGCAGCTGATATTGCTAAAGCAAAAGGTGAAGTTCTTGATTTCGATTTAACACACGAACTAGGACTTGTAGCAAATGCAATGATAGAACTTTGTGATCAAAAAGAAGAAATGGACGCATTAGCAAAACAATTTTTAGCGACAACGCGTAACTGTTTCTTCATCGGACGTAGCGTAGACTTCTACGTAGGATTAGAAGGTGCGTTAAAACTAAAAGAAATCTCTTACATCCAAGCAGAAGGATTCGCTGGAGGAGAGTTAAAACACGGTACAATCGCTTTAATCGAAAATGGTACACCAGTTATCGCACTTGCTACACAAGAGCACGTAAACCTTGGAATTCGCGGCAACGTGAAAGAGGTAGTAGCACGCGGAGCTAACCCATGTATCATCTCAATGAAAGGCTTAGAAATGGAAGGAGACAGCTTCGTATTACCAGCTGTACACGAAGCACTAGCACCGCTAGTAGCAGTTATTCCATTACAACTTATCTCATACTACGCAGCACTTCACCGCGAGTGTGACGTTGATAAGCCACGTAACTTAGCTAAGTCTGTTACTGTTGAGTAGGAGATTGGTAGGTTAATAAATATAGTTGTAGCTTTAAAATAAATTTACAAATTTGTACCCCTTTAGATATTTTATCTAAAGGGGTGTTTTTGTGTCGAAAAATAACATCTAGAATTGGTAAGTGGATAGAACCCTATAGATTAAAGTTTTACTTTATCGAATCCACTTTTATTTATCTGAATTTTCCGTTATTATTTTAAGTATTCATGAACAATTTCTTTTATTACGACAAAATGAGACGAGAGATTTATGGACATTTCAGGGGGAATATTGATGAAAACGATTAAAAAAACATATCTAAGTATAGAAGAGATTATTTCATTACCAACCTTATCAAGTACAAACATAAGTGATGATGGTAAGAACGTAGCATTTGTAAAGAAGACGGCTGATTGGAAAGACAATACATATAGGAATCATGTATGGATATATGAAAAAGATAAGAAGCAGAGTTACCCATTATCAAATGGGGATATAGATAGTACACACCCATTATGGTCTCCAGATGCTAAGTGTATCGCATATCTTAGTCCAGTTGGTGATGGGAAAAATCAGATATTTGTTAAGTCGCTAGATGGTTATAGCGAGGTTCAAATTACTGATGAGAAGGAAGGAATTAGTACATTCAAATGGGATCCTGCTGGTAAAGGTTTTTATTATGTTGCACAGTCAAAAGAATGTGAGGAAATAAAGAAACGTAAGGAATTATATGGAGATTTCCATCATGTAAGTAAGGAACACCAGAATAATTGTTTATATTACATTAAAATAGAAAAGGTGATACAAAGTGATACAGATGAACACGAGAACAGAGTTGTTTATCGATTAACTGATGGTAAGGATTTTCATATCCATGAATTTGATATTTCAAATGATGGTAAAAAGGTTGTATTTATGGCGACACCAAGCTCAAATATGGCAGATTATATAAATGGAGATCTATACATACTCCATATTAAAGCTGGAGAGCTACAAAAGCTGAATGTGGATAAATTGTTGGGAGGGAGTGTTTGCTTTTCTCCTGACGGCAGCAAAATTTGTTACTCAGCAAGCATAAGAGAGAGGGATTACTATAGAAACTATATACAAGATAGTACGTTAGAGATATATGATATTCATAATGGAGAGCTAATTCAACCTTTAACAGATTTCGATAGTACGGTTATGCCATTACAGTGGACAGCTAAAGGGATTTTAATTAGATGGCAGAATAAAACGAATTATCTTATTGGGTTGCTAGCTGAAGATGGAACTGTGGAAATATTAAGCGAAAAAGTAGATGGCTTTATAATGGATGCTTCTATAACAAAGGATGGAAAACATATATCCTATAATAAGGCTAGAACAAATGAAACTTTTGAAATCTATTTAGACGATAAAAAAATAACGGATGAAAATAGATTTTTTAAAGGAAAACTTAAAAGTAACAGGGAAATCATCTCATGGAAAAGTAGTGATGGTCTTGAAATAGAAGGGGTTATATCAACCCCAGTAGAGTTTGATATAAATAAAAAATATCCTTTATTAGTAGTAATTCACGGTGGTCCGGCTTGGGCATCCTTCCTGATATTTTCATACTGTTTTAATGAGAAATATCCTATTGAACAGTTTATCGAAAAAGGCTTTATAGTTTTAGAACCAAACTATAGAGGAAGTTCAGGTTATGGTAATGAATTTTTAAAAGAAAATTATAGAAAACAAGGAATTGCTGACTACGATGATATTATATCTGGAGTGGATAAACTAGTTGATCAAGGGATTGTAGATAAAGATAAAGTAGGAGTTATGGGGTGGAGTAACGGAGGATATATATCCGCTTTCTGTTCTACGTTTAGTAGTAGATTTAAGGCGATTTCAGTGGGCGGTGGAATTACTAACTGGAGTAACCATTATGTAAATACAGATATATCTTACTTTATTAGAATGTATTTAGGAAATACTCCATGGAATGATCCAGAGATATATATGAAGACATCACCTATGACGTATATTAAATCAGCTTGTACGCCTACCTTAATTCAGCATGGAGAAAAGGATGCAAGAATTCCAATTACAAATGCATATGATCTATATCAAGGATTAATGGATATGGAAGTGGATACAGAATTAATTATATTTAAAGGAATGGCATATAGTCCTAATCAGCCGGGAATGAATGTAGCTATTATGAAGCAGAATTTGATGTGGTTTTCACACTATATTCTTGGAGAAAGTATGGAGGGTTTTAGAACTTTATAATGGATGTTTGTACAAGACATAAGGTTGAAACGGTCTTCATCTTGAGATGATTTATTATAAAATATATACTTAAACTACTATCCGTACACACATCAGGGAGGACTAATATGACAGGAAATAAAAATGACTTACTAGTAGAAAAACGTCAAGAGTTATTGAAAGTATTGCAAGCTCGTTTTGAGAAAAATATGAACCGCCATGAAGGTCTTGAATGGGCTAAGGTTGAAGCTAAGATAGAAGCTAATGCTGAAAAATTGTGGTCACTTAACGAAATGGAAGTAACTGGCGGTGAGCCGGATGTTGTCGGTTATGATGAAGAAAAGGACGAATATACTTTCTATGATTGTTCAAAGGAGAGTCCTAAAGGCCGCAGAAGTCTTTGTTATGATCTTGAAGCGTTAGAATCAAGAAAAAAACATAAACCAGAAAATAACGTTATTGATGTTGCAAATGCTATGGGCATTGAACTATTAACGGAAGAACAATATCGGGAATTGCAACAACTTGGCGATTTTGACATAAAATCATCAAGTTGGGTACAAACACCTTCAGATATTCGAGAACTCGGTGGTGCTCTATTTTGTGATTATCGCTTCGGACATGTTTTCGTGTACCACAATGGAGCAGACTCTTACTATGCTGCCAGAGGTTTTCGTGGCTCGTTAAAAGTTTAAATTAGGATAAATAAGAAAAAGAGCCTATACTCAGGCTCTTTTTCTTATTTATATTTTAAAAGTAAACTGTTACTACGCAGTTTTACTTAATTTATATGTTCCGTGGTTATTTTTACGGAAAAGTTTAGGGAAAACATAGCCATCTAATCCAATACGTCCAGCGTTATGACCTGCAACTAAAATGAACATAGTCAAAATAAGTAGGTTTGGGTTTACACTAACAGTTCCGCTTAACAAAAATGAAAGATTCATTATGATTCCAAAAAATGCAGCTGTTTTTGTTAATCCGCCTAAAATTAAACCTAGACCTACTAAAATTTCTCCCCATTGAACTAAAAAGCTAAATAGGTCTGCGTTTGGAAGAACAAAGTGTTGAAGGAAATCTGCCCACCAACTTTGTACTGCAGGGTGGTCACCTGATGATTGAGCAATAGCACCCTTTAGAAAACCACTTGCGTCAAAAGATTGTCCGAAGACTTTGCCTATCCCAGCAGCGAGCCATGTATACCCTATGTAAAGCCGTAAAAGTAATAATATGAAAGTAGCACGTTTATCAGTTCTTAAAAAATTGATAATCATTGAAATCCCTCCAATATTGTATTTACAAGTTTATTATATATCCATTGTGAAAAGATTCACAATGGATAAAGTGTGAACAAAAATGGTGTTTTTATAAAATGAAAAAGGCATATAACAATCATATGTTATATGCCTTTCTATTATATGTTTAGTAATCTATTTAGGTAATGTAAATTTAACTTTTTTACCTTGTGAAATATCTTTAGCTTCTTTATTTCTCATAGGTCCTAACTCAATCTCAAAGCTTTTGTCTTTCCAAATCTTTTCATACTGCTCTTGATCTAAAATATATACTTGTAGTAACTCTCCAGATGTTCCAGTTTTAACTGCAGCGTTATAGTCGTAATTTAGTAGCATACCTTCATTAATCGTATATTGTGTACCATCATTCACTCTCAATGTAGAGCTTATAGGAGACAGTGAAACGTCTTGAGCATCTTTGTTATCAAGCTTGAATTTTACTGTTAACAGAACAAGACCGTTTTTAAAATTTGCAAAGCGTGGAGCTTCGACAGAATTTGGTGTGAATTGAGTGAATTGGTATCCGTCTAATGTAACATTAACAGCGCCTAATTCTTGGCTGTTATTAATACTTGATTTCTCTTTTAACATTTTTTTATCGCCCATGTTATTAGCTGTAGCTTTATCTTGGTAGAAAGTATTATCTGTTGCAACTTTTTCAGCACCCTGTTTGTTTAAACTTAATGAAAAGCTTCCAGGATTTCCGATTGGAGCATCAAATTTTCCTTTATTAGCTTGTGCAGTTGGGACTGTGACTGAGACTGTTGAGAGACTTGAAATTTTCGCTAGATCATCTTTTCCGAATGGATAAGCGATATAACCAGAAATAGTTTCTCCTGCTTTTACTAAGTAATCATTCGTTGGAGCAAGTTTAGTTGGGAGCTGATCTTCTTTTGGAATTAAATCTTTATAGTTACTATATGCTTTCTGAGCGCCAGTAAATGACATGTCCAATGCTGGCATATAATAAATATCTTTAGCTGAACTATTTTTTACGCTGTAGTTCACAAGAATAACTCCGCCTTCTGTTTGACGATTAAACGGAATATCGAAGTTTGTATGGAATCCATTTAATTCAACTAATGTGTAACTATTCATTGAAACTGAAACATCTTCAGCTTTATAGACTTGTGGTTCTTTATTTTCAAAAAGAACTTTTGTTTTACCACCTGTTTCTTTTTCCATATAGGAAATCAGCTTAGAGTAGTCGCTTGATCCAGTAGCTGTATTTTCAGGCTTTTTATCTTCAGTTTTTTTATCTTCAGATTTTTTTTCAGTAGGTTTACTTTCTTTCGTTGTATCTGTTTTTTCCGTTTTGCTTTCTTTTGTTGCATTCTCTTTTTGTTCTTTATTTGTCGTATCGCTTTGACCACAGCCGGTTATTACAAAAGCTGCTACGATTACTGCAGAAAATAAAGAAAGTAATTTTTTTGACATGTTTCTTCCCCCTATTTGTTTAAAACTAAATTCTCACATTAGCCCCACATTTTATTATAAGAAGGTTAGTCAATATTTACCAGTATTTTTCTGATTATTTCCATTATTTATTATATTATAATATAATAAATTCAATAGAAGTTTGGAATGGAATATTGGTTTTTATTTTTTTATCATTTGAAATAGTACATCATATTGGTATGATAGAAACAGAGATATATGGAAAGGAGACAAGGACTCGATATGTGGATGAACTTGTAATGATTAGAAATTGGATAGATGAATTTTTCTCTCATAAGTGAGGGTTTATTTAGCTATTTGTAAATCATGCAAGGACTGCATAGTTGGCTTGTACATCCCTTTTGTAAGGACAGAGGTCTAGGTGGGGAAATTTATATCTCTTATATAAAGTATGCGTCCTTTAAACTTGGAGGAGTATATGATGAACCAATTAAAAAATAAAGTAGCAGTTGTTACAGGCGTAAGTCGTCTAGACGGTATAGGAGCAGCGATTTGTAAAGAATTAGCTGCGGCAGGATACGATATATTTTTTACGTATTGGACGGATTATGATAAAGAGATGCCTTGGGGCGTTGATAAAAATGAACAAATACAATTAAAAGAAGAGCTATTACAAAAAGGTGTTAGAGTATTGAGCATGGAGTTAGATTTAACTCGGAATGATGCACCGAAAGAGCTTTTAAATAAAGTTACTGAACAATTAGGGTACCCTCATATATTAATTAATAATGCAGCATATTCTACGAATAATGATTTCTCTACGTTGACTGCTGAAGAATTAGATAAGCATTATATGGTGAATATTCGTGCGACTACATTGCTCAGTAGTCAATTTGCCCGAGGATTTGATAAGAAATCTGGTGGTAGAATTGTTAATATTACTTCGGGGCAATTTCAAGGTCCTATGGCAGGAGAACTAGCTTATGCGACAACGAAGGGAGCTATTGATGCTCTTACTAGTACGTTGTCAGCAGAGGTAGCTCATTTAGGAATAACAGTGAATGCAATTAATCCAGGACCAACCGATACAGGATGGATGAATGAAGAGATAAAACAAGGGTTAAAGCTGATGTTTCCTTTTGGCAGAATTGGTGAGCCAAAGGATGTAGCTAGACTCATTAAATTTTTAGTAAGTGAAGAAGCTGAGTGGATTACGGGGCAAGTTATTCATTCAGAAGGTGGATTTAAAAGATAAAAAGAAGGCATCTCACTCCAGTGAGATGCCTTCTTTTTTAATCTTTCTTCAGTCTTCTTGCAACACTATTCCCTAAAGACTGTAATCCTTGAACGAGGATAATTAGAATAAAGACGGTTGCATACATTACTTCAGGTTCATAGCGTAAATGTCCGAAGCGATATGCTAAGTCCCCTAGCCCGCCAGCACCTACAAGACCAGCCATTGCTGTTGCGCCGATTAAGCCAATCGTTGCAATTGTTAATCCCAGTACAAGGGAGGGACGAGCTTCTTTCACCATAACGTGCCAAATGATTTTTATAGTAGAAACACCCATCGCTTGGTAGGCTTCAATGACACCGCGATCTACTTCTAGTAAAGCTGTCTCCATTAAACGTGCGATATAAGGAGCTGTGAAGACGACAAGAGGTACGATAACACCTTGTACGCCAATGGATGTTCCCATTAGAAACTTTGTAAAAGGTAAGATGAAGAATAATAGAATGATAAATGGAAGAGAGCGAATGATATTAATAATTGTATTAAGAATAGGATAGATGATTTTATTTTCACGCTGCCCACCAGGTCTCGTTAAAACAAGTGTGACGCCAAGTGGCAGTGCAATAAGGATTGAGATGAGTAATGAAATAGATGTCATTTGAAAGGTTTGAATTGTGGCTTCCCATATGACTTTACCCCATTCATCCAAAAAGGACTTGTTTCCCATAATCTGTTCTACCTCCTTCTACAATGATTCCTTGCTCTTGTAAAAATGATAAAGCACGGTGGATTTCATTTTGTTCTCCTTGCATATGAACGACTAGTTTCCCATATGCTTCATGTTTTAACTGCGTAATATTACCGGATAAAATATTCGGATACACTTGGAAACGTTTTGTGGCAACAGCTAAGGCAGGTTCACCTGAAGTAGTACCAATAAATGAAAGTGTTACAATTTCTCCAGTATTCTGTAGTTCTTTCTGTACCTCTTCTGGAATTTTAGCTGCAAAGGCGCTATTTACAAATTTCTTCGTTGTTACATGTTGTGGGTTTGTGAAAATATCTTTCACAGTCCCGCTTTCGACTACAGATCCATGTTCCATAACGGCAACGCGGTCGCATATACGTTGGATAACGTTCATTTCGTGTGTAATGAGTAAAATCGTAATTCCAATTTCTTTGTTAATCTTTAATAACAAATCAAGAATAGAATCAGTTGTTTCTGGATCTAAAGCGCTCGTTGCTTCGTCACTTAATAACACTTCAGGCTCATGTGATAGTGCACGTGCAATTGCAACGCGCTGTTTTTGACCGCCAGAAAGTTCACTTGGATAAGCATCTTTTCGATTGAAAAGATCGACAATGCGTAAATATTTTTCTACCCTTTTTTTAATTTCCACTTTTGGAATACCAGCAAGGCGTAAAGGTAATGCAATGTTTTCATAGATGCTAACAGTTTTAAGTAAATTGAATCCTTGAAAGATCATTCCGATTTTTTGTCTCGCTTTTGCTAGTTCTTTTGTCGATAACGTTGTTAAGTCTTGTTCGTTTACAATGATATTTCCTGTCGTTGGTTTTTCTAATAAATTTACACATCGAATCAATGTACTTTTACCAGCGCCACTATACCCAATGATTCCAAATACCTCGCCTTTTTCTACTTTAAGGGAAGTAGACTTAAGAGCCTCAACATACCCTTTTTTTGTTGTAAATACTTTGGATATGTTTTTTAATTCAATCATTATCGTCAGCTCCTACCAAGATGGTAAAACTGAACCATCAAATTTTTTCTCGATAAACTCTTTTACTTCTTTAGATTGATAAGCTTTCTTTAATTTATTTACAACGGCATCATCTTTATTTTCAGTACGAACAACAACCCAGTTCACATATGGTGAATCTTTTCCTTCGCGGAAAATAGAATCTTTCGCCGGACTTAATTTTGCACCTAATGCAAAGTTTGTGTTAATTGCAGCTGCTTTCACTTCACTTAGTTGCGTTGGTAATTGAGATGCCTCTAATTCGACAATCTTTAATTTTTTTGGATTTTCAATTACATCTTTTGCAGTCGCTTTTTCTGTAGCCTTTGGATCAACTTTTAAAACCCCTGCTTTTTCAAATAATTTTAAAGCTCGAAGTTCATTCGTTGGGTCATTTGGTACAGCAATTGCATCGCCGTCTTTTAAGTCTTTTACATCTTTTATATCTTTAGAATATACGCCCATAGGGAATGTTACTGTTGAAAATACTTCAGCTAATTTCATATTGCGTTCAGCTTTAAATACATCTAAATACGATTTTGTTTGGTAGCTATTTACATCAAGGCTTTTTTCATCTAAAGATACGTTTGGCGCTACATAATCATTAAATACTTTTATATCAATTTCGAGGCCATCTTTTGCGGCAACTTCTTTTACCTTTTCAAAAATTTGTTCATGCGGCCCACCTGTTACACCGACAGTAATCTTTTTCTCGTCTAATGCTTTTACCTCTTTATCTGAACTCGCGCTACATGCGCCTAATAATAATACTGCTCCGCTTACAATGCTTAATAATACCTTTTTCATCTATAAATCCCCCTTCATATACGTTCCAAAATAAAAAGCACCTCCCAAAAATAAGAGAGGTGCCGAATAGACGAAATAGATTCCTCTCTTATCTTCCAAAACGAAAACTCGTTTTGCAGGAATTAGCACCTTAGCTTATACGTCATAAGCTCGGTTGCCGGGCATCATCGGGCCAGTCCCTCCGCCACTCTTGATAAGAGTATGTGTATGTAGTTTTGAATATGGTACTAATAGTAAATCGTACAAAAAGAATTGTCAATGATATTTTCAGAATATATTTTATTTTAAGGTAATCGAAATATTTCCTTTCTTATGGCCCATTTCTACATACGTATGGGCTTCTACAACTTCTTCTAATCGGTAAGTTCTATCAATGACAGGTTTTAGCTTTTCTGTTTCAGCTAGTTGTTTTAGTAGGTTCATATCTTCTTTACTGACCTTTGCCATCATTCCGTTCACAGATACATATTTTCCATTAGGCATTAATGCATCTGTACAAAGAGACTTATTATATTTTCCAACTGCGTCAAATATAATATCGTAGTGATCGCCCCGCTTAGTAAAATCTTCTTTCATATAATCAATTACGTTGTCTGCACCTAAAGCTGTTACTAAATCGAAATTCGAACTACTACAAATGGCTGTGACAGTCGCCCCGAAGTATTTAGCAAGTTGTACGGCAGCTGTCCCTACTGACCCAGAGGCGCCGTATATAAGTACTTGTTGCCCTTTTTTTATCTGTCCTTTTCTAAGGAAGTGCAATGCTGAAGTTCCGCCAAAAGGAATAACGGCAGCTTCTTCATAGGTCACATTGGTAGGTTTTAATGCTATTAATCCACTTTCATGCACGCATGTGTATTCGGCATAACCACCAAGATTTAGTTCTGTTAATGCAAAAACTGGATCACCTTTTTTAAATTGTGTTACATCTGATCCAATGTCTTCGATTTCACCGGACAACTCTACGCCAAGTATAGGTTTTCTCGGTTTTCTGAAACCTAATATGATCCGCATAGGAATCCAAAATAAGAGGGGGCTATTAAAGCCACGTATTCTACAATCTCCAGTCGATACACTTGTTGCGTGAATTTTAACTAATACTTCATTTTCTTTAGGTTTAGGCTTTTCTACATTTTGAAGCTGGAGAACATTAGGTGGTCCATACTTTGTGCAAATAATCGCTTTCATAATGACCTCCTGAAATGAGTTGTTATTATTTACATCATATTTAAACTTTTTCTCAAACATGTTGTTATATAGGAAATAAATTTAAAGATAAATATTACGAATTATATAGATTTAATAGGAAAAGAGATGATATTATTTTGGGGAAGGAGGGGACGTTATGAAAAAACTTATTTTAATTTCAAGTTTAGTACTTGCAGTCGGTCTAGGAGTAGGGTGTAGTAATGAGAAAACAAAAAAGACTGATGAACCGAAAAAAGAAGCTGTGCAGAAAGAAAAGGAATTAACAGCGAAGGATGTTTTCAATAAAGCGAATGAAGCTTTTAAAAACGAAGAAAATGTAACGATGACATATGATGTGGGAATAAAGGCTGAAGGAACAGAGATGAATGTAATAAAGGCCAAAATGCAACTAGAGCCGAAGAAAAAAAATTCTCGTTCTGAAATGAATGTTTCTGGTACAGAGGTTGTTGTTTATGATGTGGGTGGCAAAATTGCTGGTCAGTTGAAAAATCCTAATACGGGTGAAGTTATGTCTGTACCAGAGGAACAATTAAATGCTAACGGAATGAACGCGACTCAAGGAATGGTAGATAATTTAGAGATTCCATCGGAAATTTTAAATAAAGTGAAGATGGAGAAAAGTGGAGATAATTATAAGCTGAAGTTTGCATTAAAAGGGCAAGAGACAGAGAGTATGCTAGCTAGTATGGATGAAAAGCAGAAAAAAATGCTACAAGGCCAAAATGCAAAGATAGAAGAAATAGATGGGGAATATATTATTACAAAAAATTTTAAATATGAATCAGCAAAGATAGATATGGTTATGAGTAGCAATGGTGAGGATAAAGCGCACATTATTACGGATGCGAAGTTTACATCGTATGATAAATTTGATCCAATACAATTGCCAGCAGCAAAGTAATCACTGTCAAGAGAGGTACCTGAAAGAACGGGTATCTCTTTTTGTTGCTAATAAGGAGAGTGTCCTTTGAAAAAAAGAAAGATAGTAGTGGTCATTGTCGCATATACGGTTTTGCTTGCAACGTCTGTACATACGTATAAAAAACAAATTGATCATCCTATTATGAGTGATGTAGGTAAATTGCTTCCGACAAAAATAAAACGTGTTGAAAGTGCTACGGAAGAGCACTCGTTAATAAAATTAGTGCGAGATGCAAAAGTTTCAGGAGAGAAAATTTCCATTGCAGGCATGCAACATAGCCAAGGAGGACAGACATATTATCCGAATGGCACGATGCTTGATATGAAAGGATATAATAAAATATTAGAATTCGATCCAGAGAAGAAGCGTATTACAGTTCAAAGTGGTGTCACGTGGAATGATATTCAGAAGAAAATAAATCCATATGGCCTTGCGGTACAGGTCATGCAGTCTCAAAATATTTTTACTGTTGGTGGTTCATTAAGTGTAAATGTACATGGGCGTGATATTCGTCATGAGGCACTAATTGATACAGTAGAGTCATTCAGATTGTTAATGGCAGATGGCACGGTACGTAATGTAAGTAGAGAAGAAAATGCAGAGTTATTTCCATATGTCATTGGTGGTTACGGTTTATTTGGAGTTATTTTAGATGTGACGCTGAAGTTAACAGAAGATGAATTATATGAAATGCACACGAGAATGATAGATTATAAAGAATACGCATCTTATTTCAAAGAGAAAGTGAAAAGAGATGAGAATGTTCGTATGCACTTAGCGCGTATTTCTGTTGCTCCAAATTCATTTTTAAAAGAGATGTATGTGACGGATTATACTTTGGCACAAAATCAAAATATGAGAGAAGAGTACAGTGAATTAAAGGAAGAAAATATTATAGCTGCACCTAAATTTTTACTTGGGTTATCACGTTATAGTGATTGGGGAAAGAATACATTTTGGGATATACAAAGAGGTTATTTTGAACGTACAGATGGAAAGTATGAGACGCGTAATAATGTTATGAGATCAGATAGTGCTTTTATGGAATATGAAAATCAAAATAGGACCGAAGTGTTACAAGAATACTTTGTGCCTATAGATGCTTTCACGAAGTATATAGATGATTTACGTAACGCATTAAATGAAGAAGAGTTTAATTTACTCAACATTACGATTCGTTACGTGGAAAAGAATGAAAATGCAGTTTT
This sequence comes from Bacillus sp. PSXD-155, assembly GCF_049310765.1. Classification (NCBI taxonomy): domain Bacteria; kingdom Bacillati; phylum Bacillota; class Bacilli; order Caryophanales; family Bacillaceae; genus Bacillus; species Bacillus sp. PSXD-155. The sequence continues at coordinate 67,052 of NZ_JBMOWC010000020.1, read as the reverse complement.
GTCCTATGCGAAAGATGATATGTTTGCGCTGGTTCTTTTGATTAACCAGGGACGCTCAGAGAGTGAGATAAAGAAAACAGAGGATGTCATTCGGAAGATGATTGATGTTACTTTAAAGCATAACGGTAGTTACTATTTGCCGTACTATTCTTATCCAACGAAAGAGCAGTTAAAAAGGGCATATCCTCATATTGAAGAATTTCTCAAGAAAAAGAAGGAAGTAGATTCAGAAGAGAGATTTGTTAATTTATTTTATAGGGAGTATACGAAATGACATATAGAAGATTTGTGGCTTCGCAAAGTATTATCATGATGGCAGGAAGTATGGTATTTCCTTTTTATATATTATTACTTCGAAACGTTGGAAATAGCTTCTCGCAATTTGGCTGGGCGTATGGCTTATTTGCTTTAACATCAGCACTTGTATATCCACTAGTGGGAAAGGTATCTGATCAAGTAGGTGATAAAAAATTATTAATCATATACGCTTGGTCCATGGCAATCTTAATGCTTTGCTTTCCGATTGCCACGGAAGTATGGCATGTGTATATTCTTCAAATTGTAATGGGAGTTTTAGGTGCTGTGCAGCGTAATACTGAGAAGACTTCATTAGCACGAAAGGTTGCGCAGGAAAAGGCTGGTTATGAGATTGGAAAATACCATGTGTGGACATCCATTGGCGGAGCAGTAGCGGTTATTGCCACGGGATATTTAGTAGATTTCTTTACGATTGGTACAATTTTTTATATTGCATCTATTCTATATGTAGTGAGCGGGATTGTATTAAGTAGTAAAAAAATATAACTATTCCTATTTTCACCTTAATACCCTTTATTTGTTATACTAAAAGGGAATACAAAAGAAAAGGGGACAGTGCCTTTGATGAAATTTGTAGTTTTAGCTATTCTTACTTTGTTTTTGATTCCATGGACAAGAAGTAGTAGTAAGCTTCGAGCAGTGGATAAGAAGGGAGATAAGAAGGTTGTAAAGGGTAAGAAATCATCTATTTTAGTTATTCCTGTTTTATTTTGGATAGGTATTGCAATCTATGAATACTTTTGGCTAATTGATGATCGAGTAGACTCGATTCTTACTCATTATTCTGTTGCAGTAGCAATTTTAATTGGGCTTGTTTTATTTTCACAAGATCAAATAGGGAAATTAGAAGGTACATTAAAAGGACTTCTAATGTTTATTTTACTCGCAAGTTACGGCTACTTTGGATATTTGCACGATATAGTAATCTCGCAAAAGAAATATGATTCTGTTGTTAAGATAGAGAAAGATATTTCAGAGCCATTTACTGAAAATGACCAGCCGTTTACAGTGCCGCCAAAGACAGCGGAGAATAAGATGAAAAAAGTATTTGGTGATATTCCGAAAGTAGCTTATTTTGAGCTAGGAGAATTAACGCCACAAATGGTAAACGGCGAAGCTTTATATGTAGCGCCGATTGAAGTTTCAGGATTTTTTAAAGCGCGTAAAGCTGAGATAATTCCAGGGTATGTAACGATGTCAGGTACGAATCCTGATGCGGAAGCGAAACTGCACCTCGGTTATAAAATGAAATATGTGCCAAGCATGTTTTTTGGTAATAATTTAGAGCGTGTGGTAAGGCAAGCAGAACCAAATTTAATCTTTAAAGGAAAACCTAAATTTGAGGTTGATGATAAAGGAAAACCATATTATACAATGACGTATGGTGAATTTATTTCAGGAAGATCTGGATTTGAGGTAGAAGGTGTTGTCGTAGTAGATGCACAAACAGGAGAAGTGAAAAGATATGATAAAGGAAAGGCACCTAAATTTGTTGATGGTGTATTAAATCATGAGACTGCATCTACGTTAAATACGTACTTTGGCAAATATATTCACGGATTTTGGAATACGAAATTCTCACAAACAGATATGAAAATTCCGACTGAGTGGGGAACGAAAGAAGGCGTGACCCCGATCTTTGGTAAAGATGGAACACTGTATTATTTTACAGACTTTACTTCTCCAAAAGAAGGAGTAGATTCAGCCCTAGGCTATTCATTAGTAGATGCACGCACAGGCAAGCTATATTACTATAATGGAAAAGAAGTGAAGGGGATTATGGATGGTTCAGCAGCTACAGAAGTAGTGGATAATTCCTTTAAGAGAGAGAAATGGCATGGGACAATGCCTGTCATTTATAACGTATACGGAAAACCAGCTTGGATTATTCCGGTTGTTGATGACGGAGGCCTAGTACGTGCACATACAGTTGTATATGCTGCTAATGCAAAAATATTTGCGACAGGTTCGACGCAGAAAGAAGCGCTTGAGAATTATAAAAACGTAATGAGCGGTAATGGTGATACCTTTAGACCAACCTCAACAGGAAAAGAAGCGCAAAAAGAAGGTATTGTACAACGTGTATATAAAGAGAAATCAGGTGAAAATACAATCGTGTACGTACTTTTAGAGAATGAACAAAAGGTATTTATGATACCAGTGAAGAAATTCCCGTATGCTATGTTTACAGAAGTGGGAGATCCAATTCAAATTACATATTTAGATACGGGAGAGACGATGGCCTCGGTATCTAAATTTACGAATAGTAATGTGAAAAAGTAAAGCGATAGAATCTCTATCGCTTTTTTTTTACGTTATGAAAGAGGAAAATGCGCTGTACTTGACGTATGTTTATGATGTAACTATAATTGTTACGATTCAGTGTGTATAGGAAAGGGTGAATGGAAAAAGTGAATGAAGTTAATCACGAAATATATAAACCTGTAAAGATGAACAGGTTATGGATGATTCTTGTATTAGGAACACTTACGGCGATTGGACCATTATCTATTGATATGTATTTGCCTTCGTTACCAAAGTTAACGGATGATTTACAAACAGGTGCATCCCTAGCGCAGCTTACATTGACAGCTTGTTTACTTGGGTTATCAGTAGGACAATTATTTGTCGGTTCAATTAGTGACATTTATGGAAGGCGCAAACCTCTTATTATTGCTCTTATTATTTATGTTGCTTCTTCTTTACTTTGTGCTATTGCGCCATCTATTTGGACTTTAGTGTTATTGCGCTTCTTACAAGGAGCTTCAGGATCAGCGGGGATTGTTATATCACGTGCAATGGTACGTGATATGTACTCAGGTTCTGAAATGACGAAGTTTTTCTCACTGCTTATGTTAGTAAACGGAGCAGCACCTATTTTGGCACCGATTATTGGGGGGCAATTATTACAGTTTACAACGTGGCGCGGTGTTTTCATCGTTCTTGGAGCAATTAGCGTATTCATGTTAATCTCAGCTACTTTTGTATTGCGTGAAACATTACCTCCTGAAGAAAGAGAAACGGGTGGTTTGTCAGGGACTTTGGCGACGTACGGAAAATTGTTAAAGGACCGTCTGTTTATGGGATATGCATTGTCACAAGGATTAGTAACAGCGGCGATGTTTGCATACATTTCGGGCTCACCATTTGTGTTGCAGAACATATACGGAGCATCACCACAGCAATTTAGTTTGTTCTTTGCAATTAACGGTATTGGTATTATTATTGCCAGTCAGGTTACTGGTCGCTTAGCGGGTAAAGTTAGTGAGAAGAAATTATTTGTCTCTGGCATTATTATTGCAGCTGTTGGTGGTCTATCTTTACTACTGACAATCTTACTAGGAATAGGTTTAATTGGTGTTTTATGCTCGTTATTCCTTGTTGTATCAAGTGTCGGTGTTGTATCAACAACTGGATTCTCGTTAGCGATGAGAAATCAGAAGCAAGCTGCAGGAACAGCGTCAGCATTATTAGGTTTATTACAGTTCATTTCAGGAGCACTTGTTGCTCCGCTAGTAGGTATTGGTGGAAGTAATACAGCATTACCGATGGGTGTTGTTATTGCGCTTTGTGAAATTGGTGCTGTATTATGTTATCTATTTATGGCTAGAAGAAGTGAGAAGCAGTTTGAAATGCAGCAAAAACAAAACCTAGAGGCTTAACAAAAAAGAACTGATTCAAAGGAAATATTTGAATCAGTTCTTTTTTTCATTTCTTTGAAATACCCCATACATATTATTCATGATCGTATCATATAAAACAGCAAGTTTATCCCACACCCAGCGATTACTATCGACTTCTTTTTCTCCGCAGTCGATAATATCAGTATGATCGGTAATTTTATACGCTTTTTTAACGATAATAGGAGCAATCTTCGGTATACGTGGGATTTCTTTTAAGATATCTGCAAAGTTTCCAATGTAGACATGACCGATGATTTCGATTGTTAATGATTTATCCGATATATTTAGCACAGTATGAAATTGATTTGTATGTTGTTGTTTTAAATATTGGGCTAACTTAAATGGAGCATGCTTCTTTTTTAATACACGGCGAAGGCTCTCTGTATTTTCAATATGAAGTGATTTTTCGCGAATAAGGACACGAATATCTTCTTCCATAAAACGCATTGTGTTGTACATAGATGATTCTCCTTAAAAACTTACATATGCTTGCTTTATGCATATGTAAGTCTAGCATGGTTTGTTCTTTATGTGTGCTTACATTTTTGTAAGGTGATGTAGTAAAGCGTTGCAAAACTTAATTGCATAAAGTGACGATACTGTGACAAAAATGTTGGTATGTATATTAAGGTATCGTCTTAAGTGTAAAAAGTAGGATGTTCTCGGTATAATAACAAGTGGAGATAAAAGAAACTATAATGAGTAGTAGCTGTAGATAAAAGGAGAAGAAGAGATGAAGAAGGTTTTGGGTATTGCTGTAATGGGAAGTATGATCCTTCTAGCAGGATGTAATGGAAATAAAGATACGAAAGAACCGAAAGAAAAGGTAGAGCAATCTACTGAACAAACAGAAGAGATGAAAGAATACCGTGCAGTACATGAAAAATACGATATGAAAATGAATAAAGAAATTAATAACGCACTGCAGCTATTTGAAGTGGCAAAGGAAAAGGGCGGTAAGGAAATAACGAAGGCTACATATAAAGAAGATGTGAAAAAGGTAACAACGAGCATGTTAGAAGATATTGATAATATACGTAAAGAAATTCATGTTCCGAAGTCGAAAGAGCAAGAACATGAGGTATATGTTGGTTTCTTAAATGAATCGGAACAAGCGATGAAAAAATTACAGAAGTTAGCTAAAGAAGAAGATTCATCGTTGATTCGTGATATAGAAATTAATTTCGCAACAGCATCGACATACTATAAACGTTTTCAAGCAGAAACGAAAAAATAACCTTGCCTGTGCAAGGTTATTTTTTCTTCTTGCCATCTCCGTCTTCATCCTCAGATACTAATATTTTCTGTTCTTCGTGAAATTCGGAAATAGTTTGCCCGGTAATATTATCGAAAGGAGTATAAAAAGAAGTAATACGTTTCTTTTTAATAAAGAGTTTATAGGAGCCGATGATGAAAAGTATAACGATTGTTAAGGGTAATCCTATAGTAGCAAGAAGTAAGGGGTCCATCTTATAACTCCTTTAACATCATTTCTTTTTATTATAAGCCGAAAACTGTAATTTCGATAAATGAATTAAAAACTGATTTTTCTAAATTTATCCAATTTGATTGACTTTTCAATTTTTCAGAATTATAATTCGAAATATACAATTTGAACCAAATAATAATATAGCAATTTACTTATCCAGAGAGGTAGAGGGACTGGCCCTATGACACCTCAGCAGCGGGTTCTGTAATAGGAACACCGTGCTAATTCCAGCAAGCAAGTCTTGAAAGATAAGTGATGGGCCTTTGTTTGTTAAGCCTTGATCTTATTTTTTAAGATCAAGGCTTTTTGTATTCTAAAAAGAGAAAAGGGAGTAATGGAAAAAGTACATTCATAAAACAAAGTAAATTCATGTGTTTAGGGGGTTATTGAAGTGTATGTAATTAAAAAATTATCGGTTATGGTGTTCACACTATGGGTTATTACGACAGTGACATTTCTAATTATGCATATTATTCCGGGAGATCCATTTTCATCAGATGCAAAAATCTTTCCTGAAGAAGTGATCCAAAACATGAGAGCGAAGTATCACCTTGATGAACCGTTATGGAATCAATATGTTGCTTATTTAGACGGTGTAGTTCATTTTGATTTTGGTGAATCTGTTCAATCAACCGGGCAAGGTGTATCAGAAATTATAACAACTGGCTTTGGTCCATCAGCAATTATTGGTCTACAAGCACTTGTTATTTCATTGTTAGTAGGAATTGCGGCAGGGACATTTGCTGCTCTATATCATGGGAGAGTAATTGACTATAGTGTGAGTTTGCTCGCAATTTTAGGTATTTCTATTCCAAGTTTTATTTTAGCACCACTATTTATACAAGTATTCGCTATCCAATTTGAGTTTTTACCAGTAGCCTCTTGGGGAACATTCGAACATACGGTATTGCCATCCTTTGCATTAGCGTTAGGGCCAATCGCAGTTATTACAAGGTTTGTTCGTTCTAATATGATCGAAGTACTGCAGAGTGATTATATTAAGCTAGCAAGAGCAAAAGGTATACCAATTAAGAAGATTATTATAAGACACGCTCTTCGAAATGCGATTGTTCCAGTACTTACATTTGTTGGACCGTTAATGGCTGGACTCTTAACAGGGACTTTCGTTATTGAAAAAATCTTTTCAATTCCTGGCCTAGGAAAATATTTTGTAGATAGTATTTTTAACCGAGACTATCCGGTGATTATGGGAACAACGATTTTCTATAGTGCATTATTAATTGCTTGTATTTTCATTACAGATATTATTCATCGCATTGTTGATCCGCGTATTCGTTCTATTACATAAGGAGGGGGGATATTTAAATGGGGGCTTATGAGATTAATGAACAGTTATTAACGAAAGAAGAGAAAAAAGAATTAACGATAAATAAAGATCAGCAAAAGATTAGCAGAAAGAAAGAAGTGTTTCGTAAGTTTATATCGAATCCAATCGCAGTTTTAGGAACAGTGACGTTATTGCTAATTATTGTTTTCTCGCTTATTGGCGAAAGTTTAACTTCATTTACTGCGAGTGAACAAGTAAAAGAGGCAACAAATTTACCGCCGAGTAGTGAACATTGGTTTGGAACAGATGATCTAGGGAGAGATATTTGGGCACGTACTTGGGCTGGTGGGAAGATTTCACTAACAGTTGGATTAGTAGCAGCTGCCCTCGATATAGGTCTTGGTGTACTGATTGGTGGATTTAGTGGATATGTGAGAGGGCGTAATCGCCTTGGAACGTTAATTGATGAGTGGATTATAAGAGGAATCGAAGTGTTATACGGTATCCCATATTTATTAATTGTTATTTTACTATTAATTGTTATGAAACCAGGTCTTTTTACCATTATCATCGCCCTTGCATTAACAGGATGGATTGGTATGGCACGTCTCGTTAGGGCGCAAGTTTTATCTTTAAAACAACGAGAGTTTGTTATTGCAGCAGAGCGATTAGGTACATCACATATGAAAATTATATATGGGCATTTAATTCCGAATTTAACAGGGATTATTATCGTGAATTTATCATTTACAATTCCAGCAGCTATTTTTTCAGAATCATTTTTAAGCTTTATAGGACTTGGAGTACAATCACCAGCGGCAAGTTGGGGGACGATGACGAATGATGCACTCGGGACATTATTGAGCGGAGAATGGTGGCAGCTATTTTTCCCGGCAATCATGATTGCACTCATTATGTTCGCATTTAATGCAATTGGTGATGGTTTGCAAGATGCGATTGATCCAAAAATCGTCAAACGGAATCGAAAGGAGAAAAAACATGGCACAAATCTTATCTTTAGAAAACGTAACGTTAGCCGTTGAAAAAGAGAATAGTAAACAAGCAATTGTGAAGCATGTTTCCTTTTCTATTAACGAAGGTGAAATAGTTGCACTTGTAGGAGAAAGTGGTTCGGGAAAAAGTGTCACAGCACAATCCATTATCGGCTTGAATCAAGAATCAATTCATATCGATGATGGGAATATAGCTTTCCAAGCAAAGGAATTAACGAATTTACAAGAGTCAGAATGGAATCAAATTCGCGGAAAAGATATTTCCTTTATATTTCAAGATCCGCTTTCATCTTTAAACCCAACGATGAAGGTAGGCAAACAAATTACAGAAGTAGTTTTGCAACATGGGAAAAAATCGAAAAGAGAAGCGAAGGAAATTGCGATTAACTTGTTAACAGGTTTAGGGATACATGAAGCAGAGAAACGCTTTGAACAGTACCCACATCAATTAAGCGGAGGTATGAGGCAGCGTATTTGTTTAGCAATTGCGTTTGCTTGTCACCCGAAGCTTGTAATTGCAGACGAGCCGACAACAGCGTTAGATGTAACGATTCAGAAACAAATTATGGGGCTATTAAAAGAAAGAAAAGAAAAACAAAATACGAGTATTTTATTAATTACACATGATTTGGCACTTGTACGTGAAGTAGCTGATCGAGTAGTTGTTATGTATGGGGGACGTGTCGTTGAAAAAGGAACGATACAGGAGGTAATAGGTTCTCCTAAACATCCATATACGAAAAGTTTATTACAAGCAATTCCGAATATGGATGATTCCGAAAAGGTATTACGTGCTATAGAAGGAACGACACCTTCCATTGAAACATTAAATAGCTTTGGTTGTCCTTTTGTAAATCGTTGTCCAGTAGCGATAAAAGAATGTATTCATCGTTTTCCAGAGAGAACCACATATTCTAAGGAGCATAGTTCACATTGTTGGCAACATGTTCTAGAGCATAATAAAGCGAAATCAAAAGAGAAGGTGAATGCCTCATGACGACAGATTTAATTACTATAAAGCAAGTAACGAAAACGTATGGAAGTAAAAGTAAAGAAATCACAGCGTTAAAAGACATATCACTTTCTATTCCGAAAGGAACAACACTTGGCATTATTGGTGAAAGTGGTTCAGGAAAAACAACACTTGGAAAGCTCATAGCAGGGATTGAGAGTCCAACGTCTGGTGAAATTGATTATAACGGTCAAGTCGTTCACAAGCTAAAATCAGCTCATAGGCGAGATTTTTTACAGAAAGTACAGTTCATTTTTCAAGATTCCACAGCAGCATTAAATCCGCGCTGGAAAGTACGCGATAGCGTAACGGAAGGTTATATTTCATTCGGTATAGGTGATAAAGGATTAAAGGATAAAGTAGCAGGTGATGCGCTAGAACGTGTGGGATTAGATAGACGATATATCGATCGCTATCCACACGAATTTAGCGGAGGACAACGTCAACGAATTGCTATTGCAAGAGCGTTATTGTGTGAGCCAGAAGTATTGATTCTTGATGAACCAATTTCAGCATTAGATGTTTCATTGCAAATTCAAATTGTACATCTGCTGCAAAAAATTCAAAAGGAACAAGGCTATACATATTTATTTATCGCACATGATTTGCCGATGGTTCACTATTTATGTGAAAAAGTGGCTGTCTTATATAAAGGAGAACTTGTTGAATTTGGAAATACGGACGAAGTGTTCCGTAATCCACAACATTCTTATACAAAAACATTGTTAGCATCAACACCAAAAATTTCGGGTTAAAGGAGAATGTAGGATGAAGAAGTTTTTACTGTTTATCATTATGACTGTTTTAGCGATTACTTCGGTCGCTTGCGGTAAGAAAGAGACGCAAAAGGCGAGTGCTGGTAAGGGAGAAGGCGATCGATTAGTAACGAATATTAGTAGTGATCCATACACACTTGATTCTGCTATTGCAACAGATAGCACGTCAGGTTATATCATTGGGCAGTTGTTTTCAAGTTTATATACGCAAGATAGTGATGGGAAATATCAAAATGAATTAGCAGAGAAAGAAGAAGTAAATGCTGATGGAACTGAATATACAATCCATTTGAAGAAAGATATTAAATGGTCAGATGGTTCTCCTATTACGGCAAATGATTTTGAATTTGCATGGAAGCGATTATTAAATCCGAAAACGGGTTCTATGAATGCGACAGAAATGTATTTCATTAAAGGGGCAGAGGCATATAATACTGGAAAAGGTGAAGAGGGACAAGTTGGTATTCAAGTCGTTGATCCTCAAACATTAAAGGTAACTCTTGAACATCCAGTTGCTTCTATTAAACAGAAATTAGCAAGCTCATTATTTATTCCATTAGCTAAAAAGTCGATTGATGATAATAATAAATTAAAAACAGATCCAAAAGAGTTAATTACGAATGGACCATTCAAGTTAAAAGAGTGGAAGCATAACCAGGCTATTACAGTACAAAAAAATAAAGAATACTACGATAAAAAGGTAACATTAAAAGAAATTGAGTTTCGTATTATTCCAGACTCTAAAACAGCGTATCAATTATTTAAATCAAAAGAATTAGATTTACTAAGTGGTTTACCACAAGAGATGATTGAAAAAGAAAAAGGAAATAAAGAATATAAGCGTGTTGCAGGATTCTCATCTTATATTTATTCGTTTAACGTAGAAAAAGAGCCGTTTACAAATGCGAAAGTACGTAAAGCATTTTCATTAGCGGTTGATCGTAAATTTATCGTTGAAAAACTGTATAAAAATAATGCGCAAGAAGCATATGCATTCGTTCCAGAAGGAGCAAAAACACAAAGTGGTCGTGATTTCCGTAAAGAGAAAGGTGATTACGTTAAATTTGATCCATCAGAAGCGAAAAAATTATTAGAAGAAGGTATGAAAGAACAAGGGTGGTCTACATTACCTGAAGTAACATTAAAATTCACTACAGATACACAACATAAAAAAGTAGCAGAAGCAATGCAAGAAATGTTTAAGAAAAATCTTGGCGTAGATATTAAATTAGAAAATAAAGAGTGGAAGAGTTACATCGACACATACAAGCAAAGTGATTTCCAATTAGCTTATATGGGATGGGGCGGCTCTTTATTAGATCCAATTACTAAACTAGATTTATATGCAGGTGATGGTCCGAATAACTATGCAAAATGGCATAATAAAGAATTTGACGCTTTAGTAAAAGAAGCAAAAGTTGAACAAAACGAAGATAAGCGTTTTGACTTATTGCATAAAGCGGAAGATATTATGTTTACAGATTCACCATTAATCCCAATTATTTTCCCAAGTGCTTCATATTTACAAAAACCATCAGTATCTGGTGTTCAGTTCATTATCGGTTCTAGTCCAGAACTAAGATACGCAAAAATTAAAAAATAAAGAAGTAGGCAATTGCCTACTTCTTTATTTTATTTCTCTTTTATATTCTTTTTTCGTTCCATCAGAGAAGACAACTTCTAAATCGAATTTTTGGTAGTCTTTATCAAGTTTGAACACGTTCACTACTTGATCGATTACTTCTTGGTCAGCAGTATCTTTATCAAATTTTAATTCTTGTAGAAGTGGGCTTAATTTTGTAATAGCCTCGTCACCTGTAAACTTTGCATTTGTTTTATGGTCTTCAAGCTTTGCTTCCATTTTCTTATCAGCGGCTCCATTTTTATAATCAGCTTCGTAGTCTTTCTTCGTATCTTGATAGTCTGCATCTAAACTAAATTCATTAAAGTTTAGTTTTAAATCTGCAGGAGCCTCATTTTTTGCTTCTTCAGTCGTCTTTTTATTAGAAGTTGTGTCTTCTTTTGCAGGGGCTTTACATCCTGTTAATGCAGGTACTAGCATAAGAGCTAATAAAACTGATAGTAGAATTCTCATTATAAATTCCTCCTTATGTAAATTCGTTCTATACAAGTTTTTCCCAAAAACATGTAATTATGTATGTGTTGAAAATAAATTATTATCCTGCAGTCACAAGGGCTCATCCGCAATTTAAATCAAAAATGATTTGTATGTATATGGTAAATTGAAGTTGTGAGGGAGGTACTGAAATGCTTTCTAAAACGTATCAAACCATTTCAAGTAACATATGCAGCAAATGGCTATTATACAATAATATTCGGAGGAGTTAGTTTAGAGAGAAATATTATTTCATTATTAGTTATTGTATTGGTTACACAATTAGTAGCAGTGAAGACTTTAGCTATAAAAGGTATCCTCAATTGGATACCTTTTTATTAGCTCTTATTATTTGGCAACTTCTGTCCACTTGTAGTTAAATTCACCGCCGAAGTCAGTCGTTACAAGTCCTTTAATGAAAGAGCGTTGTAAGTAAGAACGACCTTGTTGGTATAAAGGAGCGACAGCGCCGTCTTGTAATAGAATTTTTTCAGCTTGCTTCATTGCTTCAAAGCGTGCTTTTTCATCGCCAGCTAAATCTGTTTTCACTTTATGAATTAGCTCATCGTACTCTTTGTTAGAGTATTTATCGAAGTTATAAGCACTATCTGTTGTAAATAAATCTAAGAATGTAATTGGATCAGCGAAATCAGGGCCCCAGCCGTCAATACCAATTTCATAGTCACCACTTAATAGTAGTTTCAACTGTTGTTTACGTGGTTGTGGTTTTAAATTCACTGTTAATCCATCTAGGTTTTTTTCTAATTCACCTTTTAAATATTCACCAGTCTTTTTAGCTAAAGCATTGTCACTTGTTAATAGTTCGATTGTTACTTTGTCAGTACCAAGTTCTTGTTTTGCTTTTTTCCAGTTTTCTTTCGCTGTTTTTACATCATCCTTGACTAGATTTCCATTTTCTTTACGGAAGTCATTGCCTTCTGGACTCTTTGCAAATTTCGCAGGAACCATTCCTTCAGCTGGGATAGCACCGTTATTTAAAATTGTTTCTACGTAAGCCTTTTTATTCATTGCGCCGTTAATAGCAAGGCGTGCATGTTGATTTTTTAATGTTTCATTTTTCTGATTTAGTCGTAAGAATTGAATGCCGACTTCAGCGCGTTCCTTGAAGTTTGGATCGCTCTTATATTTATCAACAAACTCTGCAGTTAAAGCAACGCGATCAATTTGTCCTGAATCATATAAGTTCACTTCTGTAGACTTATCTTTAACGACATTGAAGTTGATTTCTTCTAATTTTACCGTTTTAGCATCCCAATAGTTAGGGTTTTTCTTCAATTGGAAACTTTGTTCGTGTTTCCAGTTATCTAATGTGAAAGCACCGTTGTAAATTAAATGATTTGTTTCTAAACCGTATTTATCGCCCTGAGACTTTAAGTACTCTTCATTAATTGGCAAGAATGTTGAGAATGTCGTTAAGCTTAAGAAGTAAGGAACAGGACGGTCTAGTTGTACTTCTAACGTTTTGTCATCAACAGCTTTGACCCCTAGTTGATCAATTGGTAATTGTTTTTGGTTTATTTGTTTCGCATTCTGTACATCGAAGAATAAGAATGCGTATTCAGCTGCTGTATCAGGATTTACGGCACGTTGCCAAGCAAAGACGAAGTCCTTTGCTGTAACAGGAGTACCGTTTGACCATTTTGAATCACGCAGATGGAATGTATATTTTGTTTTATCGGGACTAATGTCAACCGACTCAGCAACACCAGGAATCGGTTTATTATCTTCTCCCATTGCATATAAGCCTTCAAAAACATTGCGCATTACATTCATGGATTCCCCATCCGTTGCTTTTGCAACATCCATTGTTGGAATTTCTGAAGCGAATGATAAGTTAATTGCTTGTTTATCAGGTACTTTATCGTTTGCTTTCGCTCCGCCTGCATTATCTTTATTTCCCCCGCAAGCAGTTAGTAATAGACTTGCCCCTAAAACAGATGCAACAACAGGTACAACTTTTTTCTTCATTGTTCGTTCCTCCCTAAATGTGTTGTTCGTAACGTCATAATGTCCATGTCTTGAAGTGGCTATAGAAGGAGATGGAACCTATTATAAATATTTGTTTATAGGTAATCAGGTGTTCTATATGTATATACATGTTGAGCTATAATCTATCGTTATATGTTTCAACTTAGTAGACATTATATTTTGATGGTGAAATATTTTGTTTCTTTGATTATTTAGAATATTAACACTGGAAAGAACTATATGTCAATAATAAAAATAGAATGTTAATTTCTTGGAATAATATATTAAAAAAGTAGATTCTCTTGTGTGAGAGAACCTACTTTTAATATATTTTGCTAAAAAAACAATTGGTGTGGGCTAATAATAAGTGGGGATGAAGAACCCCCACTTATTACGGTTTTACTTTATTTTTCAATTTTTGCCCACTTGAAGTTTAATTGACCCGCAAAGTCTACTTGCACAATTCCTTTCACATAAGAACGTTCTAAATAAGATTCGCCTTTTTGGTAAAGAGGAGCGATAACAGAGTCTTTAAATAATATTTTCTCGGATTCTAGTAATGCTTCCCAGCGAGCTTTTTCATCACCAGCTAAAGTTGTTTTCACTTTTGCTATTGTTTCATCGAATTCCTTATTAGAGTAATGATCTAAGTTATAAGGGTTATTCGTTGTAAATAGCTCAAGGAATGTAATTGGATCCGCAAAGTCAGGGCTCCAGCCGTCAATTCCGATTTCGTAGTCACCTTTTAATAAAAGCGAAACTTGTTGCTTACGCGGTTGCGGTTTTATATTTACTGTTAATCCATCTAGATTCTTTTCTAGTTGCCCTTTTAAGAATTCACCAGTTTTCTTATCAAGGTCAGCATCACTCGTTAATAATTCTAATGTTATCTTTTCAGAACCAAGCTCTTGTTTAGCTTTTTTCCATAATTCTTGTGCAGATTTTGTATCAACTTTTGTTAAATCGCCGTTTGCAGTACGGAAGTCTTTTCCTTCAGGTCCTTTTGCAAAGTTTTTTGGAACGAGACCAAATGTTGGTGTAGAGCCATCATTTAATAACGTATTTACAAAGGATTTTCTATCAATTGTTTGATCGATTGCTTGGCGTGCAGAAACGTTTTGAAGTACTTTGTTTTGTTGATTCATGCGTAAAAATTGTACGCCTACATTTGGACGTTCTTTAAAGTTAGCATCTTTTTTATATTTATCAACGAAGTCAGATGTTAGTTTTATACGATCTAATTGTTTTGACTCGAATAAATTTACTTCTGTTGATTTTTCTTTTACGACGTTAAAATTGATTTCTTCTAGTTTGACAGTATCTTTATCCCAATAGGTAGGGTTCTTCTTAAATTTAAAGCTTTGTTCGTGCTTCCAATCGCTTAGTGTAAAAGCTCCATTGTACAAGATTGTATTATCTTCTAAAGCGTACTTATCACCTTGTGCTTTAAAGAATTCCTCGTTAATTGGTAGAAATGTTGGGAACGCTGTTAAGCTAATAAAATACGGAACAGGACGCTCCAATTCTACCTCAAACGTATGGTCATCAACTGCTTTTACACCAAGTTGGTCGGCTGGAAGTTCTTTGTTGTTAATTTTTGTTGCATTTTTAATATCAAAGAATAGAAATGCATATTCAGAGGCTGTTGCTGGATCTACGGCTCTCTGCCAAGCGAACACAAAATCTTTCGCTGTAACAGGAGTGCCATTTGACCATTTTGAATCTCGCAAATGGAATGTGTATTTTGTTTTATCGCCACTTACTTCATGAGATTTTGCAACGCCAGGGAAAGGTTTGTTACCTTCACCAAGATTATACAAACCTTCAAATACGTTTCTCATTACTTGACCAGAATCAGTATCTGTAGCACGGGCCGTATCCATTGTTCGTATTTCAGTAGGTGAAGATAAATTTAAAACCTGTTTGCTAGGTGCCTCGTCTTTTGCATTTGCTCCGCTTGCTTCGTTTTTATAACTACCGCAACCAGTTAATAAAATACTTACTCCTACAACTGATGCAATACCGGGTACAAACTTCTTTTTCATTTGATTTTCCTCCTAAATAATTAAGTTTGGATGATGATGAGGGAAATGAAAAATAAAAAATCCCTCTTTTCATATTGAGAAAGAGGGATTTTTACGTACAAGTTATGCACCCGTATATAAACGAAGTCCCTCATTCTATCTTTCAAGCATAAAGCTTGCAGGAAGTGGCACAGTATTCAAAATGAACCTGCTGCCGAGGTTTCAAAGGGCCAGTCCCTCCACCTCTCTTGATACAATGAGTAAACGAATAAATTTTATTAATTTTTGTGTTTCTTTGATAATTCAAAATCTTACACCTTGAATAATGAAGTGTCAACCAAATGAAATATAGTTTAAATTTTCAGTTTTCTTAAACAAAAAAACCACTGCATATGGCAGTGGTTTTTCTACTAGAAGTTAAAGTTATCTGGATCTGGACCAACGCGACGATCTTCATTTAAAGCTTGAATTGCTTTCATATCATCAGCACTTAATTCAAAGTCGAAGATGTTTGCATTTTCAATAATGCGATGTTCTTTAATTGATTTAGGGATTGTTACAACTTCGTTTTGTAAATCCCAGCGTAAAATAATTTGCGCAGTTGATTTATTATATTTTGTCGCAATTTCTTGTAACGTTGGATTATCTAGTAGTTGTCCTTGCATTAATGGTGACCAAGCTTCAAGCTGGATATTATGTTCTTTACAGAATGCATGTAGCTCTTCTTGTGCTAAACGTGGGTGATATTCCACTTGGTTGACCATTGGCTTAATTTCAGCAATTTCAAATACGTCTTGTAAGTGGTGAATGTGGAAATTACTCACACCGATAGCGCGAACACGGCCATCTTTATAAAGTTTTTCTAATGCTTTCCATGATTCAGTATATTTCCCTTTTACAGGCCAATGTACTAAATATAAATCTAAATATTCTAGACCTAATTTCTCTAATGTAGTTTCAAATGCTTGAAGTGTTGTTTCATATCCTTGATCGCTATTCCATACTTTTGAGGTAATAAATAATTCTTCACGTGAAACACCGGATTCACGAATCGCTTGTCCAACGCCTTCTTCATTTTGATAGATTGCTGCAGTATCGATGCTGCGGTAGCCATTTTTAATTGCTGCTTTTACAGAATCAATTACTTCTGAACCATCTTCTACTTTAAAAACACCTAAACCAAACCAAGGCATTTTTACACCGTTATGTAATGTTGTATAATCTTTTAAACTTGTTAAAATCATATTATTTCCCCCTAGCTTTTTTGTTTGTTGCTTCTACTGCTTTTTGAATTGCCTCTGAAAAATTATATTCGTATAAAGTTTTGAGACCCTCAGCTGTGGAACCACCTGGCGTTGTTACTTGTTCGCGGAGGTTAGCTGGATTTTGCGTTTGCTCGAGCATAGAAGCAGAGCCAGAAATCATTTGAATGACAAGATGTTTTGCGGTTTCTTCATCGACTCCATAACTTTTTGTTGCTTCAATTAAGCTTTCAGCAAAGTAATAAAGGAAGGCTGGTGCACTTCCAGTAACTGCAGTAAGCTGATGAACTTCTTCCTCAGTAAAAAGTTGCGAAGTACCAATACCTCTTAAAAGCAGTTGCAGGGTTTCTTGATGCATCTCGGTTACTGATTGTCCTATTGTATATAAGGAGATAGACTTTCCAATTTCAGCAGCTGTATTAGGCATAATCCAAGCAACAGGTGTGCCTTTTGGGAGTCTAGCTTCTAAATAAGATGGTCCAATGCCAGCTGCTACTGTTACGACAAGTTGATTTGATATTAACGGAGATAGCTCAGCTAATAATTCTTCATGAGCAGAAGGTGGCATTGCTAAAACAACCGTATCGACAGATGTAATATGCTGCTTCCAATCCGTTGTAATAGACACATTATATCGCCTTTGTAATTGTTCTAACTTTTCTACGTTGCTTCGGTTAGAGATGATAATTTCTTCGATGTATTCTTTGCTTGTTTTAAGTAATCCGGAAAATATAGCTTCTGCCATACGACCAGCACCAATAAATAAAATTCGATGTTTGTTAGGCATATCCTTTATTCCTTTCTAGTAGAGATATGTTATAAAAACGATATCATCTTTAAGAGAATTTTGTAAAAAGAAAAGACTTACCGTAGATGGAATGGATAATGAGAAGGCGGAAATTCATGGTAAAGGAAAGGGCTATTCCTTATACTGGTAATAGGGAATTTATTACACATCTAGGGAGAGATAAATATGGTTAGAAGTCCACTTTTTTTACTTGTTTCTAGTATTATTTGTGTATTAGTTGGATTGTATATTCAATCGAGTTATATTGAAATTTTCGCATCAATTATGGGGATCATTAATGTTTGGTTATTAGCGAGAGAAAAAGTATCCAACTTTTTATTTGGCATGATTACTGTTGCGGTATTTCTATACATTTTTATTACACAAGGTTTATATGCAATGGCAGTATTAGCCGCTTTTCAATTTATATTTAATGTATATGGTTGGTATTATTGGATTGCACGAAGTGGGGAGGGAGAGGTAAAAGCAACAGTTCGTTTAGATTTGAAAGGGTGGACTTTTTATATAAGTTTTATTTTAGTTGCTTGGATTGGTTGGGGTTATTATCAAGTCCGTTATTTAGAGTCAACAAGTCCATATTTAGACGCTTTAAATGCCGTATTGGGACTAGTGGCTCAATTTATGTTAAGTCGAAAAATATTAGAAAACTGGCATTTATGGATTTTATATAACGTAGTTAGCATTGTAATTTATATTTCTACTGGTTTATACGTCATGCTAATATTAGCTATTATTAATCTCTTTATATGTGTAGCTGGTTTGCTAGAGTGGAAGGGCAATTATAAGGGGCAAGAACATACAAATAATTATATCTAGAAAATAATTAGAATTAAAAACCCCTGAAGTACATATGCTTCAGGGGTTTACTAATAGAATATAAGATTATGCTTTTGTCATACCAAGTAATACAGCGCCGCCAATAATTAAAACACTACCGAGTGCAATAAAGATCAATTGACGTTTTGTTTTCTTTTCACCTAAGAATACAATCGCACCGAATGTTGAGATAACGATTCCAGTTTGAGATAATGGGAAGCTTGTTGCTACTCCAACACGTGGTAATGAAAGAAGTAAGAATAAGTTTCCAGTTCCCCATAGTAAACCAGACAAAGCATTACGGATTGCATATTTGTTAAATGGTTTATGTTTAGACGTCAGTACAACCGCACCAACAAACATACCAACTGCTTGTGGTAAAATAGCAGACCAACCATCGATATTATACCAACGAATAATAATTACATATACAAGATAGCCGAAAGTAGAAACAATTAAAGTAAGAAGTCCTTTTTTCAATTGTCCAGGTGGCTGAGCATTTTCTTTATCATCTAATGATGTGAATACAATACCAACTACGATTAATAGGATTGCAATCGTTCCCAGAATGATCGTTGTAGTAGTAGTCCACTCACGGAAAGCGATAACCCCAAAGATAGAAGTTGCAACAAGTTGCATACCAGTAGAAATCGTTACAGTAGTTGAAACACCTAGTTTTTCAACTGTTTTTAATTGGTTTACTTGTCCTAAAGCCCAGAATAAACCTGAAATAAAACCAACAATTAAGATTGTCATTGTTAAAGCTGGTTGAGTAAATACATACATAATTGTTGCGAAGAATAGAGCACCGATTGTCATACCTACCGTTTGGCTATATGCACCACCACCCATTTTTACGCTTACTAATAAGATGTTTCCCCATGCAATTGCAGGAAGAAGCGCTAATAAAATGTCCATTACAAGACTCCCTTCGGTTTGCTATACCAATATAGTTACATATCGTTCTAACGATCGGTAATGCCCCACTAATAGAGTAGAAGATTACCGATCGCTAAAACAGGATGAAGAATTCACGATATAAATGCGTTTTCATTTCTTCATTTTTTGAAACACCTCCATATAATAACAGGAAATTGCCTATTTTAGAAAGTGAATTCAAATAAAATTTATATTTTAATAAGAGGTAAAATTCAGTTATTTCCCGGTGGTATAT
This sequence comes from Bacillus sp. PSXD-155, assembly GCF_049310765.1. NCBI lineage: Bacteria > Bacillati > Bacillota > Bacilli > Caryophanales > Bacillaceae > Bacillus > Bacillus sp. PSXD-155. Next base: position 47,284 of record NZ_JBMOWC010000020.1, on the reverse strand, counting down.
TTTATTTCCTAAGAAATAAAGAAGCAGCTTCGAAAAAAGCTGCTTTAAGAGTTAGTAATTCTTTTATTAATAAGTTGAATACATAGTAGAAATACGAGTGACATACCGATAGTAATAACTACAAGTGTCCAGGCGAGTTGCATATTACTTGCGTCAATGGCCATGTAAATTGCAGTCGGGATTGTCTGTGTTTTACCAGGGATATTCCCGGCAAACATGAGTGTAGCACCAAACTCACCGAGCGCGCGGACAAAGCTCAAAATCATCCCGCTTAGTAATGCAGGAAATGCGAGCGGAAGTGTAACGTGCAGAAAAACTTGATATTCACTTGCGCCAAGGTCACGAGCACTTTCTTCAATTTGTACATTTGCGATAGAAAATCCCGTTTTCGCTGATTGGTACATAAGCGGAAATGCAACAACTGTAGAAGCGATGATCGCAGCGGTAGATGTGAACATAATAGACTGCTGAAATAATGATTCAACCCACCTTCCGATCGGGCTGTTGTTTCCAAAGATGATAATGAGAAAGAAGCCGATAACAGTTGGTGGAAGTACCATTGGTAATAAAAATATGGTTTCTAATAGTACTTTATATCGCCATGAGGAGCGAGCTAGTGCTCGCCCGACAATCGTCCCTAAAATTGTAACGAGAATAGTGGCACACGCAGCTACTCTTAAAGATAGAAAGACAGGCGATATAATAGCATCAATGCTCATAGTAATTACGACAGGACTGTAAATCCATATCTCTTAAAGATAGATTGTGCATCTTTTGACTGCAAATACTCATAAAATGAAGTCGCCTCTTTCTTATGTTTAGATTCCTTTATAACACCTAAAGGATAGTGGATTGGCTCATGAGAAATAGCTGCTGCTGTTTCACCAATTTTTACTTTATTTGAAATGAGAGCATCTGTTTTGTATACGATACCAGCATCGACATTTCCTGTTTCTACATATGTTAACACTTGGCGAACATCTTTTGTAAATACGACTTTATTTTGAACATCATTCCAAAGGTTTTCTTGTGTTAGAGAGGACTTTGCATATTTGCCAGCAGGTACAGATTCAGGTGTACCAAGTGCGATTTTTTTGATTTTCTCATCTTTTAAATCTTGAAATTTTGTAAGAGAACTTTCTTTAGGGATGACTAGAACTAGTTCATTTCCAAGAAGATTTTTCCCTTCTTTTTCATTAATGAATCCTTTTTTTACAAGGATTTGGAATTTATCTTCTGCAGCAGAGAAGAATAAATCAGCAGGTGCACCTTGTTCAATTTGTTGTTGAAGTGCTCCAGAAGCACCGAAGTTAAAAGAAAGTTTAATATTGGGTTCTTTTTCTTTATATTGTTTTTCAATTTCTTTTAATGCATCTTGTAAGCTTGCAGCAGCTGAGATAGTAAGCTCAACTGCTTTTCCTTCTTTAGCAGTTGATTTCTCTTTCTTATCTCCGTTTGTACATGCAACACTAAATATAAGAAGAAAAGAAAGTATAAGTGCCCCAATCGAACGTAATGTAAATTTATTCATAAAAAAATCCCCTTTCGTTTTGACACATCTAATTATAACTAAATATAACTAAATATAACTAGTTATAATTGAATATAATTTGAACATATGTCTATTTTTAAAAAATAGGAGAAATATTCTTTTCTTTGTTACAATGAAAGGAGAAAGTGAGGAATCGTCTATGGATCATCATTCCTACACAACGGAAGAAGTAGCAAAGCGATTAAAAGTATCAAAATTAACTGTATACGACTTAATTAAAAAAGGAGAACTTCCTTCTTATAGAGTTGGTAGACAGATGCGCATTGATGCAGCAGATTTAGATCAATATATAAAACAAATGAAAACAGGAAAGGTACAAGTTACTCCTGTAAAAAACGATGGTAGTAGTATCTTGAACACGTGTATTATTAGTGGTCAAGAACTAACGTTAGATATGTTAGCTAAACGTATAGAAAATCGTTTGCCAAGTTCTAATGTTTTAAGGGCGTATCAAGGTAGCTTAACAAGTTTAGTGAAAATGTATCAAGGAGAAGGAAGTATCGTTAGTTTGCATTTGTTTGATGGTGAAACGGGTACATATAATGTTCCTTATGTAAAACGCATTTTAGTAGGCCAGCCATGTATTATGATTAATTTATTGTCCAGAAATGTAGGATTTTATGTCCAAAAAGGAAATCCGAAGAAAATAAAGACATGGGCCGACATATCCAGATCCACTATAAAGTTTATAAATCGAGAAAAGGGTTCTGGTATTAGAGTGTTAGTGGATGAACAATTACGAATCCAAAAATTAAATAAAGCTGATATTAGTGGATATGAATGGGAAGAATCGAATCATCTGGGTGTTGCCACGCAAGTTGCAAATGGAAAAGCTGATGTAGGAGTAGGTTCAGAAAAGTTTTCGCAAATTGTAAATGTGGACTTTATTCCAATCATGAAAGAACAGTATGATTTAGTAATTTTGAAGAATAAAGAAAATGAAGAGCTGATTGAAGTCGTGAAAGACATTCTGCAATCGGAAGAATTTCATAATGAATTAAATGCGATTGGCGGATATGATATTACGAAAACAGGTCAAATTATATATGAAACAAACTAAAAAGCTGCTTGTCTATAAGACGAGCAGCTTTTTCTATATAAAGGGGTTTGGGGAAACAAAGTGTTAAACAAGACCTTGAGCAAGTGTGTAAATGAAAGCCGTAAGAAGAGTAGCTCCACTTGCAAGTCCGATGAAGTCTGATTTGTTGAAAGTAATGTTGTTCATTATAATCTCTCCTTATTTGTTTAATGTAGTTGCAACAGCTTTTGCATCGACAAGTGCGGATAGCACCATGCCCATTGTATTTAAAAATTTATTTGATTTCATATTGTTCATCATGCGTATCCGCTCCTTTTCGAATTGTTGTTGCCCTGCTTATGTCTTAATTATAGGAAATATGTCCACTTGCAACTATCGAATTAGCTTACGAAAGACTTACACTTTTGTAAGAAAAAAAGACATTCATGTAAGAATGTCTTTCACAGCATATTGATATGATGATGTTCTTCAATTGTTTTTAAAAAACTACGCATTGAATTCGTCATATAGCTATCTTTACGGCGTATGAAAACCGTTGAAATACTGCCGTATTTTTCAGGGATTGCATGACAATGTACCTTACCTGCTTTAGAAAGATGATGGACAGCAGACTGTGGTACGAGTGTAATTCCGAGGCCGAGTGCAACGCTGTTTAATATTGTCTCTAATATATTGAATTCCATAATTCTTTTTGGTAGCAAACCTTCGTCTTTCAGCCATCGTTCTAGTTTGGAACGGTATCCGCATCCTTGGTTAAAAACGAGTAGAGGCGTTGTTGTAAATTCTTCTATATGAAAAGCTTTATTTTGTGTTACAAGCATTAATTTTTCTGTACTAACATCGTATTGTTCGATTAGTGGATGTTTAATAGGACCTGATATAAAGGCACCATCTAATTGATGATCAAGTACTTCTCTAATTAATTCTTCTGTTAGACCCGCTTGTAATGATAAATCGACATTCGGATAGCTTTTATAGTAAGAAGATAAAATGGTAGGCAGTGTACTTACTGTTTCGACTGTACCGATTTTTAATATACCGGAGGGTGTTTCGCTATCTAAAAATACTTGTTTTAGTTCGTCGACATCTTGCAAAATTTTACTAACATAAACGAGCATTTTTCTTCCTTCAGCTGTTAAAGTCATTCCTCGTTTATGGCGGTAAAAGAGTGGGGTTTTTAATTCGTTTTCTAGTTGTTTAATACGTGCAGTTACATTTGATTGTACATAATTTAATTCCTTTGCTGCGCTACTTACACTACCCTGGTCGGCAACGCTTTTAAAGATTTGTAAGTCTCGTAATTCCATTTTGTAATCCCCCTTGATGTTAACTATCATTATAAATGATAGTTAACATCATTTTGAATCATTTTACGTGATATATTTTTTCTTTTACAATTCTCTTTGTGCAAATAGAAAGAAACGGGGGATTGCGGTGAGAAGAGGTCAAATGATAATAGGGGCTTTAGCGTGTTTAATTGCGAGTATGTCATGGGGAGCGATGTTTCCAGTTGCTGATCATGCGCTAGAATACATAGATCCATTTTATTTTTCGCTTATTCGTTATGGAGCAGTGGCGATAATGCTGATTGTATTGTTGTTAATGAAAGAAGGAAAACAGGCATTTCGTTTAGAGGGAAGAGGAAAGTTACTCGTCTTTTTTGGAACGATGGCATTTACAGTATATAATGTCCTCATATTTTTAGGGCAAATGTTAATGGGTAAGTCGGGTGTAATGGTAGCTTCCATTATGGAATCACTTATGCCGATGATTTCTATTTGTATTTTATGGGGATATAAGCATATAAAACCGAAGAAGTATATGATAACGAGTATGGTTATTGCTTTTGTAGGAGCTGTGTTTGTTATTACAAAAGGTGACATGAGTTTCTTTGTAACATTGAAAGATAATATGTTCTCATTAGCATTTATATTTATTGGTGTTGTAGGCTGGGTTATTTATACGATGGGTGGTCAAACGTGTAGTGATTGGTCAACATTACGTTATTCTACGTTGACGTGTGTATTCGGTACGACTGTTACAGGAATTATAACGGTAATTATTACGTCGCTTGGATATGTTTCAGTTCCTAGTATGGGAACGATTTCTATTGTGAAGTATGATTTGTTATTTATGATGACATTGCCAGGTATTGTAGCGCTACTTGCTTGGAACTATGGTGTGAAAATTTTATCATCCATTAATGGGATTTTATTTATTAATTTTGTACCAATTACGACTTTAGTTATTATGATGATGCAAGGGTATCAGATCACAATGTTTGATATTATAGGGACTGTACTTGTTATTGCAGCGCTTATTCGCAATAACGTTTGCCAGAGAAAAGAAGAAAATATAAATAAGAGAGTTTTACAAGAAGAACAATTACGTCAAGCTGTTTAATAGGCAAATGGAGGATTTCACATGTTAGAAAGTTTATTGTTTTTCTTCGCCGTCGGAGTTGCCTGTGAGCTTGCAGCAATTAATCGAAATGGTCGTAAAAAGATAAAACAACAAGCTGAGCTGATACAGCTTTTAAAAGAATTGAAAGAAAGAAAAAATTAAAAAGACGACCGGGCATAGACGGTCGTCTTTTTCTATATAAAGGGGAAAGGGGACACAAAGTTATACAAGCGTAGCAGCGTAAATGAAAGCAGTAAGAAGAAGAGAGCCGCTAGCTGATCCTAAAAAATCTAATTTGTTAAAAGTAATGTTATTCATAATACATTCTCCTTACTTGTTTAATGCAGAAGCAACAGCTTTTGCATCGAAAAGAGCCGATAATACCATGCCCATTGTATTTAAGAAATTGTTCGTTTTCATTTTGTTCATCATATTGATCCACTCCTTTTCGAATAATTGTTGCCCTGTTTCTGACTTAATTGTATGAAATATAGTAAGAAGTAACTATCGAATTAGCTTACAAGAAAATTACACTTTTGTAAGAATTGAAATTTAACAATTCATCCTTAATTTTATTACCAACTCCTAAAACTTAGTGTTATAATTATTGTAAGAATATGATTATACTTCGGATGTTTAGAAAGGAACGAAATAAATGTATAAACCAATTACATTTTTGTTGAAATATATATTTAAAACAGCTGGGAAAGTAGAAGTACAAGGAAGAGAAAAGCTACCAGAAGGTGGACCGTATGTTGTTGCATGTACACATACAAGTTTTATGGATGTATTAATGTTAGCTACAGGGATGTATCCAACTCAAATTCATTACATGGCCAAAAAAGAATTATTTGAAGGGAATTTCAAAAATTGGTTCTTTAAAAATGTAAATGCATTCCCTGTAGATCGTGCGAATCCAGGACCAAGTACACTTAAAATTCCATCACGTTTATTAAAAGAAGGAAAGGTAGTAGGGATTTTTCCGAGTGGAACAAGATCAGCGGAAGATGTTTCATTAAAAGCGGGTGCTGTGACAATTGCGATGCGTTCTAATGTTCCGTTAGTACCAGCAGCTTATGTTGGTCCATCAAGTGTAAAAGAATTAATAAAGGGGAAAAAGGCACAATTGATTTTTGGAGATCCAATTCAAATTGAGGCTGGAGAACAAATAGATCGAAAAACCGCTATGAAAATGATGACAGATCAATTAAATGAGAAGTTTGAGGAGTTAAAAGAAGCTTTGCAATCAAATCAAAAATAAGAAAAGACGACCGGGCATAGACGGTCGTCTTTTCTATTACTATTTATAATAAAGGGGAAAGGGGACACAAAGTTATACAAGCGTAGCGGCGTAAATAAAAGCAGTAAGAAGAAGCGAGCCACTAGCTAGTCCTAAAAAATCTAATTTGTTAAAAGTGATGTTATTCATAATATATTCTCCTTACTTGTTTAATGTAGAAGCAACAGCTTTTGCGTCGATAAGAGCGGAAAATACCATGCCCATTGTATTTAAGAAATTGTTCGTTTTCATTTTGTTCATCATATTAATCCGCTCCTTTTCGAATAGTTGTTACCCTGTTTCTGACTCAATTGTATGAAATGTTGCGGAAAGTAACTATCGAATTAGCTTACAGAAAAATTACACTTTTGTAAGAGAAACGAATGAAGGTGTAATGATAAGAAGATTTGACATATGTTCATGAGATTCATTAAGTTAAAGGTAGAGGTGAGTGTATGGCTAATATTAAAGATATTGCAAAGATGGCGGGAGTTTCAGTTACGACTGTTTCGAGAGTGTTGAATGATCACCCATATGTAAGTGAAGAAAAAAGGAAAGCGGTTATAGAGATAGTTGAGAAATTGAATTACTCGCAAAACGCAAATGCTGTTCATTTATCAAAAGGAAAAACGAATATTGTTGGTGTGATTTTACCGTATATTAATCATCCGTGTTTTGATGCGATGGTGAGCGGAATGATGGAGACTGCGTTAGCGCATAATTACAGGGTGCTACTTTGCCAAACGAATTATAATAAAAAAGAAGAAATGAAAAGTTTACATATGTTAAAAACAAAACAATTGGATGGTCTTATTATTTGTTCACGTGCAAATGATTGGGAAACGATAGAACCATATGCTTCTTACGGCGCAATAATTGCTTGTGAAGACAATGATATTTCAAACATCTCAAGTGTATATACGAATCATTCAGCGGCCTTTCAATTAGGAATGGATTATTTGATTGAGAAAGGTTATAAAAAAATTGGTTATTGCACGGGAAGGAAATTAGGGCCAAGTAGCCAAAAACGTTTTGATGTTTATAAACAGCAATTGCAATCTATAGACGAAGAGGTTAATGAAGAATGGATTTTTACAGAATGTTTTACACTAGAAGATGGTGTAAAAGTGGCTCATAAGTTAAAAGAGATGCAGGATCTTCCTGAAGCATTAATAGTAGCAGGTGATGAAGTTGCGATTGGGGTTATGACAGAAGTTGAAAAATTAGGGATTCAAGTTCCTGAGGATTTAGCGATTATTGGCTTTGATAATCAACCTATCTCGCAAGTGTTACAATTGACAACTATTGATCAAAATTTAAAGGAGATAGGGAAAACTGCTTTTGAAATGTTGCATAGAAAAGTGAATGACGAGAGTTCTGAACAAGAAAAGCTGGAAATTCCATACGAACTTGTGGAACGCTCTACAGTTTAATCGTAATCCGTTATGTGTATAATCGCATAACGGATTATTTTTTTGAAATATCTTTGACAGGAAACGCGTTTCATACTTTATAAAGGAGTTAAACCGGTCTGTAATAATCCATGGATTCTTTTCAAGTGTTAATGCAGTGAATAGAATTTGGAGGAATATGCATGAATGAACTTTTATCGAGTATGAAAAAGTATGTAGATGATGATGAAAAGATTCTGGCTTTTGTGGTAGGGATATTTGAGAAGGATAATTTTATATTATCGTATCAACATGGGGTTTTTGTTGCCACTACTAGACGTCTCCTTTTTTACGGGAAATTTCCGTACTATTCTTCAACATTTAAAGAGTATTCATATTTGCATATAGATAGCATAGATTTTCATCCGTATTTTGAATTTACTTGTAGTCATGAAACCATTCGCGCTAAGTATATTCAGAAAGGGAATGTGGAGCGATTTGTCCGTGCAGTTAGAGCAAATATGAATAATTAATCAACCCTCTGTTTAAACATAATATTTCAATTTTTAAGAGGGAAAATGCGGAATAAAAACCACTTCTAAACCTCTAGGAGATAGTGATACAATGTCAAATGGGGGGAGGGTATGAACTATGGTTAATCAACGTATAAAGGAAATAACACTAATTACAATTGGTTCATTATTATTCGCAATTGGTATTAATTACTTTGCAATTCCAAACCGTTTATCGGAAGGTGGAATTATTGGTTTAACGGTTGTTACGTACTACTTATTTGATTGGTCACCAGGAATTGTGAACTTTGCTATAAATGCAATTTTACTAGCTGTTGGTTATAAATTTTTTGATAAGAAAACAATGATTTATACAATTTTAGGGATTGTAGAAACATCTTTGTTTTTATACGTTACAGAACATATTGAGTATCATGTAAATAGTGATACATTATTAGCAGCTTTATTTGCTGGTTTATTTGTGGGTATTGGATTAGGCTGTATGTTCAAAGCCGGAGGTACATCGGGAGGATCAGCAATTTTAGCTCAGTTAGCAAATCAATATTTAGGTTGGAGTGTAGGGAAAGGCGTACTAATTATTGATATTGTTGTAATTGCTGGTTCTGTATTTATAATAGGGCAAGAAAAGGCGATGTATACACTTGTGGCTGTGTTCATTGGAGCGAAGGTGATTGATTTCATTGTAGAAGGAATGGACACAAAAACGGCTGTTACGATTATTTCGAATCAACCAGATTTAATTCGTGAAGCTATTACGAAAAATATGACACGCGGTGTTACTGTATTAGAAGGGCGCGGCGGATATACTGGTAAAAATAAAGAAGTTTTATATGTTGTTATTAATAAACAAGAGCTTGTTAAGTTAAAACAAGTTATTAGCCGGGTAGATGAAGATGCTTTCGTTGTTATACATGATGTACGTGATGTACTTGGCGGTGGCTTTAAAGCAAGCTAAAAGGTGAACGAGTAAATTCGTTCACCTTTTTTAATTCTTACAAAAATGTAAGTGTAATGTAATGAGATTCAATAGTAGATTTTATTCCCCCTTTTTAAAATGGATGTATATATATCCTGCAGAGGAGGAATGTTTATTATGAAGAAAAAAATGATCACTACTATAATAGCGATGATAGTGATAGTAGTAATGTTACTGCCTACGAAACTTGGACCGGTTATCGATAAATATAATCCACTGTATAAGACGAAAGAATACTATACGGTTGTGAATACAATTGGTCAGCATATCGGTGATGAGTGGTATGAATATGAATTTATTGCATTCGATGAACGTGGTAGAGAGCAGAAAATAAAGAAAACGGTTAAGCATATGTTAAAGAGAGATGAAGCATTAAAGGTTTTTGCAAAAGGGCGTTACGGTGAGTCCATTGAAGAGATTGAGGTTGCAAATATTCCTATAAATGCGAAGAGTAAACTTTTAACGGTGAGATAGCGAAATATACCCCCAGCTATTTTTTGTCGAAAATAAAAATACTGGGTAAGGGTATTTTTAAGATTAACAAAAAAGCCTTAGTCTATATAGACTAAGGCTTTTTTGTTATATAAAGGGGAAGGGGGTACAGTGTAGTAGCATGGGTGAAAGCTATAAGAAGAGTAGCTACTAGCAATGTAATTTGGTTATGTGATTGTTCTTCTTATTTGGCTTACTTTCTAACTTTATTGTACGAAATATAAGTAAGGAGAACTATCGAATTACATTACACATAACTTACAAACATGTAAGCCTTCTGTAATGTAATTCGATAGTTAAAAGATAGTAATTTTCATATAGTGTAACTAGAAAGTCTCAATGTATTACTTTCTGTTTGTAATGAAGAATGAAAAACCAACTAATTTTTAATAATCCTCATCTGAATAAAGATGGGGATCTTTTTTAAACCTTACAACATTGTAAGGTTTACGTAAGTTAATTCGATAGTAAATTTGTCATATTTTTTGCATAATAGATACAGATAGAAAAATAATTAGGGATCTAGTAAGAAGGGAGAAAAATGGGATGCGTAAAGAAGAAGTAGTGAAGTTACCAATTAAAGATTTCTGTAGCTACTTTACTGTTGCCGTAGTGTGTATTGGATTATTTGATATCATAACAAACTTAATTGTTAAATAATATAGATGCTAAAACAAGAAAGGAAGTCCTTTCTTGTTTTTTTATGGGGGCATAAAGATGAAATGGATTGATAGTCATATACATGTTGATCAATATAAGGATGAAGAGAAGAGCAGATTACTAAAAGAGGTGGAAAATAGTAAGGAAATAAAGGGGCTTATTGCGGTATCTATGAATTATCAATCTTGTAAGGAAACGTTATCTTTAGCGAAGAAGTATCCCTTTATATATCCAGCGATAGGGTTTCATCCAGAGCAACAGATTCATAAAGAAGAGTGTGAACAGATTTATCAACTTATTGAACAGAACGCAGAGGAAATTGTTGCGATTGGTGAAGTAGGTTTGCCCTATTATTTGAGAAAAGAAGATGAAAGAATTGCTGCAGATCCATACATAGCTGTATTGAAAAAATTTATAGAACTAGCTAGTAAGTATAATTTGCCGATTGTATTACACGCAGTTTATGAAGATGCTGACATTGTATGTGATTTGCTAGAGAAATATAAAGTTTCACGTGCACACTTCCATTGGTTTAAAGGAAGCGATGAAACAATGAAACGGATGATGAGAAATGGTTATTATATTTCGATTACACCGGATGTTTTACATAAGGAGAAGATTAGAAAAATCGTTTCGTATTATCCGCTTGAATATATGATGGTAGAAACAGATGGACCGTGGGAATTTCAAGAGGGTGTTATAACGCATCCAAGAATGATTCGAGAGGTATTAAAGGAAATTAGTTCTATAAAAAACATATCCATTGATAAGGTCGCAGAAACAATATATGAAAATACAAGTCGATTTTATTTGAAAGGATAGGAGAATTATAGTTTTAATCATGTAACGGAAAAAGTAAAAGTTGAATTTATTTAGTAAAATGCCACGGTTTGATATAGGACAAAAAACCACCAAGTGTTCCGCTCGGTGGTTTTGTATTAGGATTCTAATTTTTTCGCACGTTTTAATAATAAAAGAAAGACAATGATAACGAACCCTAGTATAAGGAAGAAGCCATATTGCTTTATATAATCAATTATGTCATTCGCACTGGTTGGTTTTTCAACGTGAATGCCGTCTTTATTCGTCGTAATATGAATATCTTTCATTTTTACTTCATTCTTTTCCTTTTGTAAATCAATCCATTCTATATTTGGAATACTTTCTAGATCCTTTAATACTTCTTTTAATGGTTTCACACCTAAGTAAGGATGATAGAATGCTCCAATAATCCCATCGGATAATTTAAAAACAGATAGAGCACGTTCTTTCATTTTAGCAATAGTTTGTGGCTTATCTTCTTCAATAAATCCGACTGTTTCAGGCAATAGTTTCATTCCATGTAAAAATGACGGAGTACTTGTATAATATGGTGAGTGCATGGATTTCCAAGTTGTATCATTTAACTGTAGTTGTCCTACATAAGTTGAAAAGTATCTTGATAATATTTCATATCCTTTTTGAGACATCGTGTAATGAGGTGCTTCAAAGGCAACAGGATATAGTTTAGCAGCTACAAGTTCTTGAATTCCTTTTTCGATATGATCTTTCGTATATTTTTCCTCAAACTCTTCCCCTTTTTTTACATATTGGTTATATGCCTCTATATTTGGAAAGTCATCTTTTGTCTTCGGTTTTTCATGCTTCGGTTGGCGAATTGGTTGATCTGTTTTTACATCCCAAAATTCAAAGCCCTCACCTGTTTCACTGTCATAAAATTGGTGAGTATAACCATGCATAATAATTGCTGCACCATCATCTTGCATAGAGCGTAAAAGATCAACTAGTTCTGGTTTATCTTCTAAATGTATTATTTTTCCTGTATCTGGATCTTTATATACCGGAATAACAGTAATCATGTAAGGCATCTTTTTCTCTTTTAGTAATTCAGCAATTTCTTTCAATTGATTTATATCTGCTGCTGGGTGAACATCTTCAAGACGTAAATAAGCTTCAACTTTATTCGTCGTTGGTTTTTGGCCGAAATAAGAAAATAACATTTCACCGACGTAATGAGACATCCAGTCAAAAAGATTAGGTGTTGCAACATAATAAGATGTTTCATGCTGAACGATTAGTGGATTAGTGTTATTTGAGCTTAAAGCGTTAGCAATCACAGTTCCATTCGTATCAAATGATTGAATTAATCGTTCCTCTTCTAAGGTATTTTTTAGCTTCTTGTCTGGATATTCAATTTTGTTAACTCGTATATCGTCACTCTTCAATGTAATGAAAGAAAAACGGTTAGATAATTGTTCAACATTTTGTCCTAATACTAATACAGGGCCGGAGAAGTTTTCTAGAAATTGTTTCGTTTCATTAGAAAACGCTTCTTTTGTTTCACCGATATAAACAATATGTGTATAGGAGGATACGTTATTAATTGAAGTTGCTTCTTTTAAGTTTTTTACGGTTATATCATTTGTAAAATGTCCTAATTGAGTATTAAGGATTTGGACATTATTTGAAACTTTATCGTCTTGTGTACTATACAAAACAAGTACTTTTGGTTTTGATGATGTTTGTGCAGAGGTGTAGGTAGGGATGAGTAGTAAAATGCTGAACAAGAGTGTTAGGCATTTTTTCATTTTGTATGCTCCTATTCTATATATAGAGTTCAGTTTACAATTATATACAATAAATACGTTATAGTCTATGAAAGTTACATTTTTGCACGTATTTACCAGCTGTTTTTTTACAAAATCGGTCTAAAGCATGATGATAATATGTATAGTTATTTGCTATGATAAAAGAGTAATAGAATGTAGGTAATTGTAAAGGGAAGGCTGAAAGGGGACAAATTTCAGCGGAGAAAGAGGTAGAGGTAGTGAAGAAATTCTTTGTAGGATTTTTAGTTGTTCTTGGAGTATATTTATATTTCCAAGGAAAGTCTGAAGGAATGGATAAGCTAGTGAATGGAACAAGTTATGTTGATTCAGAAGAAGCAAAACAGGTGAAACAAATCATTATAGAGGAAGCGAAGAAAGTAAATCTTCCAGAATGGATACCTCTTGCAATTGCTGAGCATGAAAGTCGATTAAATCCAAGGAGTGTTGGAGATAATGGAACTTCATTCGGATTGTTTCAACTACACCGCGGCGGCGGGCTTGCACCAGAACATTTAACTGATGATGAGCTAAAAGATCCACGTACAAATGCACAAATTGCAATGCCGCATTTGATGAAAGGATATAAGCGCGGGGTGCAAAAAGGTTTGACTGATTTTGCATTACTGAAATATATAGCGAATACATCTGGATGGCCAGGGAATTTAGGGCCGGAGTGGACGGATAATAACATGAAGTATAACATCGGATTAGAAGATGTGTACTATCGAAATAAAGGTGTAATAAAAGAGTAGGTTTTCTATACCTACTCTGTTTTTTTATGAATAATTTCATCCTTTTCTTTCGTGAAATACTGCGTGAGTTGTATTTTCACCTCTTCTAGTTTTGTAGAAACTTGCGGTATTTTATATCCTACATACAATGGTGAAACGACAAATCTAGGTACAACTTTACAAATGATTTTTCCATTTAAGTAATAGAAGAATAAGTTATAACTACTGCATCCTTTATGGAAATCTGTCAGTATGTAACGTACAGTTTGCTGAATGTAATTTGCCATTTCAGCTATATATGAAATATTATCAATGATTATATTGAATTCAGTGAAGCCAATAATGGGACGCTCTGAAATATTAAGCTCAATGCATTCATTTTTTTGAACAATTAACCCTTGGAAATTTTCTTCTTCAATATTTTCAAGATAATCTACATATTTCATTCCGATAATTTGCATGTGTGCATGATGCAAACTTCCACCTGAAAATGGACCGTGATTTTTATATAAAATCACAGATGCGAACTCTTCGTTCTTCTGTAAGTGTAACCAATGTTGAATAGAAAATTGCATTAATTTTCTCATATGTTCTTCTGTATATGTTGCGATATGATCTTCGCAATTATCGGTTTCGATTAACACTGTTTGAAATGTATCTTGTAATGTAGGAAATTTATTTTTTAACCAAATAATAGAACCATCAGTTGCTAAAATATCCGTTAATTGTTCTTTATCGCAAAATGGACATGCAGCGCTTCTATTCCGAATACTTTCTGGTTTTTGTTTACCAATATCGTTTAAAAAATATAGTTGTTGTGTATCCATTTGTATATATGCCCCTTTAAAATATGTGTAAAAATCCCGCTTAATACATTCGGGAAAAGGAGAAGGAAATCCTCTAAAGGAATAGGGGAAAAATAAAAGACAAGATATCCTCATTACGATAGGGTACCTTGTCTTTTATTTTTTCTCTAATAGCGTGTATGGATAATATAGAACATTTTCATTATTTTTCTTTTTTCTATTTTTTATTGTGTATAAAGTAATTGCTGTGCTTGCAATGATAATAATGGCTTTCTTCATATTCATATACCCCTTTTTATTGTTGGTTTAATTCTTGGCTAACTGCTTTTGCATCGACTAAAGCGTGTAAAATCATTTTCACCATGTTCATCATATTTCTTCACTCCTTTTTATAGTTCATTTAGTTCTTTTACAACTGCTTGTCCGTTCACTAATACCTCAAAGATTGCTTTTACGATTTCTTTCATCATGTTTGTTTCCTCCTTTTGTTTGTCTCTCTTGTTTACATCTTTATTGTATAGGGAGGCATCTTTTCGTACTATCGCTTTCCATTACGTGAACATAACAGTTTTGTAAGATTTGATGTCACTTATTGAAATGTTTAGTCTATCTTCATTATTTTCAGAAAAATGACTATTCAAACATGAAATTGGAAAGTATAATAAAGAAGTAAGTATTAAATTCCGTACGAAAGGGGTGAATGAGATGAAACGTTCTTTAGCTGCACGTGCCAAATTTTTAGATTTTATCTATTTTTGTCGTGCGATTTTTCATGATGTAGTTGTTAACGGGATACGTATGCCCTTTTTTAACAATTGCATAGTGACTATTGAACGATAGAAATCTCTTCACCCATTTTTAATAAACGTGTGAAAAGGGAGCTATTTGGCTTCCTTTTTCTATGCCGAAAACCATGGGGAATGTTTCTTTCTCATGGTTTTTTATATTGAAAGGAGTACGGAAAATGACTATTTGTAGTGTGAATAATGTAACGAAATCTTTTGGTGGAAACACTATATTTGAAAATATATCGCTTGAAATAAAGAATGGTGAACGTGTTGGATTAGTTGGTCGTAACGGTAGTGGGAAGACAACAATCTTTGGGCTTCTAACGGGAATGGAGAGTTTGAATGCAGGAGCCATTCATATGAAGAAAGGTACACGTATTGGTCATGTCGCACAAATTCTGAAGTTTGATGAGGCTATGACTGTATATGATGTATTGAGTTCTGCTTTTAAAGTAGAAAAGGAATTAGAAAAAGAAATGCATGCTTTAGAAAAAAATATGGCGGTGGAACAGGAACAATCTGCTTTGGAAAAGCTAATGGAGAGGTACGGAGTCATTCAAGAAAAATTTGCGTTTCTTGGTGGTTATGAAATAGAAGCAAATATAATGAAGGTAGCAAATGGCTTACAAGTGACAGACTTATTTTCAAGAGTATTTACAGAATTAAGTGGAGGAGAACAGACGAAAGTAAGCCTTGCATATATGCTATTGCAGAAACCAGATTTACTTCTATTAGATGAACCAACAAATCATTTAGATTTATTTGCAGTTGAATGGTTAGAGCAATTTTTAAAAGAATACACTGGAACAGTTATGGTTATTTCACATGATCGCTATTTCCTTGATGAAGTTGTAACGAAAATTTTTGATTTGGAAGATGGAGAGATTCACGTGTACCATACGAATTATTCTCAGTTCGTTGAGGAGAAGGAAGAAAGATTACTTCAAGAGTTTCAAGCTTATCAGGAGCAACAAAAGAAAATAAAGAAAATGAAAGAAGCAATTAAGCGTCTACGTGAATGGGCAAATCAAGCGAACCCTCCGAATGAAGGATTGCATAAAAGAGCGAGAAATATGGAACGTGCGTTAGAACGTATAGAGAAATTAAAGAGGCCAATTTTAGAACGAAAACAGATGGGTCTTCAGTTTGAAGGGCAAGAGAGAAGCGGGAAAGATGTTGTTGTAATGAAAGAAGTGAGTAAAGGTTTTGCTGGCCGACCTTTATTTGAACAAGCGAATTTACATGTTCGTTTTCAAGAGCGTGCGGCTATCGTTGGTCGTAATGGTACAGGAAAGACTACATTATTAAAACTACTATTAAAAGAAATAAATCCAGACGTTGGTGAAATTCGAATTGGTAGTAGTGTCAAGATTGGTTATTTATCACAGCATACGTATGGAAATGTGAAGAGTAATGTATTGGAAGCGTTTAGAGAGTATGTAGCTGTAACAGAAGGAGAAGCAAGACATATATTGGCTAAGTTTTTATTTTATGGTCCAGCAGTATTTAAGAAAGTAACGCAACTGAGCGGTGGAGAAAAAATGAGGTTAAGACTTGCGCAACTTATGTATCAAGACATCAATTTTCTAATTCTAGATGAGCCGACAAACCATCTTGATATTGAATCAAGGGAAGTTTTAGAGGAAGCCCTTGAGCAATATAATGGAACAATCCTAGCTGTTTCACATGATCGTTATTTTTTAAATAAGTTATTTGAAAAGACGTACTGGATTGATGAATGTAAATTATTTGAGTTTGCAGGAAACTATGCATGGGCTCGTCAAAAATGGGAAGAAAAGCTTGAGAAGCAAGTAATAAAGCAAAAACGCCAAGGGAGAAAGAGTGTTGAAATGGTTCCAGTAAAAGAGAAAAAAGCTAGGAATCTTGAAGAGATTGAAAATGAGTTAATGCATGTAGAAGAAGATATATATGCAATAGAATGTGAAATGGAACATGTAGCTGATGCTGAAAGACTTGAAAAATTATATGAGGAAAAAACGATGAAAGAGTTGTTACGAGCGAAGTTATATAGTGAGTTAGAGAATATTGTGGAGTAAAGAGTAGAAAGCCACTTCCTTTCAGTTTTGTTGGAGGAAGTGGCTTTTTCATAATGATATTTTGCTTTAAAGATTAAATGAAGCGATGTGTTTCACGTGAAACAGTAACTTAGATAAATCCGTGTTCCTCAATTTGCATAGCTTGTGAAGCGTATGAAATGATAAGGTGAAAAATAAATGTCATTAGTGGCCTTTCAATAGGAGTAATCACAAAAACAAAGGCTAATTATTTCCCGAGAGATAAAGTGAAACTTTAATCAGTGGGGGGGTTACTGCCCGGCAAATAGCGGGATAAATATGTGTAACAGAGACTAGTGATTGAAAACGAAAAGAGAGCAAAGTTACAGCTTTACGCGCTGAACTCTGCTCTCTTTCTGCGTGGCATCTTCTCTTGTTGAAATTATAATAGCGATCCCGAGCATGATAAAAAAAGCTAAAAAGAGGACGAACTTTGGGAAGAACGGGAATAGTAATAGCGCCCCGACTATCATAATTGTTAATAATACGTAGTGCAGGACGTATTGGAATAGGTTGTCCATATTTTCGCCCCCTTTTTGGTAATTGGTTATTAGTATTCTATGTTTCATGCTGAAGAAATAGAAGTAGATTTTTAAGTTTTTAATACGAATTATAGCTGAGTTTTCTTAAAGTATAAGAATAGAGTGATAATTTTGGAAAAATTCTCAAAATATTTATTTAGAAAGAATTGACAAAATATACTGAACGATATAAGCTAATAACCATAAAGTCTACCGGAAAGGTCGGAATAAGATTGTTACCCCTCAAAAACATCTATTTTTTTCTGATTAAAACCGACTTTTCCGATTGGCTATAAATGTGCTGTGGGAGGCATACATAAGCTAATAAGTTCAAAGGGTATAACTATTAAACAGTTAGGGTGGGGACAATGAAGAAAAAGACAAAAAAATGGGCTGGTGTATTTTCAGTATTACTTAGTAGTTCGCTTGTGTTATCTGCTTGTGGGGGACAGGAGGATACGGCTTCTACAGAACCAGTAAAAAAGCAGGATTTAAAAGATTCTAAGATTGAATCAATTCCAGCTACAGATAAAAAGAAAAGTCCAGAGAAAGCAAATCAACGAAAAGATACTTTCATTACAGCCATTTCTAAGCCAGGGGGAGTTTTCCTTCCGTATTTCCAAGATAATGGTTGGGATGGAAATGTAACGTCGGTTATTTTTGCTTCATTAGTAACAACAGACAAACAAAGTAAACCTGTTCCGGATCTTGCAGAAAAATGGGATATTTCTGCTGACCAGTTAACATATACATTCCATTTACGTAAAAATTTAAAATTTAGTGATGGGTCGCCTCTAACAGCGGATGATGTAGCATTTACATTAACACTACTTCATGATAAAGCGTATGAAGGTGGATTGGATATTGCTCAGTATGCTGTTAAAGGTGGGAAAGAATATAAAGAAGGAAAAGCAACTTCTATTGAAGGAATCCAAGTTGTTGATCCACAGACAATTAAAATTACAACTGAAAAAGTTAATTCACAGGCGCTAACGAATTTAGGTGGCCCAGTGCTATCAAAAGCTTATTATGGAAAAGATTATAAACAAAATACAAGTTTAGACTATTTAAAAGCATTATATGGGCAACCAATTGCAGCGGGTCCATATAAATTTGAAAAATATGTTCCAGGTCAAGAAGTCCGCTTTGTTGCTAACGAAAATTATTATGCAGGTAAACCAAAAATTAAAAACTTTATTTACAAAATCACATCAGGTGATACTGGATTCCAATTATTCCAAACAGGTGAACTGGACTATAGTGGATTTAGAGCGAACCCTGAAAATATAGACCAATTAAAAGGATTGGAGTTTGCAAATATTAATCTTGAATCATCAAGTGATATTGCTTATATCTATGTAAATAATAAGAAGTCGTATTTGAAAGATAAAAAGGTACGCCAAGCACTTACTTATGGATTAGACCGTAAGAAGTATGTGGATACAGCTTTACAAGGCTATGGCTCTGTCGCTAACGTACCAATTGCTCCAGTTTCATGGGCATATACAGAAGAAGGTATTAATAAATATCCGCACGACGTAGAAAAGGCTAAAAAATTATTGGATGAGGCTGGTTGGAAAGTAGGTTCTGACGGGGTTCGTGAAAAAGATGGTCAAAAATTAAAATTAACATACTACGCATCAAATACAGGTAAAACAAATGATATCTTTATTCCAATTGCAAAAGAAAGTTACAAAGAAATTGGTGTTGAATTAAATCCAGAGTTGATGGACTTTAATACGATGCTTTCAAAAGTAGGAAAAGGTGACTACGATTTAGCGGCAGTTTCAACACCAGGAATTAGTGATCCAAGTGAAGTTGTAAGTGAGTACTTATCAACTAATCCAAAAAGTGATACGGGTTATAATAATCCGAAAGTAGATGATTTGATTGTAAAAGGTATAGGAACGACAGATATTGAAAAACGTAAAGCGATTTATAAAGAGCTGTATAAAGAGTTAAGTGATGATCCACCAGTTATTTTATTAAACTATCGTAAACTACTTTATGCTCATAATGCACGTATAAAAGGAATTGATCCAGAAAAGTACGATAGCATCAGTTCCAACTTACCAGTGTTATCTATTGAACAATAAGGGTTGACCTAAATAATAGAAGACGTTTTTTCACACAGCAATGGAATGGTAGCTGTTTTGAAAAAATGTTCTTCTATTTTTAAGTAAATAG
The DNA here is from genome assembly GCF_049310765.1 of Bacillus sp. PSXD-155. Lineage (NCBI taxonomy): Bacteria > Bacillati > Bacillota > Bacilli > Caryophanales > Bacillaceae > Bacillus > Bacillus sp. PSXD-155. The sequence continues at coordinate 27,242 of NZ_JBMOWC010000020.1, read as the reverse complement.
GATTGGGGAGACAAAAGGTGAAAACATATATCATTCGTAGGTTTCTACAAATGATTCCTACATTGTTTGGTACGTCTATTATTATCTTTTTCTTATTTGCACTCTTACCGGGTGATTATATCGATTCAAATCCAAAATTAACACCAGAGAGAGCTCAAGAATTAAGAGAGTTGTACGGTTTAAATAAACCGATTATTGAAAGGTATTTTCATTGGCTAGTGAATGCTTTGCATGGTGATTTTGGATTTTCTTTACAGTACCAAGAACCGGTAACTTCATTACTTAATAAATTCATTTGGAATACATTTATTGTTGCTGCTGCAGCTTTATTTTTCACTTGGATTATTGCTCTTATTATTGGGGTTATTTCTGCAACAAAGCAGCATTCTTGGTTTGATAGATTGGTAACAATCGGTGTCTTTGCAGCAATGTCATTTCCATCATTCTTTATCGGACTATTTTTAATTAAATTATTAGCAGTTGATTTAAAGTTATTACCTATTGGTGGCATGATTGATATTGGGAGTAACTCAACAGGGATAGCATACATATTAGAAGTATTACGTCATATGATTCTACCTGTATTTATTTTAACGCTTCTTGGTGTAGGATCGTTAACACGCTATTTTAGAACGGGCATGTTGGATGTTATTAGGCAAGATTATATTCGTACTGCTCGTGCAAAAGGTTTAAAAGAAAGAACCGTTATTTATAAACATGCATTGAAAAATGCAATTTTGCCAGCAATTACATTACTCGCTTTTGAATTACCGGGTTTATTTTCAGGAGCCATTATTATTGAACAGATTTTTAATTGGCCAGGGATTGGGAGTATTCAATTAGAAGCATTAAACTTTCGTGATTATACGGTATTAATGGCCTTTACAATGTTTCTTTCTTGTTTAACAATTATGGCTAATTTCTTAGCTGATATTGTCTATGCGTTTGTTGATCCAAGAATTCGATTGAAGTAAGGGGGGAAAGATATGGAGACTATTACACCTATAATAGAGAAAAAGAAAGAACGGAAAAAGAGAAATGAATCATCACCATGGCGCCAAGCGTATAAAAAAATCAAGAAAAATAAGATGGCACTGTGTGGCTTATACGTTTTAATATTTATGTTTTTATTTAGTTTTATTGGTCCAATCTTTTCACCGTATGCTGATGGGAAAGTACAAGTAACACAAATTAATAAACCACCCAGCCTGTCACATTGGCTTGGGACAGACCAGTTGGGACGGGATATTTTAACTAGACTTATGCAAGCAGGGCGTATTTCATTAACAATCGGTTTAGCGTCGATGCTACTATCCGTTATACTAGGAGCTCTATTAGGAGCAATTGCTGGTTTTTATCGAGGAGTTGTAGATCATTTAATTATGCGTGTTGCAGATGTGTTAATGTCCATTCCAGGATTACCACTACTTATTATAATGGGAGCAATTTTATCAGAATGGAAATTACCATCGGAGTACCGTTTATATGTTGTAATGATTATTTTAAGTTTAGTAGGATGGCCAGGACTTGCCCGTCTTGTGAGGGGACAAATTTTAACATTGCGGGAGCAAGCCTTTATGCAAGCGGCAGATGTATTAGGATTAAAAGATTCTCGGAAAATCATTCATCATCTAATTCCTAACGTCTTTCCGTTACTTATTGTTGTAGCAACTCTAGGTGTGGCTGGATCTATTTTAAGTGAGTCCGCACTAAGTTACTTAGGTCTCGGCGTCGTCCCACCTACGCCATCATGGGGGAACATGATTAGCGCAGCTAACTCATTAATTGATTTCCAAAAGCGTCCGTGGTTATGGATTCCGCCTGGCTTTGCAATCTTTATAACAGTTGTATCAATTAATTTACTTGGTGATGCACTTCGTGATGCGTTAGATCCAAAGATGAGACGGTAGGTGAGAAGGTATGAGTAGAGCGGTAGTAGAGCTAAAAGACTTACAAACACACTTTCAAACGGAGGAAGGGACAGTGAAGGCTGTAAACCATGTTAGCTTTGCTGTTCGAGAAGGTGAAACGGTTTGTGTAGTAGGAGAATCAGGTTGCGGGAAGAGTGTAACGGCTTTATCTATTATGGGGCTTATTGCTGAATCTGGCAGTGTAGTAGGTGGAGACATTTTATATGAAGGAAAAAGTCTTTTAGGAATGAAAGAGAAAGAACTTCGTAGTTTACGAGGCAATGATATTGCGATGATTTTCCAAGAACCGATGACATCGCTAAATCCGGTCTTCACTGTAGGTGAGCAAATTGTAGAAACGCTAAGGGAGCATGAATTACTTAGTAAAAATGAAGCGTATAAGAAAGCAATTGAGTTAATTCGTAAAGTTGGCATAGCCCGTGCTAATGAAATTGTTCATTCTTATCCGCATGAATTGAGCGGCGGGATGTTACAACGTATTATGATTGCTGTTGCGCTTAGTTGTAATCCTAAGTTATTAATTGCAGATGAACCAACAACAGCTCTTGATGTTACGATTCAAGCTCAAATATTGGATTTACTAAGACAAGTGAAAGAAGAATTTAAAACGTCGATCTTATTAATTACACATGATTTAGGTGTCGTAGCAGAAATGGCTGATTACGTTGTCGTTATGTATGGCGGGAAAGTTATTGAAGAAGCTCCAGTACGAGAGATATTCCAAAATCCAAAACACCCTTATACGAAAGGATTGTTGAAATCAAAACCAGTAATGGGAAAACGAATAGATAAACTATATTCTATTCCAGGGCAAGTTCCGAATTTAGTTGGTTTAGGTGAGTTTTGCTACTTTAGTGGGCGTTGTGAGCATTGTATGGAAATATGTGAAAAAGAAGCCCCAAATCTAAATGTAAATGATGAAAATCATAAAGTAGCTTGCTGGTTATATGAGGAGCGTGCGGAACAATGAGTGAACCATTATTAGAGGTGAAAAACCTAAAGACATATTTTCCAATTAAAGGTGGCATATTTAGTAGAACGATCGGGCATGTAAAAGCAGTTGATGGAGTAAGTTTTACTATTAATAAAGGTGAAGTGTTTGGTCTCGTTGGCGAATCAGGGAGCGGAAAAACAACGATAGGAAAAACAATTTTACGTCTCGTTCAAAAAACGGAGGGGGAAGTGAAGTTTAAAGGGAAAGATGTTCATTCTTTATCCAAGGATGAATTGAGAAAACATCGCCCTAATATGCAGCTCGTTTTCCAAGATCCATTTAGCTCATTAAATCCGAGAATGAGAATTGGTGAAGCGCTTGGAGAGCCGATGTTGGCCCACGGATTAGCGACGAAAGAAAATGTTCGTGAAAAGGTAATTGAAGTATTGGAGTTATGTGGCTTAGCTCCTTATCATATTGACCGGTATCCCCATGAGTTTTCTGGTGGACAACGTCAGCGTATCGTAATAGCAAGGGCTATGGTATTAAATCCAGAATTCATTGTAGCTGATGAACCTGTGGCGGCACTAGATGTATCTATCCAAGCACAAATTATTAATTTATTTAGTGAGTTACAGGAGAAAAAGGGATTATCTTATTTATTCATTTCACATGATTTGAGTGTAGTAGAACATTTATGTACGAAAATCGGAATTATGTATTTAGGTACAATTGTGGAGACGGCGCCGCGTGATGAGTTATTTACCAATCCGCTACATCCGTATACAAAAGCATTGTTATCAGCTGTTCCAATACCGGATCCAACAGTGAAGCGAGAGCGAATTATACTAGAAGGGGATATTCCAAGTCCAGCAAGTCCACCTTCGGGTTGTCGTTTTCATACACGTTGCCCGTTTGCAACAGATGTTTGTAAAAAAACAATACCAGAATTTCGTAATGTTGGTGATAATCATTTTGTTTCTTGTCATCATGTATAAAAAAAGGACTCTTTCAATTTGAAAGAGTCCTTTTTTTATTTACTAGATGAAGTTTGTTTCAATACAAATTGCTCGATTGCATGAGCAACACCATGTTCATTGTTTGTTAGTGTTACAACATCACATAGTTTTTTTACATCTTCTTCAGCGTTGCCCATTGCAACAGATAAGCCTGCTACTTCTAACATTGGTACATCATTAAAATTATCACCAATAGCAACTGTATCTTCAATAGGGATATTAAAATGAGCTGCCATCTGCTGTAGCCCGTTTCCTTTATGTCCATTCTTATCCATAATTTCTAAGTTAGTAGGAGCTGATGCTGTAACCATAATATCAGCGTCTTCTTGTAACACGCTTAATAGCTGTGCGCGATGCGCTGCATTAAATGTTGAAATGAAGAATTTAGATATTTCTAGTTCTTGGTTATTTACAACATCTTCTATTTTTTTGAAATCAGTAATTAGGTTTGATTTTTTTTGCTTTTCTGTAATTCGTTCAAGCTCCTCTAATGTAACATCGAGCGCATGCTTATTTTCTTCGAACGCTTGCATCACTTGATTTTGCCATGTATATGGAGAATAAACGCCTTTATTCGTATATAGCTTATATGGGAAACCTTCAGATTCTAGTAATTTTGCAAGTTTGTACACTTTGTCGTTTTGTATACAACGAGAGTTAATTACTTTTCCATCCACATAAACAATAGCCCCATTGCTTGCTCCGACTGGAAGAGATAATTTATATTCTTCCAATAGCTTTAAAGCATCCTCTTTCGCACGACCAGAACAAATCATTACAATATGACCAGCTTCTTGTGCAGTTTGGATTGCTTGTAGGTTTTCTTTGGAGATTTCAAGATTAGATGATAGTAGTGTACCATCCATATCTAATGCGATTAATTTCAAAATGACCACCTCTTTGTTTTTATTATACATAGTTATATAGAGGAAACATATAAACTTATCTTGGAAAGACGGTATTTTATCTCATATTAAAAGTAAGTAAAGATTAGATAGGTTTAGTGTCACTAAATAAACTGTTTGTAACAAAAATAGAGAGGAGGATGACTATATTTCACTTTATGACTGTAATATTACACGAATGTTACAAACGTGAGTTTAGTGAAAATCGCATTAAATAAAGGTTTTCAGGGATTATTATAAAAAAACGTAAAAAAAGTGTAATAAATTTCACGTTATTATATTGCAACGTAACAATAGTTATGTTACATTAATGTTACAAACGTTACGTTATCAAATTTAATGTAACGTTAACATAAAAACTATGAAATAAACATTTCTTAGAAATTACATATAGATAACTTATGAAAAGGGAGGATAAATGATATGAAAGAGCAAGTATTACAAGTAACAAAAGGTGACTTCGTAGGATCAGCAAGTGGAGCGGTAGTATTAACAGCATTAATCGTATTTCTATCAAGCGTATTAGTATAATAGAAACTTTGTAACAAAAGAAAAAGAAGGGAGAATGAAAGATATGAAAGAGCAAGTATTACAAGTAACAAAAGGTGACTTCGTAGGATCAGCAAGTGGAGCAGTAGTATTAACAGCATTAATCGTATTTCTATCAAGCGTATTAGTATAATAGAAGTTTTGTAACAAAAGAAAAAGAAGGGAGAATGAAAGATATGAAAGAGCAAGTATTACAAGTAACAAAAGGTGACTTCGTAGGATCAGCAAGTGGAGCAGTAGTATTAACAGCATTAATCGTATTTCTATCAAGCGTATTAGTATAATAGAAGTTTTGTAACAAAAGAAAAAGAAGGGAGAATGAAAGATATGAAAGAGCAAGTATTACAAGTAACAAAAGGTGACTTCGTAGGATCAGCAAGTGGAGCAGTAGTATTAACAGCATTAATCGTATTTCTATCAAGTGTATTAGTATAATAGAAGTTTTAAATCAAACAAAAATGGAAGGAGAATGAGGGATATGAACAGTGAACAAGTGTTTCAAGTAACAAAAACGGATTTATTAGGATCCTTAGGTGGAGCGGTAATATTAACATCATTTATTCTATTCCTTGCAAGTGTATTAGTATGATATATGTAAATACAACCATTCAAAAAAAATAAAGACTCTAACGTATTAGTAAGCAGTTAATATGTTGGAGTCTTTTTTATTTTCTTCTTATATACCTTCAAGTATTAAAGTTACCTCATTATTTAGCATCCATGGCTAATTAGACGCTGCGGTTGCAACTTGATTCAACGAATAATCAAAAATCCACTGAGTAAAAGCCTGATTGGTGAGGGCTGATTAAAGTTTCACTTTATTTTAAAGAGAAAAAAGTCGAATTTTATATGTAAGAAAAAAAGAGGAATTTGACAGAAAAGATAGAAAATTTTAAAGGTCAGAATTTGTTAGCTTGCTAACTAATTTCTATTTATTTATGTTGGAAGCGTTTTCGGTTGGTTTTAAGTATGGACCATTTAATCTATTTACAGGGGGATGAAGATATTATGAAACAAAAATCTATGGATACGCTAGCTGCACAAATGGAGGACTTTTTTCCAGTACGTGATGTAGATCATTTGGAATTTTACGTAGGGAATGCAAAGCAATCGAGTTATTATCTTGCGAGAGCATTCGGATTCAAAATTGTGGCTTACTCTGGATTAGAAACTGGAAACCGTGAAAAGGTATCTTATGTTCTTGTGCAAAAAAATATGCGTTTTGTTGTGTCTGGAGCTTTAAGTAGTGAAAATCGTATTGCAGAGTTTGTAAAGACTCATGGTGATGGCGTGAAGGATGTGGCACTACTTGTTGATGATGTTGATAAAGCATACTCAGAAGCAGTGAAACGTGGTGCCGTCGCAATTGCTCCACCAGAGGAATTAACAGATGAGGACGGTACATTGAAAAAAGCAGTTATTGGTACGTATGGTGATACAATTCATACGCTTGTAGAGCGTAAAAATTATAAAGGGGCATTTATGCCAGGATTCCAAAAGGTAGAGTTTAATATTCCATTTGAAGAGTCTGGCTTAATTGCTGTCGATCATGTAGTTGGTAATGTTGAAAAAATGGAAGAGTGGGTTAGTTATTACGAGAATGTCATGGGCTTTAAACAAATGATTCATTTTGATGATGATGATATTAGTACAGAGTATTCGGCTTTAATGTCGAAAGTTATGACAAATGGAAGCCGTATTAAGTTTCCTATTAACGAACCAGCAGACGGAAAGAGAAAGTCACAAATTCAAGAGTATCTAGAATTCTATAATGGAGCTGGTGTACAGCATCTTGCTTTATTAACAAGTGATATTGTTAAAACGGTTGAAGCGCTTCGTGCAAATGGGGTGGAGTTTTTAGATACACCTGATACTTATTATGATGAGTTAACTGCACGAGTTGGAAAAATCGATGAAGAAATTGATAAATTAAAAGAATTAAAGATCTTAGTAGATCGTGATGATGAAGGTTACTTACTACAAATCTTTACGAAACCAATTGTAGATCGCCCGACTTTATTTATTGAAATCATTCAACGTAAAGGTTCTCGTGGATTTGGTGAAGGAAACTTTAAAGCGTTATTCGAATCAATTGAAAGAGAACAAGAGCGTCGCGGAAACTTATAAGATTTATATCCACCAGCAAAAGTCCCTTTGCTGGTGGAAATTTCATTTTTATAAGGAGGAATCAGGATGAAATTTGTTACATTTCGTCTTCCTTCAAAAGAAATACGGGCTGGATGGCTTGAAGGTGACAAAGTAATAGATATGAATCTTGCTAGTGAAGGGAAAATCCCTTCTTCTATAATGGCTTTTTTAGAGAAAACGGATGAGTATGTAGAAGTAGTGCGGAATATTAAGAATCCAAATAAGGGTATATATGCTTTAGAAGAAGTACAATTGACAGCTGCTCTTCCTAATCCGAGTAGTATTCGAGATTTTTACGCATTTGAACAACATGTAAAAACAGCTCGTGGACGAAGAGGACTAGATGTTGTGCCTGAATGGTATGATATTCCGGTTTTTTATTTTACTAATCATCGTGCTGTAATTGGTTCCGGTGATTTTGTAATTGGTCCGAAAAAGTCTAAAAAGCTTGATTACGAGTTGGAGATTGCTTGCGTAATAGGAAAAGAAGGGCGAAATATTTCTCGTGAGCAAGCAGAGGAATATATTTTTGGTTATTGTATTATGAACGACTGGAGTGCGAGAGACTTACAAGCAACAGAAATGAAAGTAGGTCTCGGTCCTGCGAAAGGAAAGGACTTTGCAACTTCGTTAGGAGCACATCTTGTTACGAAAGAGGAATTAGATGTTTATCGTAATGGTGATCGATATGATTTAGAAATGACTGCTCATGTAAATGGAAAACTATTATCAAAGGGAAACTTCCAAGATATTTACTATACATTTGCTGAAATGATTGAACGTGCTTCAGAGGACGTGACGTTATATCCAGGAGATGTGATTGGTTCTGGGACAGTAGGAACAGGCTGTATTTTAGAACTTGGTACAGAAGAGTGGCTACAAGATGGAGATGTTGTAGAGCTGTCGATTACTGGTTTAGGTACACTACGTAATACGATCAAAAAAGAAAAGGAAGCGGGTGATGGGCATGTTTTATCGTCACATGGGAGAACTACCTCATAAACGACATGTACAATTTCGTAAAAAAGATGGATCGCTTTATCGTGAACAGGTAATGGGAACGAAAGGATTTTCTGGTACGCAGTCTATTTTGTATCATCACTATATGCCAACAGAAGTAGGTCATTCTGCATTATCGCATTCTTGTCAGTTGCAGTATGAAGAGGATGTTGCTCTTTCTCATCGCCACTTCCGAACGAAAGAAAATAAAAAAAGTGGTGATGCAATAAGTGGACGAAATTTCATACTTGGAAATGAAGATTTGTTAATTGGAGTAGTGAGCCCAACAGAAAAAATGGATTATTTCTATCGTAATGGTGATGGCGACGAAATGTTATTTGTTCATTATGGAACAGGGAAAATTGAAACGATGTTTGGAACGATACACTATAGAAAAGGCGACTATGTAACGATCCCAATTGGAACGATTTATCGTGTTATTCCAGATGAAGGTGAGACTAAGTTTCTCGTTGTAGAGGCGAATAGCCAAATTACAACGCCGCGTCGTTATCGAAATGAATATGGACAATTGTTAGAGCATAGTCCGTTTTGTGAAAGAGATCTTCGTGGTCCAGAAAAATTAGAGACCTATGATGAAAAAGGCGAGTTTGTCGTAATGACAAAGTCAAGAGGCTATATGCATAAACATGTTTTAGGACACCACCCGTTAGATGTTGTTGGATGGGATGGCTATTTATATCCGTGGGTATTTAATGTAGAGGATTTTGAACCAATTACAGGGCGCATTCATCAGCCACCGCCAGTACATCAAACATTTGAAGGGCATAATTTTGTTATTTGCTCTTTCGTACCACGTTTATACGATTATCATCCAGAGTCAATTCCGGCACCATATTATCATAGTAATGTTAATAGTGATGAAGTTCTTTACTATGTAGAAGGAAACTTTATGAGTCGCAAAGGTGTGGAAGAAGGTTCTATTACACTTCATCCGAGCGGAATTCCCCATGGGCCGCATCCGGGGAAAACAGAGGCAAGTATAGGGAAGAAAGAGACACTTGAATTAGCTGTTATGATAGACACATTCCGTCCGCTTCGTATTGTAAAACAAGCACATGAAACAGAAGATGAAAAGTATATGTATAGCTGGATTGAACAAGGTTCATATACTGTGAAATAAGTAAAAAAAGGCATGCTCTCAATAAGGGAGCATGCCTTTTTTGTGGAATCGACATGTATAATAATACCAAAAATAGTTGTCGAAAGATATATAGAAAGAATGATAAGGATAGTGCATATTCAGAAGAATTTCTACTTGTTTCGACAAAAGTATTGACTAGGAAAAGCGTAATGAGTAAAATAAAAAAGCGAATTAAAAATTTTCAGAAAATTTAAAACTTGGAGGAGTGAAAGATGAAGCAAATTTTTCAAAAGAAGCCAATTGCAAAGTTAATGCAAGAAAGTAAGCAAAAAACGTTAGCAAGAACATTGGGCGCGCTAGATTTAACTATGCTTGGAATCGGAGCAATTGTTGGAACTGGTATTTTTGTTCTAACGGGTGTTGTGGCAGCGAAACATTCTGGGCCAGCTATTATATTATCATTTGCGATTGCCGCGCTAGCTTGTGCCTTTGCTGCATTTTGTTATGCTGAATTTGCTTCTTCAGTTCCTGTCTCGGGCAGTGTGTATACGTATACATACGCGACGATGGGGGAAGTATTCGCATTTTTAATTGGCTGGGACTTAATGCTTGAATATTTACTTGCTACATCTGCTGTAGCAAACGGTTGGTCTGCATATTTTCAATCTTTATTAAAGGGGTTTGGAATCCACATTCCGACTATTCTCTCCTCGGCTCCTGGTACAGGAAAGGGTGGGATAATTGATCTACCTGCAGTTCTAATTATTTTAGTGATGACAGTTCTTTTATCTAGAGGTGTTCGTGAAAGTGCACGAGTAAATAACGTTATGGTATTTATTAAAATAGCAGTTGTTCTTATTTTTATTTTTGCTGGTTTTAATTATGTGAAACCTGAAAACTGGACGCCTTTCATGCCATTTGGTTTAGATGGTGTAATGGCTGGAGCGGCCACAGTATTCTTTGCATTTATAGGATTTGATGCAGTTTCAACAGCGGCAGAAGAAGTGAAACGTCCGCAACGTGATTTACCAATTGGTATTATTGCATCGTTATTAATTTGTACAGTTCTTTATATCGTTGTTTCGCTTATTTTGACAGGAATTGTTCCATACGGCCAGCTAAATATATCAGATCCAGTTGCTTTTGCACTGCAATTTATTGGACAAGATGGCTTAGCGGGGGTAATTTCAGTAGGAGCAATTACAGGGATTACAACAGTAATGCTAGTTATGATGTATGGGCAAGTTCGTGTTTCTTATGCGATGAGCCGAGATGGTTTATTACCGAAGCGTCTTGCTAAAGTTCATCCGAAATTTAAAACGCCATTTTTAAATACATGGACAACGGGAATTATTGCGGCACTGATTTCAGGATTAATAGATTTAAATGTTTTAGCACATCTTGTAAACATGGGGACATTGTCAGCATTTGCACTCGTAGCTGTTGCGGTAATTGTAATGAGAAGAACCCATCCAGACTTACCAAGGGCATTTAAGGCTCCGCTTGTACCATTTTTACCAGCGTTAACAGTGATTTTCTGTTTATACTTAATGCTTCAATTATCGGGGACAGCATGGATTAGTTTTGGGATATGGATGGTTATTGGTATAGCGGTTTACTTCTTATATAGCCGAAAACATAGTGCTTTAAATAATAGTAAAAAAGAAGAAGATGTTGCGAATTTATAAGCGAAAAAAATCCATTCTAATTCTGTTAGAATGGATTTTTTTATTTGAAAATTTACATTTTTCTGAACTTATTATAAGATAATTGTTGGCTAACTAAAGGAGTGAAATGATGAAAAATACGTGGCGTGAGTTAAGGGAGATGGACCGTAACGTATGGATTCGATTTATTGGAGAGACGTTAAATGGAATTGCAATGATGATGTTAATGCCTTTTTTTGCATTATATTTAAAAGATAAGGTAGATTCGTTGTTGGAAGTTGGGGTTATTATGGCGCTTTCTCCAATTGCTGCAAGCTTTGGTTCACTTATAGGAGGGAGAATTGCTGACATATATGGAAGAAAGCCGATTATGATATTTTCTATGGCAAGTAATGCATTATTAATGCTCGGTTTTCTATTTATAGAAGGATTTATTCCATATGCAATTTTATCTATTTTTTTAGGATTGAGTAATTCTTTATTTCATCCAGCTGCATCAGCTATGGTCGCAGATGTAACGGCACCAGAAAAAAGAACAGAGGCATATGGTTTATTACGAATGGGACACAATATAGGTGCTGCGATTGGTCCGATAATGGGAGCATCAGTAGTTGTGTTGTCAAAGAATCTTGTGTTTATTATTGCCTCTTCTACAATGCTATTTTATGCGTTACTTGTATTACTTCTTATTCAAGAGACGATGCCAAAGAGGACAGATAAGGAAGAACATAAAGAAAAGGAATCTGGGGCAGTTTGGAAAATTGTCATGCGAGATAAGGCATTAATGATTTACTTATTAGCAGGTATTATCATTTCGATGGGGTTTTCTCAAACAGAAGGCATGTTGCCACTACATTTTGATAACGAAATGAAGCGTATTTTTGGAGCGAATAATCCATATCCATATTTAATGGCGTTAAACGGACTATTAGTTGTTTTATTCCAATTTCAAATTTCAAAATGGGCTACGGATAAACCAGTCGGGAAGACGATGTTATATGGTGCATGTTTGTTCGGGATTGGATTATTTTTTATAGGGTGGTTACCGAAGTGGTTTGGAGAGTTTAATACAAATGCTACAGTTATTTTAATAACACTACTGTTCGTTTATGCTATATATACGTTAGGTGAGATGATTATGTCGCCTGTACAGATGACATTTGTAGCAAACTTGGCCCCTGAGCATTTGAGAGGGACTTATATGGGCGCTGCAAGTTTGCAGTGGATTACAGGAAGCGCATTTGGTCCACTTTTGGGAGGCTTTTTATTAGATCGATTACTTGGCCACTTGCTATTTACAATTTTAGCTGTAGGATGTGTAGTTGCAGGTATTGTATATATTTCTTTAGATCGCCTTGTTGAGCAAAGGCAAAAAGATACACTAACCAAACAATCTTCTTAGTAAATAGGTGACATACACAAAAAAGGGGATTTCTACATATTTTAGGTACATAACTAGATAGGATTACCATTTCATTTTAAAATTCACCTTTGTATAGTAGTGGAATAGAAAAAGTGTAGAAAACCAATAAGTAGTGTCATTTAATTATTTGTGGAAGTTACATTTTATTTCAAATAGGAACTACCTATTTTTATAAAAAGTGCTAAAATAGAAAAATGAAAACAATTGGTTAGGGTGATTTCAGTGACAAAAATTAAATTAGGTTTATTATATGGTGGAAAATCAGCTGAGCATCAAGTTTCGTTACAGACGGCTCTTGCTGCTATTAAAGCGTTAAATCAAGATAAATTCGAGATTCATCCAATTTATATTACAGAACAAGGTCAATGGGTACGTGGTGAGCGTATTGAAGGTGAAGTAACAGATGTTGAAGCTTTAAAAATGAGTAGTGCAGAAAATGCGATTTCTCCGTTATCATTAAGTACAGAGATTATTCCATCTGCAGCTTCTGAGGAAAACGCTATTGACGTTATTTTCCCATTACTACATGGACCAAACGGTGAAGATGGAACGGTTCAAGGATTATTAGAATTGATGAATATTCCTTATGTAGGAAATGGTGTTCTAGCATCATCTGCTGGTATGGATAAAGTTGTTATGAAAAACATCTTTGCAGAGGCTGGTTTAAAACAAGCAAAATATGCGTCTTTCATTCGCAGTGCATGGGAAAAAGATCGTCAGGAAGCTTATTCTAAAGTAGAAGATAAATTAGGATATCCTTGTTTCGTAAAACCAGCAAACCTTGGTTCAAGTGTTGGTATTAATAAGTGTAAAAATCGTGAAGAACTTGAGAATGCATTTGTAGAGGCATTCCAATTTGATCGCAAAATTATTGTAGAAGAAAATATTGTAGGTCGTGAAGTAGAAGTTGGGGTACTAGGTAATGATGAGCCGAAATGTTCAGTTGTAGGTGAAATCGTTCCGAAAAAGGACTTCTATGATTATAAGTCGAAATATATCGATGGTGATACGGCGTTAATTATTCCAGCTGAAATGACAGAAGAAGAATCTGATGTGATTAAGCGTGATGCAATTATTGCGTTCCAATCATTAGATGGTGCAGGCTTAACGCGAGCTGATTTCTTCTTAACGAAAGACGGAGAAGTGTATATTAACGAAGTAAACACTATGCCAGGATTTACACCGTTTAGTATGTTCCCTCTATTATGGCAACATACTGGGTTACCGTATCCAGAGTTAATCGAAGAGTTAATTCGTTTAGCGATTGAACGTCACGAAGAAAAACAAAAAATTAAATATACAATCTAACAAAAAAAGGAGGAAGCACTATTCGTAGGAATAGTGCTTCCTCTATGTAAGGAGCGTTTCTATATGATAAAGCGAATGTTAAAGCAAGTAGAACAGATGGTAAATGGTACTGGATTAGCAGAGCAATATGAGGGAACTATTATTCAAGGCGTGTCTATTGATACGAGAAAAATTGAAAAAGGAAACTTATATGTTCCGATTCAAGGGGAGCGTTTCGATGGACATGCTTTTGTAGATAAAGCAGTTGAAAATGGAGCTGTAGCTACATTGTGGATGAAAGATGTAGCAAATCCACCCGAGAATCTTCCGGTTATTTTTGTAGAAGATACGCTATCTGCACTGCAAATGTTAGCGAAAAACTATCGCGATCAATTGGATGTTAAAGTTGTTGGTGTGACAGGTAGTAACGGTAAAACATCCACGAAAGATATTGTGACAAGTATTCTCGCGACTAAGTTCAAAGTTCAAAAAACAGAAGGGAATTTCAATAACCATATTGGGTTACCTCTCACTATTTTAAACTTAGAAGAAAATACAGAAGTAGCTGTATTAGAAATGGGTATGTCAAGCCGAGGAGAGATTGAATTTTTATCTAAGTTAGCTCGTCCTAATGCAGCTATCATTACGAATATTGGTGAAGCACATTTAATGGATTTAGGATCTCGTGAGGCCATTGCTGAAGCGAAATTAGAAATTGTTACAGGGTTACAAGAAGGTGGCGTGTTCGTATATAATGGAGATGAGCCGTTATTAACGAATCGTGTTCCTGAAATGAATTTAGCAGCGGAAACAGTTACGTTTGGTGATGCAAGAGCCAACGATTACTATCCAACAACTGTAACATTACAGGCAACTGGGACACATTTTAAAATGAATAGAGATGAAAATATTTCATTCTACCTACCGGTGTTAGGAAAACATAATGTGTACAATACACTTGCTTCAATGGCAATTGCGACACATTTTGGTGTGACGTGGGAAGAAATGAAACAAGGTTTAGTAACACTTCAAATGACGGGCATGCGTATGGAGATTGTAAAAACGGATAGTGGATTAACAATTATCAACGATGCTTATAATGCAAGTCCGACGGCTATGGAGGCAGCATTCCATTTAATGAATGGTTTAGATGGATTTACTAAAAAAATCGTTGTGCTTGGTGATATGTTAGAACTTGGAAATCAAGAAGTGCAGTTCCATTATGAGGTAGGTAAATTAATCGATCCAGCAAAAATCTCACATGTATTCACATACGGTAGATTAGGAGCTCAAATTGCTGAAGGAGCGAAAATTAATTTCCCTAATGAACGTGTAAAGGCGTATGATAATAAAGAAGAGTTAGTAAGAGATTTACAAGCAGTAGTCGATGCGAAAGATGTTGTATTAATAAAAGCATCTCGCGGTATGAAATTAGAAGAAGTAATTACGATGTTGAAATAATTGGTGTATATAAATAGGGATGATAGTCACGAAAATAGAAGAAACTTATAATAAGCGCTTACAGTAAATGATAAAAAAATAAAAGTAAAGAAAAAGGCCCTGAATATAAAATAAGGTAACAGTTGGGTTTGCTTTTTACACATACAAAACTTATAATTGATAAAGTGTAATAACGTTTAGAAGTATTTTCGTGAAGAATATACGCCCGGTTATATACGTGAGCATTCAGGAAAAGGGCTTTTCCGCAAATTCGGAAAACGCCTTTTTTTAAATGATAAGTATAGGATAGAAAAGGAGAAGTAACATTGACAACATTTCGAGAATTAGGATTAAGTGAGTCTTTACTGCAATCGGTTGAAAGTATGGGCTTTGAAGAGGCTACGCCGATTCAAGCTGAAACAATTCCACATGCATTGCAAGGTAAGGATATTATTGGGCAAGCGCAAACAGGTACAGGGAAAACAGCAGCATTCGGATTACCACTATTAGATAAAGTGGATACAAATAAAGAAGCAGTTCAAGGTATTGTTATCGCGCCAACGCGTGAATTAGCAATTCAAGTTGGAGAAGAGCTATACAAAATTGGTAAACATAAACGTGTTCGTATTCTACCAATTTATGGTGGTCAAGATATTAACCGCCAAATTCGTGCTCTAAAAAAACACCCACACATTATTGTTGGTACGCCGGGTCGTATTTTAGATCATATTAACCGTAAAACACTTCGCTTACAAAACGTAGAGACTGTTGTTCTTGATGAAGCGGATGAAATGTTAAACATGGGCTTCATTGAAGATATTGAAGCGATTTTAACAGATGTGCCAGAAACACATCAAACATTATTATTCTCAGCGACAATGCCAGATCCAATCCGTCGTATTGCTGAGCGTTTCATGACTGAGCCTCAACACATTAAAGTAAAAGCAAAAGAAGTAACAATGCCAAACATTCAGCAGTTCTATTTAGAAGTGCAAGAAAAGAAAAAGTTTGACGTGTTAACACGCTTACTAGATATTCAATCTCCAGAGCTTGCGATCGTATTCGGTCGTACAAAGCGTCGTGTTGATGAATTATCAGAAGCATTAAACTTACGTGGTTATGCAGCAGAAGGTATTCATGGTGACTTAACACAGGCGAAACGTATGTCTGTATTACGTAAATTTAAAGAAGGTGCTATTGAAGTTCTTGTTGCAACAGACGTTGCTGCACGTGGTCTTGATATTTCAGGCGTAACACACGTATACAACTTCGATATCCCACAAGATCCAGAATCATACGTTCACCGTATCGGTCGTACTGGCCGTGCAGGTAAAAAAGGTATTGCAATGTTATTTGTAACACCACGTGAATCAGGACAATTAAAAAATATCGAGCGTACAACAAAGCGTAAAGTTGATCGTATGGAAGCACCGACACTTGATGAGGCATTAGAAGGTCAACAACGTTTAATCGCTGAAAAACTTCAAAGCACAATCCAAAATGAGAACTTATCATACTACAAGCGTATTGCAGAAGAAATGTTAGAAGAGAATGACTCTGTAACAGTAGTAGCTGCTGCTTTAAAAATGATGACTAAAGAGCCGGATACAACTCCGATCGCTTTAACATCAGAACCACCAGTTGTTTCAAGAGGTGGCGGTTCTAAAAAACGTGGCGGTAACGGAGGCGGATACCGTGATGGTAACCGTAATCGTAGTCGTGACGGACGTGGCGGTGGCGATGGTCGTAACCGTGATGGACGTAATCGTGACGGAAACCGTGATCGCAATCGTGATGGAAACCGTGATCGTAATCGTGATGGTGGTAGTCGTGGTCGTAGAGGTGAAGGTCAAGGTCGCCCAGGATCTTCAAATGGACGCGGCGAAAGAAAACATCATAGCCGTCCACAAGCTTAATAAAAAAGAGAATGCCCTTTGTTGGCATTCTCTTTTTTTATTTCTGTAATTGTGCATACTACATAGTAGTTATGATAGAAAAGGGGCTGTTATATGCTTGTAAGGCTTGGTTACGTTGCGATGAGTGTGCATTTGAAGAATGCATCCCCATCTCAAACGATGACGTACGCACAGTTTCAGAAAATAGATGATCGTGATGCTGCAATTCGTAAACTTGAAAGAATTGCTAATTCCAATTTGGAAAATTGTTTACGTTTATTAAAGCATAATAAGGGACATGACATATCTTTCTTTCGGCTTAGTTCTAAGCTCATTCCTTTAGCGAATCATGAGGAATTGCTAGAGTGGAACTATATTCGTCCTTTAAAAGAAAAATTGAAAGAATTAGGTGAATATGCAATTCATATGAATATGCGAATTGATTTCCATCCAGATCATTTTGTTGTACTAAATTCACCTGAGGAGAGTGTTTTTAAACAATCTGTAAAGACATTGCAGATGCACAAAAAATTATTAAAAGGCATGGGGATTGAACATAAGCAACGATGTGTACTACATGTTGGAGGAGGGTATAAAGATAAAGAACTTGCATTAGAGCGTTTTATAGAGAATTGGTCTAATGTCCCAAGGGGTATTCAAGAAATGATTATATTAGAAAATGATGATACAACTTTTACGTTAGAGGAAACATTATATTTAGGAGAAAAATTAGATATTCCCGTCGTGTTTGATTTGCATCACCATATGATGAATAATGAGCAAGAAGATTGGTATGAAGATTGGGCACGTGTTGTTCATACGTGGGAAACATCTTTGTTACCGGTTAAAATGCATATCTCTAGCCCTAGAGAGGGAAAAGATCCAAGAGCTCATGCAGATTATATTAATGTAGACGCATTTTTATCTTTTTTAAGAAGGATAAAGGGAAGTGTTCCGCAAATTGATTGTATGATTGAGGCGAAGATGAAGGATGAGTCTTTATTTCAATTAATGAGGGATTTAAACGAACAGGTAGATGTAGAAATTATCGATGGTGCAAGCTTTTATATTAAATAAGCTTTGCACCATCGTTTTTTTTTGTTAAAAAAGGAGTTAAAATGCCGCCGGTTATTAAACCTGTTAAATGACTGATCGGATTGGCGGAAGGATTAAAGAAAGTAAATAGCAGTAATAGAAGTATCACAATTGAGAAAATGGCAATTTCTTTTGGTTTTGAAGAGCGGTATCGATTGTACAATAAAAATAATTGTGCGCCTAATAGTCCGAAAATACCACCTGATGCACCTGCGTGAATATATTCAGGAGGCATAATAATATAAGAAGAAATATTTCCGGAAATTCCAGAAAGAAAAAATAGAATAAAAAAAGAAAAGTGTCCGAGTTGCTTTTCGATAGAAGAACCAAGTGCAAACAAAAAAATACTATTAGAAAGAAAATGTTGTAAGTCTACGTGTACCAGAAGGGAAGTTATGACACGCCACCATTCTCCTTTAGCGATATATTCATTAGAGGCTGCCAGTGGGAAGAGGAAAAAGTCGCCTAATATCATCATGACTAAGTGAATAAAAAGTAAGGTGAGAATAGTCGGTTGTAAAGAAATCTGAGTAGATCTTATTAGCATACGGTTACTATCACCCCTTTTGCATCAGAAAGATTCTCTGTTATTCTTATCAATATGAAAGAAGAAAGTTAAATAGAAGAAGGGGATTTTGAAATGATTATAGGGATTGGAATCGATATTATTGAATTAAATCGTATTGAAAAAATGCTAGATGGAAAGCTTAAATTTATGGAACGTATTTTAACAGAAAATGAACGTAATGTTGCTATGGAGCTGAAAGGAAGTCGTCTTACAGAGTTTGTAGCTGGAAGGTTTGCAGCGAAAGAGGCGTATTCAAAAGCTGTAGGTACTGGTATCGGGAAAGAAGTGAGCTTTTTAGATATTGAAGTGAAAAATGATGAAAGAGGTAAGCCGATGCTGATTACAAGTACAGAGTATGTTGTTCATTTATCAATTAGTCATAGTAAGGAATTTGCTGTTGCTCAAGTTGTTTTAGAAAGCTCGTCACGCTAGTCTGCATATTTTATATCTTTGTCTCATATATTTGAGGTAGCGATAAGGAAGGTACATCTTCCATTCATTTATAGGGGCAAAGGGGCTGAAGTGATGAAAAGGCGTCTGTTTTTAGTTCTTGTCGGTTTGTTGACCGTTTTTGTGTTGGCGGGTTGTGTGGAAAAGAAACAAGATGATGTCGTGAGAGATTTAGAGGCGAAAGTAAAAGGGATGAAAAGTTATCAAGCTGAAGCGAAATTATCTATTAAAACAGGGAATGAGCCTCAGGAGTATAATGTAGAGATTTGGCATAAGGAACCGTCTTTTTATCGTGTGAATTTAAAGAATGCAAAAAAAGATCAGAGCCAAATCATTTTAAGAAATGAAGAAGGTGTATTTGTATTAACGCCAGCACTTAATAAGAGCTTCCGTTTTCAAAGTGATTGGCCGCAAAATAGCAGCCAGGCTTATTTATATGAATCACTTGTAAGAGATATTTTGCAGGATAAGAAAAACCTTACTTTCGAGAAAACAGATAAGTATTATATTTTTAAAACAAAAACAAACTATCAACATCAAAATATGTTGCCGAAACAAGAGATTACGCTGAAGAAGAGCGATTTGACTCCAGTTTCAGTGAAGTTAATGGATAATGATCAAAATGTTCTTGTAAAAGTAGATTTCTCTAAGGTGAAATTCGATGCGAAATTTGATAAAGGTGCATTTGATACGAAACAAAATATGTCTAGAGCGCAGGTAGATGTTCAAACAACAGCAAAAGAAGACAAACCGTTTGCTATTTTGTATCCACTTGATACACCGCAAGGTATGACTCTGCAAGATGAAAAAGAGTTGAAGACAGACAGTGGCAAGCGTGCGATACTCACATACACTGGAAATAAGAAATCCTTTACTTTAATACAAGAAAAGGCAAAAGTTGCAGAGGCTTCATCAGCGGTAAGTGTAAGTGGAGAACCAGTTGATCTTGGGTTTACGATTGGTGCATTGACGAAAGACTCTGTAACGTGGTCGCATAACGGAGTAGAATATATGCTCGTGTCTAAAGGTTTAGAGCCGAAGGAGCTACTAATGGTTGCTCGTTCAGTTACAGCGAAGCAGGTGAAGTAAACTTCTTAGACGTGGTGATATATGTGCACCACGTCTTTTCTTAGTTTGAAGGTGGATTTCATAAAAGAAGCATATAAAAGAATAAGCTTCGCATATCGTGTATAAGGAAGTGTATTTATGGAAGAAGCACCATTTTACCGTGACACTTGGGTGGAAGTGGATTTAGATGCCATTTATAACAACGTTACGCATATTAAAGAGTTCATCCCAAGTGATGTAGAGATTTTTGCTGTAGTTAAAGCAAATGCATATGGGCACGATTATGTACCGGTGGCTAAAACGGCATTAGAAGCGGGTGCAACAAGGTTAGCAGTTGCTTTTTTAGATGAAGCTTTAGTGCTTCGGAGGGCTGGTATTACTGTGCCGATTTTAGTGTTAGGTCCCTCGCCGCCGCGTGATGTAAATGTAGCTGCTGAAAATGATGTAGCGCTAACTGTTTTTCAAAAAGAATGGGTGGACGAAGCAATTAAACTTTGGGATGGTTCATCTGTAATGAAATTCCATATTAACTTTGATAGTGGTATGGGGAGAATTGGAATACGTGAAAGAAAAGAACTGAAAGCATTTTTAAAGAGTTTAGAAGGTGCACCGTTTTTAGAGTTAGAAGGAGTATACACGCATTTTGCAACGGCAGATGAGGTTGAGACTTCGTATTTTGATAAGCAATATAATACGTTCTTAGAGCAGTTAAGTTGGTTGAAAGAATTCGGAGTGGATCCTAAGTTTGTCCATACAGCTAATAGTGCTGCCACGTTACGTTTTCAAGGGATTACATTTAATGCAGTGCGAATTGGGATTGCAATGTATGGATTATCTCCTTCTGTAGAAATACGTCCTTTTTTACCATTTGAATTAGAACCGGCGCTATCACTGCATACGAAAGTAGCTCATATTAAACAGGTGATTAAAGGTGATGGAATTAGTTATAACGTCACTTATCGAACGAAAACTGAAGAATGGATCGCGACTGTAGCGATTGGTTATGCAGATGGATGGCTTAGAAGATTACAAGGATTTGAAGTGCTTATAAATGGTAAAAGGGTACCGATTGTAGGGCGAGTAACAATGGATCAGTTCATGATTCATCTTCCTTGTGAAGTGCCGCTTGGTACGAAAGTTACGCTTATTGGAAGGCAGGGAGATGAGTATATTAGCGCTACAGAGGTTGCGGAATATTCAGGGACTATTAATTATGAAATTATTGCAACGATCAGTTTCCGTGTGCCAAGAATATTTATACGGAATGGTAAGGTTGTAGAGATAATTAATTACTTGAACAATATATAGAAGGTAGTATGATTGCTTCTTGTCATTGGAGTGACTGTTCATTACTGGATAATAAGCTCTTTTTGATGAGAAGCTTTTTACTTATAATCATTTTTTATATAAGTTACACGTAAGTTTTGAAGAGGAGTTCTATTGTTTTTAGTTAGTTATGAGATAAAAAATTTAAGAAGATGAATGTTTTGTTTATGAATTGGAAAACATAAGCAAGGAATAAGGAAGTCTTTGCAACAGGCTCCATACAATGGTATTATTACAATAGGTGTCATATATATATTTGGGTGTGTAGTTGACGGTGGAGGTGTATTTTTGTGTCCGAATCAAGTGTAACTACTGAAATCGTGGTTCGGTTGCCAAAGCAAATGGTAACGGAATTGGACGGAATTGGAAAACAAGAGAATAAGAATCGCCATGAACTAATTTGCCAGGCAACACAATTGTTATTGCGTCAACATAAGACGAAGAAACGCTACCAACATGAATCAATGCGACGTGGGTATATTGAAATGGGAAAAATTAATCTTGGTATTGCATCTGAAGCTTTCTTAGCGGAGTATGAAGCAGCTCATACAGTAGAACGCTTAGTTAGCGGGGGGTAATATTTTGATTGTAAAACGCGGCGACGTGTATTTTGCAGACCTTTCCCCAGTTGTTGGTTCTGAGCAAGGAGGCGTTCGTCCGGTTCTTGTCATTCAAAATGACATCGGAAATCGTTTTAGTCCAACGGTGATTGTAGCGGCTATTACTGCACAGATTCAAAAAGCGAAATTACCCACTCATGTGGAAATTGATGCGAAAAAGTATGGTTTTGAGAGAGATTCTGTTATTTTACTTGAGCAGATTCGAACAATCGATAAGCAACGCTTAACGGACAAAATCACTCATTTAGATGAAGTGATGATGAGTCGTGTAGATGAAGCGTTACAAATTAGTTTAGGACTAATAGATTTTTAAATCGGCAGTTTAAGTTGCTCTCTTTGAAGGGCAACTTTTTTTTATTATAGAGGAGGTTACGGTTGTATATGGAAATGGTAGATAATCGACAAGCGTTAATGAAAATGTTAGTGAAAGAATTAGGCTTTAGCGAAAAGCAAGTTCGTCATGTTATTCAATTAACAGAAGAAGGTAACACAGTTCCATTTATTGCTCGTTACCGAAAAGAATGGACAGGCTCTTTAGATGAGGTGCAAATTCGTGCGATTTTAGAGAGATGGCAATATATGATGCAACTTGAAGATAGGAAGGAAGAAGTTATTCGTCTTATTGATGAGAAGGGAAAACTGACAGGAGAGCTGAGACAGCAAATTGTTAAAGCTACAAAGTTGCAGGAAGTAGAAGATTTGTATCGTCCATATAAAGAGAAAAGAAGAACGAAAGCGACGATTGCAAAAGAAAAAGGGTTAGAACCGTTAGCTGAATGGTTGTTGTTATATAAGAAAGAAGATCCGGCTAAAAAGGCAGTGGAATTTATTAATGCAGAGAAAGAAGTGCAATCTGCAGAAGAAGCTTTACAAGGTGCACAAGACATTATTGCAGAAATGATTTCAGATGAAGCTACGTATCGTAGTTGGATTCGAAATATTACTTTTAGAAAAGGTATTATGTCTTCGTCTGTAAAAGGTGAAGAAAAAGATGAAAAGAATATATATGAAATGTATTACAGTTATGAAGAACCATTGCAAAAAGTAGTACCACATCGTGTATTAGCAATGAATCGCGGTGAGAAAGAAGATATATTGAGAGTTTCTGTTGTCCCACCAGTAGATGAGATATTAAATTTCTTATATAAGAAAGTAATTCGTGATAACGATTCTAAAAGTGCGCATTATGTACAATTAGCGATTGAAGATGGTTATAAACGATTAATTCAATCTTCAATCGAAAGAGAAATTCGTAAAGAATTAACAGAAACAGCTGAAGAACAAGCGATACACATTTTCTCTGAGAACTTACGTAACTTATTATTACAACCTCCGATGAAAGGGAAAGTCGTGCTAGCGGTAGACCCGGCATATAGAACTGGTTGTAAATTATCTGTAGTAGATGATACGGGGAAAGTACTACATATTGATGTTATTTATCCGCATCCGCCTGTTCGTAAATATGATGACGCAAAAACGAAAGTTCTTTCTATTATAGATAAATATCAAGTTGAAATGATTGCAATTGGTAATGGGACAGCATCTAGAGAAACAGAGGAATTTATAGTAGATGTATTACAAAGTGTGAAACAGGAAGTCTTTTATATTATTGTAAATGAAGCGGGTGCTAGTGTATATTCAGCTTCTGATTTAGCTCGTGAAGAATTCCCGAATTTACAAGTTGAAGAGAGAAGTGCCGTTTCTATTGGAAGACGTCTGCAAGACCCACTGGCTGAACTTGTGAAAATTGATCCTAAATCAGTTGGGGTTGGACAATACCAACATGATGTATCTCAAAAGAGATTGAATGAGTCATTAACATTTGTAGTAGAGACAGCTGTTAACCAAGTTGGGGTTAATGTAAATACGGCTTCGGTTGCATTGTTACAATATGTTTCAGGTTTATCGAAAACTGTTGCGAAAAATATTGTGGCAAAGAGAGAAGAGGATGGGAAATTCACAAAGCGCACGGAATTAAAGAAAATCCCACGTTTAGGTGCAAAGACGTACGAACAATGTATAGGTTTCTTGCGTATATTAGAAGGAGCGAATCCATTAGATAGAACAGGTATTCATCCCGAACAATATAAAAATGTTGAATTGTTATTGAAGAGTTTAGGGTTATCGATAGATGACGTAGGACAACCGCAATTACAAAAGAGATTGGAAGAAGTAGAGATTTCTAAGTTGTCTCAAGAAACGGGGGTTGGGGAGCCGACGTTAGTTGATATTATAGATGCGCTCATTAGCCCAGAACGAGATATGAGGGATGAGTTGCCTAAACCACTTCTGAAAAAAGGGATTTTGAAATTAGAAGATTTAAAACGTGGTATGGAACTAGAAGGAACAGTGCGTAACGTTGTTGATTTTGGTGCTTTTGTTGATGTAGGCGTAAAGCAAGATGGTTTAGTGCATATTTCTAAGCTTAGTAAACAGTTTGTAAAGCATCCGTTAGATGTTGTATCAGTAGGACAAATTGTAAAAGTATGGGTAGATGATATTGATACAAAAAAAGGACGCGTTGCACTATCTATGTTGCCGATTGAATAGTAAGAGAAGAGAGCAGATGAAACTGCTCTTTTTTTATAGAATAAAAAGTGTAATGGATTATGAGTTTTGATGTATTTTGCTATAATAAAACCAGCATTCATTTAGCAATTTAATTTGATACCGGTTTTTTTCGAAATATGCACGTTGCATCTGTTTTTTTAGCCACGTAGGCATAGGAATCCCTCCTTGTTTAATCCTACTCTCAAAAATCTAAAGTGCTATTGATGAGAGGTTGGTGAGTGGATTTCTATTCATGTTGTGTTTTTAGAAACCACGCGTCTTGAATGAGGATGGGTATATGTACTATTTAATATATGTATAAGAAGCGCGAAAAGTGTAAAAATATTTTTTTGTTTAGGAGGAATGAGAATGGGCGAGGGAGAAATTCAACGGCTAGTGGAAGAAGTATCGCTACAATACTTCGGAATGCCGTTTTTACATAAAGCAACGTTCAATAGTAGGCTGCGTACAACTGGTGGGCGTTATTTGTTGAAGAGTCACAATGTTGAACTGAATTATCGATATTACGAAATGTATGGTAAGGAGGAGTTAATCGGAATCATCAAACATGAACTGTGTCATTATCACTTGCATATTACAGGAAGAGGGTATAAGCACAGGGACAGAGATTTTCGTGAGTTGTTAAAGAAAGTTGATGCACCTCGTTTTTGTAAACGAATGATTAATGAAGAGAAGGAAAAAAAGATTTATAAGTATGAATGTATGGAGTGTTTACTTCAATATGTAAGAAGGCGTCAAATAAATACAAAAAGATATGTCTGCGGAAAGTGTAAAGGGAAACTCAAACCGATATCGAAAACATCTTGACAGTAAAAACACAATCCAGTATATTATAAACATGTCACGTTTGAACAAGATGTTGTTAAAAACTTCTTGACTTACAGAAAGAATTTTTATAAGATACAAATTGTCTTCATTATTCCGCAGTAGCTCAGTGGTAGAGCTATCGGCTGTTAACCGATCGGTCGTAGGTTCGAGTCCTACCTGCGGAGCCATACAGAGAAGTACCCAAGTGGCTCAAGGGGCTCCCCTGCTAAGGGAGTAGATCGCTAACGCGGTGCGAGGGTTCGAATCCCTTCTTCTCTGCCATACATATTGGCCCGTTGGTCAAGTGGTTAAGACACCGCCCTTTCACGGCGGTAACACGGGTTCGAATCCCGTACGGGTCACCACTTCGGAGGATTAGCTCAGCTGGGAGAGCACCTGCCTTACAAGCAGGGGGTCGGCGGTTCGATCCCGTCATCCTCCACCATATGAATTTTATATGAATAGTATTATCGCGGGGTGGAGCAGTACGGTAGCTCGTCGGGCTCATAACCCGAAGGTCGCAGGTTCAAATCCTGTCCCCGCAACCAAATGGTCCCGTGGTGTAGTGGTTAACATGCCTGCCTGTCACGCAGGAGATCGCCGGTTCGACCCCGGTCGGGACCGCCATTTTAACTTCTGCTAATTGGCAGTTGTTTTTTATTGGACATTATGGTACAATAACATTTGTCTTTGAAAATAAGATATTTTTTCGATGGGCTATAGCCAAGCGGTAAGGCAACGGACTTTGACTCCGTCATGCGCTGGTTCGAATCCAGCTAGCCCAGCCATTTACGAGCCATTAGCTCAGTTGGTAGAGCATCTGACTTTTAATCAGAGGGTCGAAGGTTCGAATCCTTCATGGCTCACTTTTTGTTTTTTCCGCGCGGTCGTGGCGGAACGGCAGACGCGCTAGGTTGAGGGCCTAGTGGGGGAAACCCCGTGGAGGTTCAAGTCCTCTCGGCCGCATCAAAAAAATCTTAAAAAAGTACTTGCATTTGAAAATGTAGTATGATAAGATAATTGAGTCGCCAAAATACAACGACGAAAAAACATCATGAATAAGCGCCCGTAGCTCAATTGGATAGAGCGTTTGACTACGGATCAAGAGGTTAGGGGTTCG
Source organism: Bacillus sp. PSXD-155 (assembly GCF_049310765.1). Lineage (NCBI taxonomy): Bacteria > Bacillati > Bacillota > Bacilli > Caryophanales > Bacillaceae > Bacillus > Bacillus sp. PSXD-155. Next base: position 318 of record NZ_JBMOWC010000020.1, on the reverse strand, counting down.
ACTCCTCTCGGGCGCGCCAATTACGGGAAGTGGCTCAGCTTGGTAGAGCACCTGGTTTGGGACCAGGGGGTCGCAGGTTCAAATCCTGTCTTCCCGACCACGCGGGTGTAGTTTAGTGGTAAAACAAGAGCCTTCCAAGCTCTGGTCGAGAGTTCGATTCTCTTCACCCGCTTTTAGTTCTTTGAAAACTGAACGAAACAAACAACGTGAAACGTCAATTTTTATTTTTAGATGCTAGACAAACTAACTTTATTGGAGAGTTTGATCCTGGCTCAGGATGAACGCTGGCGGCGTGCCTAATACATGCAAGTCGAGCGA